>JADMJS010000769.1 GCA_018780435.1 Myxococcales bacterium
TCACAGGGAATCGCTTCGGCCTGCTCGGTCCGAAAAACAGCGGCCTCCTAGCGCCCCCGCCTTGAGATGAGCCCGCCGGCAACAAACCTGGGTCGCTGCGGATCGCCGGTCCGCAAAACAAGCCTTGGGAGCTCCTGCACGAACGGCATCCGCTTGGTCGGGCGCTCAGCCATCGACCTTCGGGCTTGAGCCACGCTCGAGCACCAACAATCCTGGACAGCTACCCGGCTCCGCGCTTCTCGCACCATCGGCACCAAGGCAAGCGATCTCGGTCCCACTCTGTGCGCACGTGTGCGCACGAGCTGACGGCGGGGCACCGGTCTCATGTAAGTCCCTGAACTTGCGGGCACACACTATTGGATCGCGCCGTGCACACGGGACTGGCCACAACCCCCATGAAGGAGGGAACCGTGTCCTGGAGAAGCCTCATTTGTGCGCCGCGCTTGCCGCTGGTCGCTTTGCCCGCTGCGCTGCTTGCCTTGCCGGCCTGCCGCGAACCTCACACCGCCCAGACGAACATCGCTGGACAACTGACGCAGGAGGGAGCCCCGATCGCCGAGCCGATCCTCGATCCGCAGGTCGTCGCGAACGGTCAGCTTACTGTGACCGGAGCGACGATGGATCCGCTCAGTCTGCTGTACAATGACCTCACGTTGCATAACACGGCACAGCTTGCCGGGAGCGACATCGTCGCTGTGATCGAGCGGATCTGCGGTCCAGGCGAGTGCAACGACCCGCAACCGGATGCGGGCGTTCCGTCGTGTCCGGCGAAGGTGTTCACGTGCACTCCGGCGGCGGGCGACTGGTGCGCTACGTTCTACTGGAACCGGGAGCCCGGCGAGGCGCAGATTGAGACGCCGGTGCCGTCCGACGTGGGGCCGGTCGGGTTCCCCTTCGACATGTTGACGGCGGTAACCGAAGCCAACGACACGGGCAACGAAGCGCTCGACGTCGTCGGCTGCGCCTCGGTCCCCATCGCGCTGGACCTGCCCGAAGACATCCTGGGCGAGATTCCCGGCTTCCTCGTGAAGCGTTCCGGATTGCCGACCATTCAGCGCCGCACGACGTTCGGCGTGCCGTCCGAGTCGACCTGCGACGACCTCGGCTGCTCCGGTCTACCCGTGAACGCCGCTGGGCTTTGGTTCCCCTTCGAAGTGGTGCCGATCGCGCCGCTCGAGCGGGAGCTCACGTGCCCACTGGACGGCGGCGGCGACCCGGTGTGCGCGCAGTTCATCGGCGAGGTCCCGCAGGTCGCGCTGGACGTCCTGAGCGTCCCCTGCAAAGGCGCGAAGCTCGGCGTCCGGGTGAACTCGCTACCGCTCTATCTCGGCCTCGTGCCCCGTGAAGGCGCCCCCGGTGGCGGCGCGTGGACCACCGCGCTGGGCGGTGTGAACTTCCACCTCGAGGACATGTTCCGCGTGGTCCCGGTCATCGCAGGCACCCCCGAGATCGCGATCGGTAGCCTCGACCTCGAAGGCGATGTCGCCGCGTATCTCAAGGGTGTGCCGTACGACGAGAACCTCGACGTCTGCAACTTTGCGCTCGGCGTCGTTCACGACATCCTGGCGGACCTGCTCCGCGCCCGCATCATCGAGAACCTGACGCCGATCCACAGGGCGCTCGAGGAGCGCATTGGGCCGCTCATGGCTTTCGAAGGGGCGTTGCCGAGCGCGTGCGGCGTGATTCCGAACTGCGACAGCGACCCGGGCACGCCAGAGCCACCGTGCTGCACCGACGAGCAGCTCACCACCTGGGCCGCCGCGTCGCTCACGTACCAGAAGTGGCACTGGTTCGCCGGCGCGTTCGGGCCTTACCAGGGGTCGATCGCCGAGGGGTGGCTGCCGGTCACCAGCGTGAGCAGTCAGTCGTCCCCGAGCGCCTGCGACAGCCCGAATGCGTTCGCCGATCCAGCATGCGACGGCGCCTCGACGCAGCTCGTGTTCACATTCGATCCGGATCCAGACGGCGACGGCGTGCTCACGCCGATCGATCCGGCGCCGAACTGCGCAGGTCCGTCGCTCGACTCCGACGAGGACGGCGTGGCCGACCCCTGTGACGGCTGCCCGAACGACCCCGACTCGACCACTGACCAGAAGGGCGAAGGCGGCGACGGCGACGGCGTCTGCAACGACGTCGACAACTGCCCGGGGATCTACAACCCGGATCAGGCCAACTGCAACCGGGACGCGGAACGCGCGCTGGGCTTCGACGAGCTCGGCGACGCCTGCGACCCCGTGCCGTGCGCCCGCGTGACGGCGGACTACGCCTACTCGAGCTCGAAGCTGATGCAGTGCAAGGAGCTCACGGAGCTGCAGGTCCAGCCGCTGCACCCACAGCCGCACGACAAGGCGATGGGTTTCCCGGCGAGCTGGCCACTCCAAGACGTCGGCACGAGCTTCTTCTTCTGCATGAACGACGTTGAGGGGACCATCGACTGCTGGGCCGACGCCGCCGTCAATGAGGCCTGGCTGAACGACCCGAACTGCGCGCCCGGCTACCCGGGCACGGCCGACTGCGGTAACTACCTGATTCCCAAGCCGGAGACGGCTTCGTCGTGGTTCCACCGAATCGACATCGAGGGCGCCCCGAAGCACCTGGTGGCGCTGGACTACGTGAACGACGGTTCGGAGCCGGCCGTCGGGGTCGACTGGAACTGGCAGGCGGACATCGTTCGCTGGCTCGACACGGGGCTCATCTCCAAGGACGTCGTCACTGGGGTGCCCTTCGGCCAGAGCAGCGAACACTCGGTCATGGGCCGGCTCTGGGCCCACGCCGCGACGCCACTCGGGAGCCCCGAGCTGCCGGAGCCGAGCCTCCACGGTGACGGCCTGTCCAACAGCTACACTGACATTACGACGCTGCACTGTAAGCCTAACCCGTGGTTCGAGGTCCCGAAGTTCGACAAATGTGTCATCGATCCAATGAGCTGCGTCGCGCTGCCCTGGAGCCCGGACATCTACATCAACCCGTGGGACCAGGTGACACGCTTCGACGTCGAAGCGCCGGAGCACGCGTCGATCCTGGTTCACACCGGCAAGAGCTACGGCGCCCTGCTCCCGAACGGCGCCGCCGAGCTCGTGGACGAGCGGATCGGGCGGGGAGCCCGGACGGCGCTCGATACCGCGGGCATGCGCTGGGTCGCGGCCGGCGAGGCGTCCCCGGCGATGGGCTCGGCCCGCGCCCCAGCCATCATCGGTTTGGACGCGGAGGGCCGACTCGCAGCGGCGCTCTACAGCGTGGGGAGCCGGCTTGAGAGCCACGAAGACCTCGGCGCGGCACTCCCGCGAGGCCAGGCGCTCCCGGCGCGACTCCTTCAAGCGACCTACGCGCGCTCTCGAAGCGAGGTGCTCGCAATCGGGGAGGGCCGGAGCGGCTCCGAGCTCTTCGCGCTGTCGCTGGCGACGGGCGAGTGGCGCTCCCTGGGCACGACCGGCGGGCGCGGGACCGTCGAGGCCCTCGCTTGGTCCGCCCGATTCGGCGCGGTGTACTGGCTCGAGCGCTCGAGTGAGAGCCTGAGCCTCTCCCGCCGGAGCGTCTACGGGGGCCCGACCGAGACCCTGTGGACCGGGCCGACCCGCTTCGATCGCCACCACCTCACCGTCGATGTCCATGGGCGCGTCAACATTGCCGCCACGCTCGCGACGGGCGGCTGGACGGTGTTCGAGCTCGCTGGGATGACGCGCGCCGCGGCCGCGTCATGCCGCGAGGTAGCCCCACCCGACCCGAACGCCGACCCGTCGCAGCCGGAGGTCGTCGCCGTCGTGGGCGTCACGTCCGGAGAAGGGACGCTCCCCTTCGCCCCGGTCGCCGACCCGGCGGGGCTCACGGTGGTCGAGGTCCGCGGCGAGCTCGGCGCGACTCGGCGAATCGACGCGAAGCAGCCCGTGGCGTGCGCGGAGCTCGACCTGGGCGGACGTTGAGCGCCGGTTGACCTGGGGCGATCCTCCGCAGTGGCCAGTGACTGCGCTGCGGCGGATCGCCCCCACTCCTAGCTCGCCTTCGGCGGACCCACGAAGCGCTTTCGCTCCCCGAAGGCGAACCAGAAGAGGGCGAGTAGGGCGCCGAGGCCGAGCGGGAGGTAGAGCACCTTCTCGTTCGGCGGCTGTATGCCCACGTAGACGAGGACGGCGCCGCCGATCGTGGCGAGCGCCGAGATCGGCCTAGAGGCGAGGCCGAGGTCGAAGGCACCTTTCCGCTTCCATGTGCGCCCTTCGGCGTAGAGACCCGCGACGCTTGGCATGATGTACGAGATGTAGAGGAAGACCGCCGAGCCGGTCGAGAGGACGACGAACGCGTCGCCGTAGACGGTCGCGGCGAAGGCGAGGGTCGCTACGGTCCAGATCGCGACGCCGGGGCTCTTTCTACGTGGGCGAACTGCCGGAGACGGCGACCCTCCGCTACGAGCTCCCGCCCGGCTACGCGCCCGAGGACCGTGGCTAGGCCGTGTACCTCGGCGAGATGGCCGTCCACCTCGCCGAGAAATTCGCCCGAGAAAAAAACGCAAGGCGCGGCGTCCAGTACCTCGGCCGCGCCCTCTGCTAGAACGCCGACCACAACCGGCGCGGCACCGCCTGGGATCCGCAAGGCCCTGGCACCGGCCCCGACCCGATAATGGCAACGTCGCTCGACACCCTCTACGTCGCCGAGCTCGAACGCCAAGGCTACCTCGACACCTACGCGGAGTCGAAGGGCCTCTGGCAACAGGGCGACCGCACCGTCATCTTCCCCTTCGGCACCTGAAACGTCGTCCGTCACCACGCCGCCGTCGTCGCCGTGCCGCCTCCGAACTTCCGCCGTTAGGCCCGTCCCACGAGCGCAAAACTCGGCGGCCGACGGGGCCCGGCGGGAGAGGTGCGCGTGCCACCTGGAATCATACATTTTCGTACGTACTCCGTATCGTAAGAACTACATCTCGACCTCGAGCCGAGCTGCGAGCGCCCGCCTCGGCCCACCTCCAAGGGTCGATTCCGAACACTACTGTCAGCGAGATCTTTCCCGGTCCGACTCCGAGGCGCGACGGGGAGCACTACCGCCAGCGTTCCCTTCCCGATTCTGACCACGGGAGCCATACGTACGTCGACGTCGCCAGAACTCGGTGCTTTGTTGTGGCGCCTAGGACTCTCGACTGCAGCGCGTATTCTCGAGCGAGATGAGCGCGAGCTCATACTCGACGACAAGCCACAGCCTGGAGTCGAGTGGCCTCAGCCCAAGCTCGAGTTATGATGTCGTGGGGCCTGTGGGCACCAGAAGCGAGACCCTTTGGCGCAAGGACATGGCCATAAGGTATGGTTTTGCGCCTCCTGGGTCGTGGCACGAAACCTGCGAGGCGGGGCGCCATGACTACGCCACGCCACATCGTCCCGGGTGCTCTCGTCATGGTCACGACGCGCTGCGTGCAGCGCTTCTTCAAGCTCGCGCCGAGCAAGGAAGTGAACGAGCTCTACGAGTACCTGCTCGCCTACACGAGCGCGAAGTACCACGTCGGCGTGATCGCGGCGGTCGCAATGTCGAACCACGCCCATCTGGTGGCCGTCGATCACGACGGCCGACTCCCCGACATGCTTCAGGAAATGAACATGATCATGGCGCGGGGCATGAACCACTTCCGCGGCGAGCACGGCAGCTTCTTCGACCGTAACAACGTCGACATCAAGTCGCTCGAGGACGAGGGCGCGCTCTTCGTCGCGATGGGCTATCTCGCGGCGAACCCGGTGGCGGCGGGCTGCGTGGAGCGCGGCGTTGAGTGGCCGGGTCACCGCTCCGTCCCGAAGGACATGGGCGCGCCGGGGCGCGAGGTGAAGCGGCCGGAGTGGCTCTTCCTGAACAAGTCCGGCGTGTACGTGGGCGAGCTGCCGGAGACCGCGATCCTCCGCTACGAGCTCCCGCCCGGCTACGCGCCCGAGGACCGTGGCCAGGCCGTCTACCTCGGCGAGATGGCCGTCCACCTCGCCGAGAAATTCGCCCGAGAAAAGAACGCCCGGCGCGGCGTCCAGTACCTCGGCCGCGCCCTCTGCTGGAACGCCGACCACAACCGGCGCGGCACCGCCTGGGAACCGCACGGCCCTGGCACCGGCCCCGACCCGATCATGGCAACGTCGCTCGACACCCTCTACGTCGCCGAGCTCGAACGCCAAGCCTACCTCGACACCTACGCCGAAGCCATCGACCTCTGGCAACAGGGCGACCACGCCGTCATCTTCCCCTTCGGCACCTGGAACGTCGTCCGACACCACGCCGCCGTCGTCTCGGTGCCGCCTCCGACCTTCGGCCGCTAGGCCCGTCCGACGAGCGCAAAATTCGGCGGCCGACGGGGCCCGGCGGGAGGGGTGCGCGTGTCACATGGAATCACACATTTTCGTACGTAACTCTTATAGTAAGATCTACATCTCGACCTCGAGCCGAGCTGCGAGCGCCCGCCTCGGCCCACCTCCAAGGGTCGATTCCGAACACTACTGTCAGCGGATTCCGAACAAGGGTCGATTCCGAACACTACTGTCAGCGGATTCCGAACAGAACACTACTGTCAGCGGATTCCGAACTCGTCAGTTCCGAGAGCGTACAGCACCACATTCGTGTCGAGGAAGATGTTCTCAGTCTCGGGCATTGGCGGCTTCGCGATCGAGCATCGGCTTCCCGCCGAAGTCGATGCGGACTTGATCGAGGCGTGCGAGCGCTTCTCGCTGTTGGGGCTGTGGCTCGCCCTCGTCTGAAGACGAGGGCGTTGCCCGCCTAGTCTTCAAAAAGTCAATGAAGTCAATGACTTCACGAGCCTTCTCCTCTGGAAGTTCGCGACTCTTCTCGTAGATCACTTCGGCCAACGTCATGTTGCGCGTCCTTCGGTCTCACCCAATTGCCGTCGTCCTCGAAACCGCCGGTCGACGAAGCGCAGGAGACGATCCGCGCTGCCAGTAGACCAACGACAGCATACCGTTGCCCTGGCGCCCGAGCCAGCGCCTCGGGCTCAGCCACCTGGCTCGGCCAAGTCAACGGCGAGCGATGAAGCGGCAACTAGGATCTTCGATTGAGCTGCCCAGTCAGACCGAGCGAGACGCGGGGCACGAAGCCCTGCGGTATCGGCCGTTGTGCGAACTTGAACGACTCCGCAAGAGGATTACCGGCGTTCGGGAGGGCGCGCAGGATGCCGTTCGGGGCAACATCGGAATCGAACCGATGGGGGATTGGCCCCGAACCGATCTCAGGCCCTTTGGGTTAACGGCCCCCTACGCAGTGGTGCCTTGGAGTTAGCGAGGTAGTCCCTCCAGACGCGGATGCCGACCCGTCGCAGCCGGAGGTCGTCGCCGTCGTTGGCGTCGCGTCCGGAGAAGGGACGGTCCCCTTCGCCCCGGTCGCCGACCCGGCGGGGCTCACCGTGGTCGAGGTCCGCGGCGAGCTCGGAGCGACCCGGCGAATCGACGCGAAGCAGCCCGTGGCGTGCGCGGAGCTCGACCTGGGCGGAGGTTAAGCGCCGGTTGACCTGGGGCGAGCTTCCGCCGTGGCCGGTAGCGGCGCTGCGGCGGATCGCCCCTAGTCCTCGCTCGCCTTCGGCGGACCCACGAAGCGCTTTCGCTCCCCGAAGACGAACCAGAAGAGGGCGAGTAGGGCGCCGAGGCCGAGCGCGAGGTAGAGCACCTTCTCATTCGGCGGCTGTATGCCCACGTAGACGAGGACGGCGCCGCCGATCGTGGCGAGCGCCGAGATCGGCCTAGAGGCGAGGCCGAGGTCGAAGGCACCTTTCCGCTTCCATGTGCGCCCTTCGGCGTAGAGACCCGCGACGCTTGGCATGATGTACGAGATGTAGAGGAAGACCGCCGAGCCGGTCGAGAGGACGACGAACGCGTCGCCGTAGACGGTCGCGGCGAAGGCGAGGGTCGCTGCGGTCCATATCGCGACGCCGGGGCTCTTTCGGACGGGATCCACGCTGCGAAGCTGCTCCGAGAAGGGCAGGCCGCCGTCTCGGGCGAAGGCGTAGGTCATGCGCGACGTCGAGGTCAGCGCCGCGAGTCCACAAAGGAAGTTCACGGCGAAGATCCCGATGCCGAGTCCGATCGCAACGCCGCGCGGCAGCTGGGCGAGGAGGCTCTCGAAGAAGCCGAGGCCTTGGGCTACGGCCGTGGGGAGGTCGGGGAGGGTGAGCAGGAACGTGGCGATGAGCAGGTAGCCGAAGATCGACGACCAGAGGACGGCGCGCAGGATACCGCGTGGGACGTTCCTTGAGGCGTCCCGCGTCTCCTCGGACGCGTGCGCAGACGCGTCGTAGCCCGTGAGCGTGTAAATCGTGAGCAGCAACCCCGACAGGAAGACCGAGATCCCACTCTCGGAGCGGGGCCACCAGCTCCCTTCGGCGCCGGTGAAGTTCGTGAAGGTCACGAGCCGCTCGAACTCCAGCGGGCCGGGCGCGGCGAAGAGCAAGGCGCCGATGAGAACGAAGGTCACGACGAAGATGAGATACCCGGACAGGTCGGTGAGCCGACCGGTCAGGCCGACGGCGCGGTCGTTGAGCCACGCCTGCAGCGCGGTCACACCGGCGATGAACGCGGTCTGATGCGCCCACGTCAGCTTCGCAGGATCTAGGTTCAAGAGGGGCGCGATCAGGGTCTTGAACATCGGGTCCCAGACCCCGAAGTTGATTGCCGCCGTGACGAAGATGAGCCCGAGGAGATTGAACCAGGCCGTCACCCAGCCGTAACCCCGTCCGCCGAGGGTCGAGCTCCAGTGGTAGAGGCCACCCGCCGTCGGGAAGGCCGACGCGATCTGCGCCATGGCGAGCGCGACAACGCCGGCGAAGAGCGCGCCGACCGGCCACCCGATCCCGATCGACGCACCACCACCGGCCCCGAGCCCACCCGGGAACGCGGTGATGCCGCCCGCCAGGATGCAGATGATCGAGAACGACAGGGCGAAGTTCGAGAACCCGCCCATGCGCCGCGACAGCTCTTGCGCGTACCCGAGCCGTCCTAGCGCCTCGGCGTCGGCGTCTCGGCGGCTCTCGCCGTCGTTGGTGTCCATCAGGAGCCTCCGTGTGTTGGGGCCACTATAGCGCGTCGTTCGCCTTCGCCTACCGTCGCGCCATCGGGCGCTCACTCCGCGCTTGACGCGCGCCGAGTCCGTGTCATGCCGGTGGTGCCGAGCGACGACACGGAGAATCCGCATGCATCAACGGCAGAACATCAACAGCGGACTTCGTTCGACATCGGTTGGCGTGCTCGGAGTGGTGCTGACCTTGGCCTGCAGCGCTCCAACCGATGCACCCGCGGGCAACGTCCGTCGGGCGGCGACCGAGCGGGTGAATGCGGTCACGGGTGAGGCCGAACGGGAAGCCACGTGGCGCCGCCTGAAGGAGGTCAGCGACCGCTATTACCCCTGGGCCTGGGGGGCCGCCCCGGATCGCGACGCCGACCTTCGCGCGCGACGGCGATTCGAGTGCATCTGGGACGGGCTGCGAGTCGCGGGGGTGGACCCTCGCCCCGACTTGAATCGAGTGGCCGACATGCTGGAGGGCGTCCTCCGCTGCGACGAACGCACGAAGAACGGCCGCGACTGTCTTGCAGCGGCGGCCCCCCCGACGCCCTTCTCGAAAGAATACCTTCGATCGGTCAAGAAATGTGACGAGAATGATCCACTGTATCGCTAGTGGACGGTCGAGGCGTCGATCATCGCCGGCGGCGCGTCGGGGGCACATCGAGACGAAAATGGAGCCCGTTCGAGATCCACAGACGCCCGACAAGACCCTCACCCCGGTGCTTGCTGCCCCTTGACCTTCTTGTCCGAGAGCGGCGTCCCGGAGACGACGCGCTCGTGCAGCTCCGGCCAGTCGGCCCACTCGGTGCCAAACCAGCGGTCGAAGTAGGTGCTGTAGAGCGCGTAGTGGCCCGTCCAGCGCGCGTGGTGAAGCGCATGGTAGGTGAAGGGGTGCAGCGCCCACGACCAGGCGCGGGTGCCGAAGGGCCGCCCGACGATCTCGACGTTGATGTGGCCGAGCAGGTTCCCGCCCCAGTGGTAGACAAGGAAGCCGAGCCAAACAGGCAGGCTGACGGGCATCACGAAGGACATGAGCGCCACCGGGGTCAGATAGCCGACCTGCCACGCGAGGGTCTCGAGCCAGCCCATCGAGAGGCCCGTGATCGGCGTCCCCACGACAGAGCGGTGGTGGTGGCGGTGGAAAGGCACGCCGCGCCGCGTGTGGAGGGCGCGGTGCACCACGTAGTAGAAGACCTCGAAGAAGCCCCAGGGCAACACGAAGGACAGGATCCCAGTCGCCCACGTCGTGTCGCCAAAGACCACGAGAGCGCCGCCCTGCGCTCCGAGGCCCAGGTCGGCGGTCGCGAGCGCGAAGAGCATCGACGCGAGCAACGTGAAGCGCACCGCGGAGCGCGACTCGAACGCGTACTGGCCCTCCCACGGCCTCGGCGTCCACACGCGATTGCGCTGACCGAAGGCTGACCGCTCCAGTGCAAAGCCGAGCGCGACGCTCGCGATGGAGAGCAACGCCAGAAACACGAACCACGTGGCGAAAGCGGGGAGGACGTCGGCCGGCAGCGAGAGCCCGAAGATCATGGTGGCGCTCCAAAAATGACCTTGGTCATAATTGACCCAGGGGGCGCCGTCGTCAAGCGGTAGAGTCGAAGTCCCAGACTTTCACCGGATCACCTCGGACGAGGCGCCAGTGATGCAGCCGAGTGCAGCGTTCGGTGTCGCGCTCGGCGGCGAGGCGGGCGAGGCTGAGCTGTTCGGTGAGCCGTTCGAGGGCCAGCGCGCGGTTGCGGTGCTGCGATCGTTCGGCGTCGCAGCGGATGCGGATGCCGGTGGGGACGTGAAGCAGAAGCACGGCAGATTCCGTTCGGTTCACGTGCTGCCCCCCCGCGCCGCGGCTTCGAAACGTGGTCCAGACGAGGTCGGCTTCGGACACGGTCGAAGGCCCGGCCGCGACCGGCTCGACGAGGTTCACGCTCGCGAACCAGCGCTTGCGCCGTCGGCGTTCGTCCTTCGAACGGGCGACCCAGGCGTGCGTGCCAACGAGGTCCGAGAGGTCGACCGAATCGGCGGTTCTGAGCGTCAGCGACACGGACTTGGGCGCCGCAGTGTCTCCGGCGACACACGTGGCGGTCACCATCACGCCCCGCGCGGAGAGCTCGCGCCGCAGCGCCTCGCTGAGGAGCTTCACAAAACGCCGCACTTCGATTGGGCCGTGACCGGAGGAGATGAGCAGGTTCACGCGATCCCCGCACGCCGGCATTCGGCCTTCGAGAGCTGGCGCTTTCGGGCGCCGTAGACCCGGTCGCTCCCGTAGAGGGCGCGCCGCTGTCCACCATTCGACGCGCCAGCAACGGCTCGAAAGACCACGTCCCAACGCGAGACGTCGGTGGCCCCGAGCGGCTCCGAGTCGACGACGAACCACGCGCCGTGGATGGCGACGGCGAGCCGACCGCCAACGAGCTTTCGCGACGCCGGCACGTCGGGTTTGGGCGGCTGTACCGGCTCGCCGCGCCAGGTCGGACGGCACAGTCGGCGCGTGAGGGGGTCGACGTAGAAGGTCCGGCCATCATCGCGGAGTGGACGGTCACCGTTCCACCGCGTCGTCATGGGGTACACCTTACGGCCGTCGATGCGGACGTGGAGTGAGACCAACTCCTCAAGGTGCTCACAGACATGCATCTGCACGGCGTTTCGCGGCGACAGGTGGGCGCGAAGGTCCGAGTAGACGTCCTCCCAGCGCCGTCCGACGTTGCCCAGGAGGAAGCGGCGCAGTGGCGAGAGGTTCTCGTTCAGGTACTTCCGGCCGTCGTCACGGGGCTTCATCGGGGCGGACGCCGTCAGCGCCTCCATCGCGTCGGGATCGCGGGGGCGCTCCTCGCGGCGACACGCCCCCACCGTCGCGTTCGAGCGCCATGAGCCATGACGCGGGCGCTCGACGATGACTTTGTACATATCGGATCGCATGCCGTCTCCTCAGCGCTTGACGTTGACGACGGGCATCAGCGCGGCCACGCGGCGCGCGGCTCCCGCGGCCTCAAGGCTCGTGATGACCGGCTCGATGGGTTTGTAGGCGTCCGGGTGTTCGGCGTAGAGCAGCTCGGGATCGTCGCAGAGGACCGTCCCACCGGACTTCGTGCGGGTGAGCGTGGCGCGCCGATGGCGTTCGCGGAGTTTGTGCACCGCCTCGCTGCGAGTCATTCGTCGACCCGCGCCATGGGCGACCGAACTCAGGGTGCGATCGTTTCCGAGGCCCTCCATCACCCAGCTCACTGTCCCGCGGCTGCCGAGGACGATGGTCGCTTCGCCCGAGTCGGCCGGGGCGCAGCCCTTGCGATGGAGGAAGCACGTGCAGGCACCTTGGGCGAGGCCCGCTTCGGCGCTGACGCCGTTGTGGACGAGGTCGAAGGCCGGCCCGAGCTGCGCCTCTCGCGTGGCGCCGAGGGCCGAGAGCAAGCGCCACGCGAGCAGCACGCGGTTTGTTCGAGCGTATCGGATGCAGCCCGCGAGGTCCGCGAGATAGGCTGCCTGTTCCTCGGGCGCGCGCAGCTCCCGATCGTGCCAACGCTCCGCGAGGACGGCGCCGAGCTGCCGCGAGCCCGAGTGGGCCACGACGGCCACCGAATGGCGTTCGAGGCCCCACCGCGACGCGAGCGCGTGGTCGGCCACCGACGTGACCTCGGAGATCTCGACGAAGTGGTTGCCACCGCCGGCCGTCCCGAGCTGATCGGCAAAGGCGGCGCCACTCGGGAGCAAGCTGCTCTCTGGGAGCCCATCGGGGACAGCGAGCTGGTCGACGAGCGCAACGAGCCCATCCGGCACGCCATCGAGCGCGAGCAAGCCGGCTGGACCGAGCGCCCAGGCCGCACCGAGCAGCGTCTCGCGGGAAAGTTCAGGAAGTACCGCGCCTTCCGTCTCCGACGCGACTCGTCGGAGAAGCCCATCCCCAGAGTGTTTCGGACGCCGCACGGGTACCACCAGCGCCCCGCAGCCGGCGTCACCCCCGACGAGCCCCGGCCGAATCACGCCGTCGAAGGCGAAGGCGGCCCCGATCGGGATGCCGCGCCCGGGGTGCAGGTCCGGCATCCCGACCGCCCGACGGCAACCCGCCATCGCCGCGACCCTCTGGAGCTGGTCGAGCGCTGCGCTCTCCATCCAGACCTCCGGCGTCGCGATGACTACGACTCGTTCGTCCCTAATGCCGTTCACCTTGGCCTCCCGACGCCACACGATTCGCGTCGGGCCGGCCGGAGAGCACAGGGCGTGCCATGCTTTGAAATCAACTAGTTACGGCGAGTATGGTGCGCAAAGGACCAGCCTTGGCTGGTATGATACGAACCACACATCTGGTTCGTTTCGCACCATGCGCCGTGCTGCGTCGCCCGACATGGAATCACGGCGAATGTCCGTTGTGCCGCCTCGTAGTTCGACTACAGTCGCGCGTCCTCACCCAGGAGTGCTCTGCAATGACGCTGTTCCGCACCGCTCTCGTCGCGAGTCTCGCCGTCTCCTCGACCTTCGCTTGCTCCAAGAAGGCCGAGCCGGCGGCCCAGCCTCAAGCGGTTGCCCCAGCAGCCCCAGCCACGCCTAGCGAGCCGGCGCCCTCCGAGGCCGGCGACAAGGCCACTCTGGCAGAGGAGGAGGCCGCGCCAGCCGACGAGGACCCGCCAGCCGACGAGGACCCGGCAGCCGACGAGGACCCGGCAGCCGAAGCCGCACCCGCCGATGGACCGACCGAAGGCGCCGCGCCGGGGGCCGAAGCCGCACCCGAGCCCGCCGAAGGTGCACCCGCCGCGGCCGGCGCCAACAAGCTTGGATTCGGACCCGCCGAGCAGGGCTTCAAGTTCCCGAACTACGGCAACGACCCCGGCATCATCAACCTCACGGCCGCCGAGCTCCGCCGCATGTTCGGCGACAAGGTCTGTGGGGCGATTCAAGGCGACGTCTGCACGCTCACTCCTCCAGCCGCCAACTGGATGGAAGCCATCAACAAGGCCATGGACGGCGGTCACTGCGAAGGCTTCGCGGCCCTCAGCCTCCTCATGCACGCCGGCAAAGTCCCGGCGGACTCGCTCGGTGGCAGCGCGCCTACCCTCGACCGCTCGAACGAGCGCCTCCAGCGCGAGCTCGCGTACTGGTTCTCGACGCAAGCCACGTCGCCGACACGCGAATCCGAGATCAAGTCGATGACGCCGAAGCAGATCGTCGCGGCACTCGAGACCGCACTCGCAGCCGGGACCGACGGCGAGTTCTACACGATGGGCATCTACAAACCCGGCTACAAAGACGGGCACGCCATCACGCCGTACGGGGTAAAGCCGCTCGAGGGCGGCAAGACCGGGATTCAGGTCTACGACAACAACTACCCCGGCGTGGAGCGGATCATCGAAGTCGACCCGGCCGCCGACACCTGGCAGTACAGCGCCGCGACGAACCCGAACGAGCCGTCGAGTATGTACATCGGCGACGCGACAACCTTCACGCTCACGCTCACGCCGACCTCGAAGCGCCTCGAAGCGCAGGCCTGCCCCTTTTGTGGCGAGCTCGACGCCGCGACCGGCGCCGTGAAGGGCAGCGTCGCGGGCGCGCCCCGCACCTGCGAGGTTTGGCTCGACGGTGACGCCGACGTCTACGTCACCGACGCCAACGGCAAGCGCCTCGGCACCGTCGACGGCGCCCTCATCTCCGAGATCCCGGGCGGGACAGCCGTGGCGCTCAAATCCGAGTCGCTCTGGGAGGACGACGCGG
Organism: Myxococcales bacterium; assembly: GCA_018780435.1. Classification (GTDB taxonomy): domain Bacteria; phylum Myxococcota_A; class UBA9042; genus SXOO01. The sequence goes on from JADMJS010000769.1 coordinate 14,719, forward strand.
AGCCGATCTACTCCGTGCCGATCGGCAAGCTGACGGTGACCATCGACGGGTCCAAAGTGACAGAGCCGACGGAGTCCGACATCGAGGTCATCGGGCCGGCGTTCATCTTCGCGGTCGAGGGTATTCAGCTCGATCCGGGCCAGAAGGACGAGGTGTTCTTCTCCGAGGACATGCGCTCCATCATCTACAAGACTGGCGGGCAGGAGTCGCCGGTCATCGAGCTCGGCATCACGACCGACTCGGCCGACTACCTCTTCGCGATCAAGGCCGAGGGCGAAGCGGACGGGCAGGAGGTCGAGCTCTCGGTCGACCCGGTCAAGGGCGAACTCCGCTTCGAGGTCCGCGCGGGTGAAGGCGACACGGCCTACAGCATCGAGCTCGTCCGCATCGACGCCGAAGGCGAGGAGACCTTCACCCACGAAGGCAACTCGCTCCTCGATGAGGCCGCCATCACGCTGGTCTACGGCGACTGGAAGGGCCAGGGCACCGAGCTGACCGCACGCCTCGACAAGGGCGATGACGGCTCGGTCGACGAGACCTTCACCATCATCGACGCAAAGTGACGAACCCTGGCCATCGGAGGTCACGATGAGCGACCAGCCCCTAGTCCTGAAGTCCCAGAAGAACGGCGTGACGACGCTCGTGATGAACGCCCCGCGGCGTTACAACGGGTGGACCGCACCTATGATGGAGGCGCTCTTTGGCGCTTTTCGCGACGCGGCGACCGATCCTGAGACGCGCGTGGTCGTCCTCACGGGCGCCGATCCCTACTTCTGCGCAGGCGTAAACCTGAGTGGCGTCGTGAGCTTGTCGGCGCCGCGGGCGCTGCGGGAGCGCATCCGCTCGCACAATCAGGCGCTCTTCGACACCTTCATCGACTTCCCGAAGCCGATCCTCGTGGCCGTAAACGGGCCCGCCATCGGGGCGAGCGTTACCTCCGCGACCTTGTGCGACGGGATCGTCGCGTCCGACAAGGCCACCTTCTCGACGCCGTTCGCTCAGGTCGCGATCGCGGCCGAGGGCTGCTCCACCGTGCACCTCCCACGGCTCATCGGGCCCGCCAACACCGAGCGCATGATCGGCCGCGAGGGGTGGGTGCCGACGGCGGCCGAGGCGCTTCAGATCGGCCTCGTGCAGTGGGTCGTGCCCCACGACGGGCTGCGCGAGAAGGCGCAGGCCCTCGCCGAGGAGTGGGTGGCCGCGGGCGCCGTCCGCACCTTCCGGGGCGGCTCGACGCGCGAGGAGCTGAAGGCCGTCAACGCGCGGGAGTCGGAGCAAGTGGCCGACACGGCGCTGTCGGCCCCCTTCCTGAAGAATCAGTACCGCTTCCTCCGCTCGAAGAAGAAACACGGCCCTGCCGCGGTCTTCTTCTCGCTTTGGCTTCTGCGCCCCCTCTGGGGGAAGCTGCTCTAGGGCCAAAGCCACCCCAGCCGAGTTGCTGCTAGGATGCCGCGAATGCGCCTCCTCCTCACGTGGTCCGACTGGCACGAAGGCCGCACGCAGAGCCCACTCGGGAGCGGCGATCTCGGGCCCGTGCGGCGTCTCCTGGCGGCCTCGAAGACGCCCTACGACGCCATCCACATCCTCGCTGCGCACCGCGACCGGCACGCCGCGCGAGCCTTCGCCGCGGAGGTCGGCGACGGCGAGTGCGACGTCGAGGTCTTAACCCTCGATGTCACCGATCCCTCTGATCACGCTCAGCTTTTCGCTGCTCTGGGTCCGGTCGTGGCGGGTCTGCCCGCTGGCGCCGACATCGATGTCCTGCTCTCAGCGGGCACGCCGCAAGCCCAGACCTTGTGGGTCGTCCTCGTGAAGGCCGGCCTCCTGAACGCCCGGATGCTCCAGGTCATCCCGCCGCGCTTCGTCCCGCATCCCCACCCGGAGCCCGTCCGCGAAGTGCGCCTCGACTTCGACGGCTTCCCGGAGGTCCGGGCGCTGAAAGAAGAAGTCGTCCGCCTCCGCGCGCGCGTGCAGGCGGCCCCGAACGGCCTCCACGGCCAAAGCGCGGTCATGCGCCAGCTCGGCGAACGTATCGCTCGGGTCGGGGCCTCCCGAGTCCCCGTGCTCGTGCTGGGTGAGACCGGGACGGGAAAGGAGCTCGTCGCGCGCGCCATCCACGCGGCGAGCGACCGCGTCGGCGGCCCCTTCATCGCCGAGAACTGCGGCACCTTCGCGGAAGGCGTCCTCGCGAGCGAGCTCTTCGGCCACGAGGCCGGCGCGTTCACGGGCGCCGTGAAGCGCCGACGCGGGCTCTTCGAGCAAGCCGAAGGCGGCACGCTCTTCCTCGACGAGGTCGGTGAACTCTCGCCACGCGTCCAGGTCCAGCTCCTGCGCGTGCTCCAGGAGGGCGTCATTCGGCGCGTGGGCGGTGAATCCCCGGTGCCGGTCGACGTCCGCGTCATCGCCGCCACCCACCGCGACCTCCCCACCTTGGTCGCCAAGGGCGAGTTCCGCGAAGACCTCTGGTACCGGCTCAACGGCGCCGTTCTCGACGTCCCACCGCTGCGGGCACGTCTGCCCGATCTCGAGGCCCTGGTCGTCGCGTTCCTCGCCGACGTCGGCGCCACGCACCTGAAGCTGTCCCGCTCGGCGTGGATGGCGCTGCAGGCCTACACTTGGCCCGGAAATGTGCGCGAGCTCCGCGCCGAGGTCGCGAGGTGGGCGGTCTTCTGCGACGACCGCGTCGAGGTGGCCGACCTCTCCCCGCCCATTCGTGCCGCCGCGACCGCGCCACCCGCCGCCGCGCCGTCCGCGGCCCGACCCGCCGCGCCCCTCCCCGAGCGACCCACGCTGGCCGCCGCGGTCGAAGCCATCGAACGAGCCACCATCGAGGCAGCGCTTCGGGCCGAAGACGGCAACCTGAGCGCGACGTCCCGCCGCCTCGACATCGACCGCAACACCTTGAAACGAAAGATGGTTCAGTATCGGCTGAGGTAGGCTATAGGTCAATAGTGCTCTCGATTTCTCTGAACCACGATTGCCGTCTCAAGGGCTGAGTCGCTCGGTCGAAACGGAGGGGCTTGCAGTAGACGTGGGTTGTGGGTCGTGGCTAACTTGGAGCAGTTGATCGGCCAAATCGGGGGGAGACAAGCGTTGTCAGGAGACTCGGAGAAGACGTTGAACCTGGGTCATTCGTCGCGGAAGAAGAGTACCGATGGCGAACTTCACGGCATCGAGGTCGACCCAAGCGTGCTTGATCGGGTCGTTGACCTCTTTCCCCCAGCGTATGGGGTCGTTGGCGTTGCCCAAGAGAGGGGCAAGACGACCTGGGGTGCGAGCTTCGGGTGGTTCTCAAAGCCTAGAATCCGCGCCGCGTTGATGGGTGCCTTACCAGGGAGGGGGCGTCGAGTGCTTGCACTTCGCTTCACCAATGTATCTCGATTCGGCGCAATCGATATCGACTCCGGAAGTATATTCCACAACCGTAATACGTCCGACCGGCTATTCTTGGCTGCAAGTAATCTCGGACTGAAAGCCACCTTGTGCCAGTCGTCAGAATCGGGCGGATGGCATTATTACGTATGGTTCAAAGAGTTTCATCCGGCTCGTTTTATTTATGAGTTACTCCGGGACATTTCCGTCGCTGCAGGCATTACGACCTTCGAAAAAGGCACTTGCGAACTGTATCCAGATTACAGTCACCCAGCTCAGGCATTCAGGTTGCCATGCCAAACGGGCTTCGAATTCCTTCGGCCAGGGAAATACTCCATGGCGACGAAGCAGTCTCAAGAGGCGGATCGATTTAGGATCGGCGAGTTGTGGGACTGGGTGAGTAGAGCATCGAACTCAGCAGACGGTCTGCCAAGGCGAATCGAGGACGGTGACCGCACTGTTCCATCGAAGCCGAGAGGACGACCGCCTCGATTCATCGCCCCTCCCTCGGTAGGTGAGGTGCTTCCTGAGGATGCGCGACTACACATTCAGCCTTCGTTGGTGTATCGATATAACAGGAACGCCGCAAAGACAGGCAAGCCTCCGTTTGAATCGGTCGGTCAGCGAAGATTCGACGAAGGCAGGAAGCTCTTCGCAGGTGGACTAGATCGGAGCGGTCAAAGAAACGCGGCACTCTTGGCCGTGGGCTTTTTCCTATTCTTCGTGGGATATGTCCGTGCGACCGACCGGGAGAGACTGATGTGGCTCTGGCTCTCCAACCGTCACAATGGCTTCAGTAAGGACTGGCTGGTTGAGGGTGAACGGGAGCGCATGGCTCGAGAGATACGTCGCCTAGCGGCCTGGCGGCCTGGAACCGCTTTGATCAAGAGCAACGAGACTCGTCGGCGGGACAGTGAGACTCGAATTGCTGCCGCAGCCTCCGCGCTTGCTGCGGAGCGGGTCAAGATCACAACGAGGCGTCTGGCCGAACGGTCCGGCTTATCCCTCTCCACTGTCGGAGTCGTTTGGCCGGTGGTTCGGACGCGGCTGCAAGATAATAGCCAAGAACAACGTGATAGTTCACTTCTGAATCAAGGACTTAGGCGTGAGTAATTCCAGAGCCTCTGCTCCAAGCTGGGTCGAGTTCATTGATCCAACCTTGGACCGACCTGTCGATCTACAGCTCGGCTCGGTTCGGCAGTCCGGCGTGGCCGTGCTGGCGTCCGATCCATGGGCATATGTACAGCACGTAATTCGACATCCCGGGGGACCGACGCCATCCGATGCCAGCGCCTACTGGGTTCAATGTGAGCGTTTCTTCGCGAGTCTTCGGTCAGAAAGCTATGAGGCCCGATCGCTGCACTTGTACTACATGATTCTGAACGGATGTAAGTCCCTTCTCTCACACAGGTACGGGTTGTCGCCGTCACGCAGCTTGACCCACGGGGTAAAAACGACCGTGGACCACAACGCGGCGGATCCTTCCCATCCTTCAAACTGGAGGGTGGCTGAATCGCAACAAGTAGGTGTACTCCAGTGCATTACTCAATCGAGAGTTCCCGGTGTAAGATCGACGAATCCCATAGCAGCCTCGACCGAAGAACTCCTCAAGCAGGTTGTGTGGACTCACCGGGCTTGGACCACAGCTGAAGGCTTGGATTCCAAGGATGAATGGTTCCTACCAGTTGCAGGGAAGGTTCGACTAGAGGATCTCCGAGGGAAGCCTGGGCTCTCCGGTACGCCGGTTCGATTTCGGTTCCGAGTGTCCGATCGGGTGAAGTTTCAACCTCAGGACATGCCGACATACTTCGCCTTGGATCCGGATGGCGAGTGGGTTGGCCAAGATTTTGATTGGGGCAACATTCAATCAGAGCATGCCAGTGTTCGTCGGCATATTGACATAATAAGTTCTCGAGAAAAGCCATCATATTATGTACGAAAATCAACGGCTGCATTCCAACCCACGTCGCAGATTGCATTGAACTTCATGCTCAGCCATGCGCTCAGCACACTAGCACGCTACCATCCGCGGCAATGGTCGGAGGCGCTAGATGGAAGGCTGGGCTGGGTGATAAAGGAGTACCTAACGGTCACGCCAGCGCAGATGTTGGGAATACTCGCAGGGGAAATCTCAGGCCGAATCGTGCAGATTCCATACAGCGCTCTGTCATGATCTACTGCTAGCGGAATGATCATCACGGCCGAGTGCTGCCACCATGGCAGCTTCAGCGCCAGGAAGCGAAGATGGAGCGGCAGCAGTCTCGGAGGCTCATCGCAGGAACGCCGGATTCGCCATAAGCGGTGATCCGAACTTCTCGCCCGCATCGCCCGAGTCGCGCGTCTTGACGTTGACGACCGGCACGCGGACGGAGCGTATCGAGAAGAGTGTCGCGAGCGCGAGGCTGCCGTTCTCGGTGCCGTTGCCCTTGCAGCCGTCTTGCGGGACCGAGATGTCGTAGGGAGCGTAGCTCTGGGTGCCGGTGACGGTCTCGGCTCCATCGAGGAAGCGGAACCCGAAGGCGTAGCCGTAGCCGGGATCGGCGGTGTAATAGTAATGGATGACGTTTTCGCACTGACCCACGTAGGTCTGTTGGCCTTCGGTCGACACCGCTTGAATAGCCGCGATCTGGGCTGGTGTCAGCACCGTCTTGAAGTCCGTCGGCAGGTACTTGAAGCCGTCGCCGCTGGTGAAGTAGTTCTGGAAGGGCAGATCGGCCGAGTACTCGATCACGGTCCAGCCGCCGCCCGCGGTGACCATGTCGCACGGAGCCATGAAGGGCGCGAGGCCGCCGCCGCCGTCGGGATCGAGCCAGTAGCTGCCGCTCGGGAGCGAGGGGGCTTGCGCGTGCAAGTCCTTGCAGGAGCGGGTCGGGCTGAGGGCCGAGCCACCGTCGTTGAAGCAGCCCGTGGTGCCGCAGAGCTGGCCGGCGGGGCAGCCGGCGCCTTTGCCGGTGCAAGTTGCTGAAACGTCTCCACAATCGTCGGTGATGAGCGTCCCGCAGGGGACGGACGCCGGCGCTTTGCAGCTCCCGCTGCAAGTCGCGAGCCGTAGCCACGTGGCGCCGTTGCACCAATAGAGGCGCGCGGACCCGGCGTCGACGACGACGCGGCCGAGCTCCGACGTGACGCAGCTCTCACCGGCGACGTTGCCCGCGGCGAAGCGGGCGCCCGTGAGGAGGCTGCCGGCGAGGTCGACACCGCCGCTCGCGGTCACCGGCCCCGTCACGGTGGCGCTTCCGTTGACGGTCACGGCCCCAGAGACGGTGCCCCCGCTCGACGACAGGAAGAGCGCGCGGGCCGCGTCCGAGAGGTGGGTGGGCTCCACGGCTCCAGCGGCGAGCTCGGAAGGGCCGACGCACCCCGAACACTGAAGGTCGGACGCCCAGAGCGCGTAGACGGCTTCGGCGGCGCTGTCGGCGTAGAGCGCTTGCGGCACGGCGTGGATGGGGCGCCGCGGCAGCTCCGGCTCCGAGTCGACCGTGATCCCGAGCCAGAGCGGCGACGAGAAGAGGGCGGCCGGCGGCGGAGTCGCGCCCGGCTCATCGCCGAGGGTGGCCGAAAAGAGGCCGTCGACGACCGGCACGAGCGGCTCCACCGCCGTCCAAGCGGCCACACCGGCCCCTTCCGACGTATAGAGCCGCCACGTGAACGTGTAGTTCCCGTCAGGCACGGTGGCGCCGCCGCCGGTCGTGAGGTGGCCTTGCACGTTGACGGTGCGCGGCAAGGCGGCCAGGGCCGGCGAGGCGACGAAGAGGGCCGCGAAGAGGGCGGTGGTGATCGCTTTCATGTCGGCATGTATCCGCTGCACGAAGCCGGGAGGACGCCTCTTGAGCCATCTGCCACCGTCGGG
>JADMJS010000063.1 GCA_018780435.1 Myxococcales bacterium
CGTCGCCCTCCGGCATGAAGTCGTGCGCCCACGCGAAGTCGCCCGCGAGGAGGCGGTTCACGTCCTCGCCGGCCATCTCGGAGCGGGCTGTCTGGACGAGGAGGTAGGCGTCTTGGCCGGGGTCGATGGTCAGGGCGCCACGAGCGATGAAGGCTGGGAGCGTCTCGGTGCCCTCGGGCTGGCTCGTCGTGGTCTCGATCCAAGCGCAGGAGCCGAGCCGGGCGCCGCGCGAGACGAGCTCCTCGGACGTCGTGAGCTGTACCGCGTTGGTCGCGACCAGGGCTGGGCACGCCATCCGGACGTCCTTGGCCAGCGCGACCTTGGCGACGTCTTCGACCGAGAGACGGCTGCGGTGAAAGGCGCCTGCGTTCCACGCCGAAGCGACGACGAAGAGCCCGAAGGCCGCCCCCAGCGCGCCCCCGGCGACGGCGCCAACGCGCCCGGACCGCCAGAGCGCCCCAAGGCCGCGCCACACCGCTGCGTGCAAGAAGGGCACACACGCCGCGAAGATCCGGGCGCTCACGTCGGCGCGGGCGAAGCGCAGGAGGACCGGCGCGAGCGCATACCCGAGGATGGTGAGCAGGACGACGCCCGAGAAGCGCCGGGTCGCGTCGTCGCCTCGCGCGACTGCGAGCACGAGCCCCAAGGCCAGGGCCGCCGAGAGCACCACCGCGGAGACGGCGTCCCCGAAGACGATGGCCTCAAAGTGCGAGTAGGTCCGGAGGACGGGCGAGAGCGCGTAGAGCGCGAGCGCGGCGACGCCGGCTAGGGCGGCGCGGCGTACGGAGAACGCGCCTCGCACACCGGCCGAGAGCGCCAAGGCCGCGACGCCCGCCGGGGCGAGGAGGAAGACCACCTGACAGAGCGTGTGCAACAGGATCGCGACGATACGGACCGGGTGGAAGCCCTCGGAGAAGACGGTGAAGGCGTGCAGGTTGTCCGAGCGGACGAAGTGCATCGGCGCCGTCGCGAGCGCGAGGAGCCCAAGGTAGAGGCCGAGGCGCCGCAGCGCCGGGCGGTCGAGGGCAGGACCGGGCCGAAGACACGCCACGCCGAGGACGGCGAGGAGCTGCAACGCGCTCGTCTCCTTGGTGAGCAGCGCGAGTACGGCCCAGAACCAGAAGGCCCGCGGGGATGGCGGCAGGCGTGGCTCGCCGGTCCCGAATGCACCGAGATCGATGAGGCGGTTCGTGGCGAGGAGGACGAAGGTCGCGCCCACGAGGTCAAACTCGACGACGATCCAGGCGCTGAAGAGCAACGACGGCATGGTGAGCGACGAGGCCGCTGCCAGCGCGGCCACCTTGGGCGTGAAGCCGAGCCGGAGCAAGAGCCGGTGCGCCGAGAGCCCGAACGCGACGAGGACGAGACCATGGAGCGCCGTGAGCCACTGCCCCGTCCGCGCAAGGCCGAGCGCGTCGGCGACCGTGAGGCCGACCTTGACCAGCGCGACCGCGAGCGGCCGGTACGCGTAGGTGTCCATCGGCTCGGGGTTGTAGATGGGGCGCCACAGGTACACCCACGGGACCCGGTCGACGATGCCGTAGACCCACGGGACGATCCCGTCGACCGCCTCGGTGGTCCCGACGAGCGCGAGCACGAGACCGAGTAGCGCCACCAGCGCTGGGGCTAACCAGGCCCGTTCGGTCACAGCTCGCCCGCGCCGCTCTGCAGGCCGTCGTCCCAGCGCAGGACGGCGCCGCACTCACGCAGGCGCCAGATCACCCGCGGCCTTCCCCCGGGGCCCGCCGCCTCGTCCCGCTCGACGGCGGTGATTCGAAGCTGCAGGAGGAGGGCGTCCACGCGCGAGACCGACGTGAGATCAGGCAGTTGCGCGAGTGCTGCGCCGACGGCCTCGGGCGACGCGAGCCGCCATCGCGGCTCCCCTCCCAGCGCGACCCGCGGATCCCGCTCGAGCCAGAGGGCGCCGTTCAGCGCCATCTCGAGCGCGCCGACGGGCGTGAGCCCCGCGAAGGCGAGCTCGAGCTCGGACCGGCTGGCCATCGCGACCATGGCCACCAGCGCGCGGCGTCCCTCGTCGGGAGGCGCAAGTCGGGTCGACTGCAGGGTCCCGCGGCCGCGAAGTTCGACGACATGACCCGACGCGGGGAGCCACCATCGCTGCACGCGCGGTAGCACCTCGATGGGCACGGGCTGGCGGGGGTCGAGGCGTTCAACTAGCGCCAGCGCTCGGTCGGGTGTCTCGGCGCGGAGCAACGCGTCAGACCAGAAGGTCGGGAGATCGTCACCCTCGATGAGGAGCGCCGACACGCCACGCCCGAGGGGGGCGCTGCCGAGCGGCGCGACGTCGTCCGGGAACACGAGCACGACCCGCAGGCTGGCGGGTGCGACAAAACGGCGCGCTTCAGTGAGGCCGCCGGGCGCGCCGACGAAGGGCTCGCCGTGACGCGACCGTAGCGTGCGCTCGATGACCGAATCCGGCGGCGCCGCCGACGTGGACGGCGCGTCGAACGAGAGCTCCCGGAGGTCCGTCGCGTCCGGCGCCAGGAGTCGCCAGCCGTCCGCGAGCCGGGTCTCCCGCGCCAGGAGCAGCGGAATTGGTTCCGGGGAGCGTAGAAAGCCGGTCCCGACGAGTGTGGAGACGAGAGCCGGCTCGGGGAAGGGCCCGTTCGCGCCGCGGGTGCGAAAGGGGATGGACGCGGCGACCAGCGCCGCGTCGACCGGGGCCACGAGGAGGCGCCGCCCGGCGGGCCGCCACTCGGCCGCGCTGGGTTCCGCCAGGAGCGCCGCCAGCGCCGCCGGCGACGACAGAAGCGCCCAGAAGCCCGCGAAGACCGGCAGCTTCGGCAAAAGCTCTGGATCCGGCCACGCGACCATCAGCGACGGCCCCGTCGACTCGGCGCCCAGAGGCGCTCCCCCGGCTGGCGACGGTGTCACCATCAACGTCGGAAGGTCACGGCCGAGATGGCCCGCCCCTGTTCATAACGGACTCGCACGTAGAGTCCGAGCCCCGGACCGCGATAGACCGTGCCGTCGGCGGAGTCGGACGAGCGCACGTCCCAGGTCGAGCGGAGAAAGTCCTCGACGGCGGGCCGGAGGGCGATCGCGCAGATGGCGCTACAGACGGCCGCCGCCTCCGAATCGGACCAGGACACTGCTCACCCCACCGGGACGAGGCGACCGTTCGAGAAGCCCCAGACCCGCCCATGGGGCACCGGCATGGATTCGTCGAGCACCGTCTCTTCCGTATGGAATTGGCCGTCCGTCGCCACGTGGCACTCGCGGCGCACGAGCGCGCCAGCCGTGAGCACCCACTTCTCGACGACCCAGCCCCCTTGGGCGCGGCGCACGTCGGGCGGCCGGATGGCGCCGTCCAGGTCCTCGCGGAGGCCGTCCACGAGCGCGCGCTCGATGTCGTCGAGCGTCGGGTAGAGCGGGATGTCCTCGAAACGAGACAGGATCAGCTCTCCGAGCTCGCTACGGGACGTGATGAAGTCGACGAAGAGCGCGTAGTCGAGGGCTCGCTGCGCGGTGTCGATGGGCGCGGGGGGATCGGCGTCGAGTAGCCGGTCGAGCTGCGCGTGTCCGCGTGGCCCGGGCGCCCCCCCGGAGAGGCAGAGGGTCGCATGGTCACCCACGGCGACGTGGATTCGGCGCGCCGGGAGTGGTGACGGCGACGCGACCTCCAGCAGCCGGTGGCGCTCGAACCAGGGCTGGTTCAGGAGGCGAACCTCGACCTCGCGATCAAAGCGGGTATCGAACGACGGCACCACGAGCGCGGCGGCGCGGCGCAGCGTCGACAGTTCGTGCTCGGAGAGGGACAGCGTGACCACGTTCGCCATGGCGGCAGGATGCCAGCCTTCGGTGGTCGAGGCCAGGGGTACGACCCCATCAGGCGAGGCCTGAATCGCGATTCAGCCGAGGCCTGAATCGCGATTCAGGCGAGGGTCCGCAGCACCGCGCCAGCGAGATACAAGGAGCCCGCGATGAGCACCGGCCTCCCAAGCGAACGCGCCACTCGCACCGCTTCGGAACAATCCGGGATTACTTGGAGATCCGGATGTCTCGGGAGGAGACGGGCGAGACGGTTGGCATCGCGGAGCAGCGGCGCCTCGGTGAGGACGACCGACCCCGCTAGGCTGGCCAGTCGGCGCAGCATGGGGCCGGCGTCTTTCTTCGGGTGGGCGCCGAAGACGAGCGTGAAGCCCGGCACGAGGCCGACCTCGGGGAGTGACGCGATGAGCTTCTGAATCCCGGCGGGGTTATGCGCGCCGTCGAGAATGGTGAGGGGCTGTCCGGGGAGGCGCTCGAGCCGGGCACGCCAGCGTATCCCGGTGATCCCGGCCGCGATCGCCTCGGCTGAGACCCCGAGGTGCACGAGCAGGGCCACAGCGAGCGCCGTGTTGCCGAGCTGGTGCGCGCCGGCCAGACGTGGGACCGGCAGGAGGAGGGTCCGTTCCGGGGTGACGACGCTGAGGCGTGTATTGGGATCGCCGCGCGCCCCGAGGAGCTCGTAACGGACACCACTCGACGGGTCCGATCGGCCCGATGAGTCGAGGTGCCAGCCCTTTGGGGCCAGGTCCCGAAAGCGAGGCGGGACGTTCATCACGTTGAGCGAGCCGGGGGCCGTGACGCCGAACTTCTCGACGGCGATCTCCTTCAGGCCGGGGCCGATGAGCGCCGCGTGATCGAGCGCGATCTGCGTGATGACGACGTGGGTCGGGACGGCGATTCGGGTGGCGTCGCGGGCCCCGCCGACGCCCACTTCGAGGATCTGCACGTCGACGTCGTGACGCGCGAAGGCCAGAAAGGCCATCGCCGTGAGCGCCTCGAAGAAGGAGGCGGGCGTCCCCGTGCGTGCGATGGCGCTGAGGACCTCCTCGCCGAGCGCGTCGAACTCGGCGGCGCCGAGGTCTTGGTCGTCGATGCGAATACGCTCGAGGACCGAGACGAGGTGCGGGCTCGTGTAGAGGCCGACGCGGAGCCCCGCCGCCGTGAGCGCGGCCGAGACGGTCGCAGCGACGCTGCCTTTGCCGTTGGTGCCCGTGATGATGACGGTGCGACGCGCGACGCGATGGGGCTCGCCGAGAGCCGCCATGAGCGGCGCGATGCGCTCGAGGCCAAGCCGGATCCCGACGGACTCAAGGCGCAGGAGCCGGTCGTAGACGCCGGGTTCAGGGCCGCGTTGTGCTGGGGAGGTCATGTCAGGTAGGCGACGCGTTAGGCGGGCGACGCGTTCAGTGCGCGTCCAGGGAAGGCGCGGGCGTTCACGCGATGCGTGCGCGATCCTTCGGCCAGACGTGCTTCAGGCGGAGGTGAGTGCCTTCCTGGTTCTCGCCGAGCACTTGCACGAGGACACGCATCGCGCCGTCCTTCGGCTCGAGCTGGAGCCAGAGGTGACTTCCCGGCTCGGCCCCGGGGATAGCCGGGCTGACGAGGACGACCTGCTCATCGAGCGTTACCGCCATCGCCCCGTGGTCGGGACGTGACGGCCGCATCGCCGTCGCCTTCAGAGCGCCGCGTCGTGACGTGGACGCCGGTCGGAACGGGATGACGTTCTTCTCGAACGGACGGTTGGTATTCAGCGCGACAGCAGCTTCGCCCATGACGTGGTTCCCCCAGGTGTGCGGCGGGCGTGTGGGCCTCTTCCGCACCCGGAGAGTCGATGCTGCGCCAGGGTGGGTCAAAAAAATCGCCGCGGAAAGTGCCCATTTATAGCGCCGGGGCGAGGCCCCACCCGGGTCAGTCGTTCTCACCACTCCTCGAAGGCCCGTCGCCGAAGGTGGGGTCTCCGCACCACAGCCTCGCGATCGGACCTCTGAGCGACTCGCGTCATCGGTCAAGCGCCGTGGTGTCGAGAAAGTTCAACTCCGTAATGCGCCGATATCACGTGCTTTATCTCATGGGACGGCCCGATTTGGTGCTGGGGACACCTGACCTGGCACGGTGTTTGCTCAGGGCGGCGACCGAGCGACGCGGCGCCAGATGGCCTGCTCGCTTCAGCCGGTACCTCCTCCCTGCGTCGGGACGAGGGCGGCGAAAACCACGATCGAACCCAGAGCCCCCGGGGCTCACTTCCAGGAGCCGACCATGCTGTACCCCCTGATGCCCCAGACGAAGATGCAAGGTGAAGCCGCGTTCCAGTGCAAGCGCCTCCAGCAGGAAGTGACCGTGGCCGCGTGCCTCGACTGGTTCGTCGACCACAACGCGCTCTGCCGCAAGGCCTCGCCCTGCTTCAAGTGCCCGCAGGGCCAGAAGACCCGCGAAGAGTTCTCGCGCTCCTGATCCGCTCGCGCACCTGCTCCCTCCGCGCACCAGCTCGGCGACACCGCCGGGCCCGACCCTCGGCCGAACGCTGCTCGCGTTCGCGCTCGTGGGCGCGCTCCCGCTGCTCCTGACCAGCACTGGCCCCCTCGCGGACCTGCTCGGCGCCGAACCGCTCTATGCGCGGCGTGCTATGGGCGCGTTCGCCGTGGCCGCGCTCGGTCTCGGGGCCGCGGTGCGCCGCTGGCTCGCCGTGCCGACCTTTCGAGCACGCGCGCGAGCGGCGCTCGCCGTGGGCGCGCTCGTCCATCCCCTCGGTTTTTCGCTCTATGTCGTGGCCGCGCGCCTCGCCCCCACGGGCAGTGACGTGGTCGTGGGCGACTTGCTCACCGACCTGAGCTCAGCGCTTCACTTCAGTGTGGCGAGCCTCGCGTATGGCGGCTGGTTCACGACCCTGATGGCCGCGCTCGCCATCACGTTTTCAGTGTGGCCTCACGGTCGCACCGCCACGGCTCAGCTCGGATCGTAAGCGAGGATCTCCCGCAGCGCCGACTCGGCGTCTTCGAGGCGAATCCCTTTGCGGTGCGCGTAGTCGACGACCTGGTCGCGGCCCACCCGGCCGACGGCGAAGTAGGTCGCGTCCGCGTGAGCGAACACGATGCCCGACACCGACGCGGCCGGCGTCATCGCACACGACTCGGTGAGCGCGACCCCGATGCGGCCCGCGTCGAGCGCGCTGAAGATCGTGCGCTTCTCGGTGTGGTCGGGCTGCGCGGGATAACCCGGCGCGGGCCGGATGCCCGGGAAGCGGCTCTTGAAGCGGTCGCGCATGGTGAACTCGGCCGGGTCCGCGAAGCCCCACTCCGCGCGCATCTGAGCGTGTAGCCACTCGGTCATGGCCTCGGCGAGCCGGTCGGCGACGGCCTTCGCCAAGATCGCGTGGTAGTCGTCGTGGTCGGCTTCGAAGGCCCGCACGAGCGCCGAGACATCGCCGCCCGTCACGACGAAGAGGCCGACGTGGTCCTCGGCCCGGACGAAGTCGGCGAGCGCGAGACACGGACGAACGTCGTCGCCGGGGCTCTGCTGACGGAGCGTGTGCAGCGTGGCGGATCCGCCGGGGACGTCGTCGAGGACGATGTCATCGCCCGCGCGGCGCGCCGGGTAGAAGCCGTAGACGGCCGTCGGGTGTACGCCAGCGCGGACGAAGCGCGCGATCATCGTTTGTGCGTCGTTCAGGAGCTCGCGGTAACGCGGGCCGACCTCGGGGTCCTCGAGCTGCTTCTCCCAGCTCGCCTTGAGCTCCCAGGTGAGGAAGAAGGGGCCCCAGTCGATCCACTCGGCGAGCGCGTCGGCCTTTTGCGTCACGATGCGGCTGCCGGTGAAGTCCGGCGCCCGCGGCGGCGCCCCGGCGCCTGTGACGGTCACGCCCCGGGCACGGGCCTGCTCGAGCGAGATGAGCGATTGCGCCTGACGCGTGGCCTCGTAGCGCCGCGCGATGTCCTCTTGTTCTCTCCGGTTCTCCTGCGCGTAGGCCGGGCCTTCGGTGGGCGAGAGCAGGCGCGAGACCGTCGTGACCGCCCGCGACGCGTCGAGGACGTGCATGACGGTGCCGGAGTAGGCGGGAGCGATGCGGACCGAGGTGTGTTTCTTGGACGTCGTCGCGCCGCCGATGAGGAGCGGGAGAGTCATGGCGCGACGGGTCATCTCGCGGGCGACGTGGACCATCTCGTCGAGCGAGGGGGTGATGAGGCCAGAGAGCCCCACCGCGCTCGCGCCGATCCGAAGCGCTTCATCGAGGATCTTATCGGCGGGCACCATCACGCCGAGGTCCACGACCTCGTAGCCGTTGCACCGAAGGACCACGGCCACGATGTTCTTGCCGATGTCGTGGACGTCGCCTTTGACGGTCGCGATGAGGATGCGGCCCTTGCCGGCGGACGCTTCGAGGCCCGACGCGGCCTGTGCGGCGGCGAGGTAAGGCTCGAGATACGCGACGGCCTTCTTCATGACCCGCGCCGACTTCACGACCTGCGGGAGGAACATCTTTCCGGCGCCAAAGCGCTCGCCGACCACGGCCATCCCGGCCATGAGTGGCCCTTCGATGATGGCGAGCGGCGCGGCGTAGTCGCCACACGCGAGGGCGGCGGCCATGTCTTCGTCGACGTAGTCGGCCGAGCCGGCGACGATCGCGTCGGCGATGCGCTCCGCGAGCGGGAGCTGCAGGCGGGCCTCACGGGTCGCGGCGGCCCGACCGGCCATAGTGCTGCCGCTCGCGGCGGACGCGGCGCCGGCGCCCCAGGTGATGAGGCGCTCGGTGGCGTCAGGGCGGCGGTTCAAGACGAGATCGGTGGCCCGTTCACGGAGCTCGGGGTCGAGCTGATCGTAGATGGCGAGCTGACCGGCGTTCACGATGCCCATGTCCATGCCGGCATCGATCGCGTGGTAGAGGAAGACCGCGTGGATGGCTTCGCGGATGCGATCATTGCCACGGAACGCGAAGGACAGGTTCGACACGCCGCCGGAGATGAGCGCCCCGGGGCAGGCGGCCGTGTAGCCGTGGGTGCCCTTGATCCGCTTCACCGCGTCGATGAAGGACAGCGCGTAGTCGTCGTGTTCTTCGATGCCGGTCCCGATCGCGAGGATGTTTGGATCGAAGATGATGTCTTCGGGGGAGAAGCCGGCCTGCTCGGTGAGGAGGCGGTACGCGCGGACGCAGATGGACACGCGGTGATCGGCGTCGGTCGCTTGCCCGGTCTCGTCGAAGGCCATCACGACCACGGCGGCCCCGTAACGGCGGACGCGGCGCGCCTGGGCCAGGAAGGCGGCTTCCCCTTCCTTCAGCGAGAGGGAGTTGACGATCGCCTTACCCTGCACGCACTTGAGGCCCGCTTCGATGACCTCGAAGCGCGAGCTGTCGACCATGATCGGCAGCCGGGCTACGGCCGGATCGGAGGCGACGTGGTTCAGGAAGGTGCGCATCGCGACGGGCGCGTCGAGCAGGCCTTCGTCCATGTTGACGTCGAGGATGTTGGCCCCGCCGTCGACCTGTTGGCGTGCGACGTCGAGCGCCTTCTCGAACTCGTCTTGTTTGATGAGGTCGCGGAAGCGCTTGCTCCCCGAGACGTTGGTGCGTTCGCCGACCATCGTGAAGGTGGCGCCGTCGAAGAGCTCGTAGGGCTCGAGCCCGGCCCAGATCGCGCGGTGGCGCGGCGCCGGTGGGACGCGGGGCGGGATCCCGGCGACGGCGGCGCCGATGGCGCGGATGTGCGCCGGAGTGGTGCCGCAGCAACCACCGACGAGGTTCACGAGCCCGTCACGGGCGAAGCCGGAGAGCACGGCGGCCATGGACTCCGGAGAGTCGTCGTAGCCGCCCATCTCGTTCGGGAGGCCGGCGTTCGGGTAACAGAGCAGCGGGACCGGCGCGTTGGTCGCGAGGGCCTCGACGAAGGGGCGCATGTCGGCGGCCCCGAGCGCGCAGTTGATCGAGACGGCGAAGGGACGCGCGTGGGCGATCGAGGTCCAAAAGGCCTCGACGGTCTGACCGGAGAGCGTGCGGCCTGAGCGGTCGGGGATCGTGACGGAGGTGATGACCGGGATGCGCTGCCCGCGCGCCTCGAAGACCGACTCGATGGCGAAGAGCGCGGCCTTGAGGTTGAGCGTGTCGATGGTGGTCTCGGGCAGGAGCAGGTCGACGCCCGCGTCGAGCATAGCCGAGACCTGCTCCTCGAAGGTCGCGACCAGCGCGTCGAAGTCGACGGCCCGAAAGCCCGGGTTGTTCACGTCGGGCGAGATGGAGGCGACCTTGGTCGTGGGCCCGAGGGAACCGGCGACAAAGACGCGCCGGCCCGCGCCGACCGTCGCCTGCCGAGCGAGCGTCACGGCGGCCCGGTTCATCGCGGCGACCTCGCGCTCGAGCCCGTAGTCGGCCATCGAGATCGCGTTCGCGTTGAACGTATTGGTCTCGAGGATGTCGACGCCCGCGTCGACGTAGGCCTTGTGGATGGCGAGGATGACGTCCGGGCGAGTCAGGACCAGGAGGTCGTTACACCCCTTGAGCGGGCTCGGGTGCGACTCGAAGCCGCCGCGCCGGTAATCCGCTTCCTCAAGCTTGTACTGCTGAATCAGCGAGCCCATGCCGCCGTCGAGGAGCGCGATTCGGCGGCTGACGAGTTCGGTGAGCTCGGCGAAGACGGGGCTCTCAGGGAGGTGGCTACTGACCATGGGCGAGCTCCGCGGCGCGCCGTTCGGCGGCGGCCATGGCACGGGCGACGGTGAGCCGAAGCCCGGCCGCGTCGAAGACATCGATGGCGCGGGCGGTCGTGCCGCCGGGCGAGGTCACGCGGGCCCGCAAGGTCTCGGGCGAGTAGGGGCTCTGTGCGAGGAGCGCCGCTGCGCCGCTCAGGGTCCCTCGGACGAGGGCGTCGGCGGTCTCGGGCGGCAGGCCCAGC
The DNA here is from genome assembly GCA_018780435.1 of Myxococcales bacterium. Taxonomy (GTDB): domain Bacteria; phylum Myxococcota_A; class UBA9042; genus SXOO01. Next base: position 10,671 of record JADMJS010000063.1, read on the forward strand.
TCGTGCGCGCCGGCCATCATGAGCTCGGCGAGGTAGAAGAGGTACGCCGGGCCGCTGCCGCTCGTCGCCGTGAGCGCGTCCATCTGGGCTTCGTCGATGGTGATGACCTCGCCGACAGTACCGAAGAGGCGCGACGCGAGGTCTAGCTCGGTGGGTCCCGCGCTGGCGCCAGCGCACAGGCCCGTGACGCCTTGTCCGATGAGGGCGGGGGTGTTCGGCATGGCCCTGATGACGCGGACGCCTTCGGGGACACGTCGTTCGAGAGCGGCGGTGGGGATTCCGGCGAGCACGCTGACGAGTACCTGCCCGGGTCTAAAGGCGTTCCGACAGGCCTCGAGCACGTCGTCATAGACCTGAGGCTTGACGGCGAGGACGACGATCTCGGCGCCGGCGATGGCGACGGCGTTATCACTGCTGGTGACCATCCCGAGCGCCGCGAGGTCGTCGAGCGCGGCCACGTCGCGCCGAGTGCAGGCGATACGTGCGGCCTGAGCCGGTGACGCCCGGTAGATGCCCAACGCGATGGCCCGCGCCATGGAGCCAGTCCCAACGAATGCAACGGGGTGAGCGTCGAGGTCGAGGCCTACGGGCTGAATCGCGGCCGACGTCGTCATAGGGGTGCTCATGCGCCCTCCTCGTGAGCTGGGAGACGCCCGGGGGGGCGGCTGGAGGGAGGTGAAGTACCGGAGACCGGGGTCGAACCGGTACGAGCGCAAGTCTCGCCGCATTTTGAGTGCGGTGCGTCTGCCTATTCCGCCACTCCGGCTTGTCTGCTCGGCCAAAGCCCCGGAGGGAATCCACGAGCGAGCGGCAGCAGACTAGGGGCGAAGACGCCTCGGGTCAACTCTTCAGTCAGCTTCCTGACTCGGTTCATGTCGGGCTGAGCCGCATCCACCCGCGCCGACGTCCGATTGACGCGACGTCGCGGTCTCGAAGACCAGGCCGGGTGGGCGCTCTCATTAAATGCGAGGGGACTTCTCAGGCGGAGGGCCGACAACGCGTGCGCGGCCCTCCTGGCGTGGGCTACATCCGAATCACCTTCAGGCGAACCGACCCCGGCTGGCCGCCAGCGCCGAAAGACACCTTTCGGAGCGCGTCGATACACCCCGCGCCGAGGGTGAGCGACCCGCCGGCGACGGGTTTCACCGCGACGACCTTGCCTGCCGCGTCGAGGACGAGCTCGATCTCCGTCGTGCCCGTTCCGGACATGCAGGCCAGCGCCGCTCGGAGCTGCGCGACCTTCGCGCGGGCCACGCCGATGTCGATGCCCGTCACGCTGGTGACGGCGACGACCATCTGCGTTGGGGCGTCGGCCAGGGACTCCTCTTCGTCCTTTGTGGTTGCGCCCGACGCGCCTCGGCTCTCTCGAACGAGCGGCTTCCTCATGATCATCTTGGCCGGAGGCGGCGGTGCGGACGGCGAGACCACACCACGACCATAGCCGACACCGCCACCGCCCACGCCCATCCCGCTCATCGCCGTGACCGGCATGGCCACCGCCGGCTCGCCGACTGCCGTGTTGTCGACGCCACGCGGCATCGGGAGTGGCTGATTGACGGTCTCGATCTTCCCGTCGGCTCGCACACGTTCATCGACGGCGACGAAGCTCGTGTACTGCGTCATGAGCGAGTACCGCAGGCCCAGCTTCGTAATCGCGTCCTTCTGCGACTCTCCATTTCGAATCTGCTGGTCATCCGAGAGCGCGGCGATCTTGTGGCGCGCCCACAGGATGGGGAGCGCTTCGTGGTCTTCGTCCGGTGTCACGCGGGTGACGTCGACCACCTGTTCGAAGCGGCCCTTGCCCGTGAAGCCCGAGACCGTGATGGTGCCTTTGGCGTCGCCGCGATACTTGCCGAAGACCACGACTGGCTTCTCGGCGAAAAGATCGGGGATCGCGACGGGCTCCACGTCGTAGACGTCGAAGCCGCGGTAGTCGACCTTGACGCGGGTGAGGGCCGGCGACGCGATCATCGCCTGCAGGCGACCAACCTCCTTGGCCACCATATTGCTGTCGAGGACGATGAAGGGCTCGCCGAGCCCCGCACGCGCCATGCCCTCGATGAGGAAGCGGTTCACGTTCGAGCCGATGCCGAACGAGAAGAGGTTCGCTTTGCCGAGGTTGTTTCGGATGAGCTCGAAACACTCCTGCTCGACGCTCACGTAGCCGTCGGTCACGGGCACGAAGACGCGCGCGAGCGCCGGGTCCGACGGCATCGCCAGCGCCCGCTTGAGCGCGGGCACGATCTCCGTGCCGCCCCCGCCATTGAACGCCGACATGAAGCGCAGACCCTTGACCACGTTCTCCGGCGTCGCGGAGAGGCTCTTCTCCGAGAGCGTCTGATTGCCGCCCGAGAAGGTCATGATGTTGAACTTGTCCTGCGGGCGAAGGCCGGAGAGCAGGTCGTTCATCAGGTTCTTGGCCGTATCGATGGGGAAGCCGTGCATCGAGCCCGACACGTCCACGATGAAGACGTACTCCCGAGGCGGAATCACCGTGTCATCGAGCGCTTTCGGCGGCTGAACCATGAGCAGGAAGAACTTCTCGTCCTTCGGCTCGTGCCCGGGGAAGAGCAGGAGCCCGGAGCTCACGGCCGCACCCCGGAGCGCGTACCGCAGGACGAAGTCGGCGTCCCCCCCGCGCTCGCCGTCCGCGAGGCGTACTTCGGCGCGCGACCCATCGACCCGCTGGTCGACCTTGTGGCTCATCACCTTCATCGACTGAATGGGCACGCCCGCGTCGAGGTGCACAGCAACGTCCCAGTCGAAGGGCACGCCCGTCCCCTTGCCGAGGTAAGGCACGTTGGTGAAGCGGTCATGGGCCCCGGCGGTGGTCTCGGTCGCCGTCGTATAACGCGGCCCGACGACGCCCGGCACGACGAGCTCGTACTCGCCGGAGGTCGGTACGAGGAGCTCGGCGTACTCGAAGGCCACCTCGACCACGTCGCCCGGAAGGATGTTGGCGACCGCCATCTGGAAGACGTTCGGGCGCTGCTGCTCGAGCAGGCTCGCCGTCTTGCCTTCGGCCTTCGCCGCCTCGTAGATCTTTCGGGCCGCGTCGCGCTCGTTGATCTTCGCCCTGATGATGCGGCTTCCGATCGTCATGACCATGCTGTGGACGGCCGCGCGCGTCGATCCCGGGAACACGTAGAGCGCCTCGATGGTGCTCTTGCCGCGGTTCCGATAGCGCTGCTTGACGATGACGTTCGCGATGACGCCCGAGATGTGGACATCCGAGCGTGTCGCTTCGAGCGGGAAGGCTTCGACGCCCTCCTTCGACGGCAACGCAAAGTAGGGCGAGAGCGACTTGTCGGACGCAGCGACATCCGTCGCCCGTGCTGACGGCGCGAGCCCGACGAGCGCGGCGAGCGCCAACGCGAGCCCCGCCATGGCAGAGCGCCTCGGCCGCGGCACAAAGTCAAAGTCATTGGAGAGCGCAGATGTCATGGAGATCCCCCACGGAGATGAGTGGCGATGGCGAGGTTTTGGCCCAATTCGTCGGCACCTCGGCGTCGGCAGCGGTGCGCCCTGTGTAACGCACTTCCGCAGGCATTGGTCTCTCGGCCCAAGAGAAAACTGCCCAACTTTCGAAGTTGAGCGGAGTCGGTTAAGCTCGCGCCTCTCAGGCCCGTCAGGAAGAACCATGCACGCCTTCTCTCGCATCACCTCGCTCCTCGGCGCCACGTTGGCGCTCACACTCTCCGGCGTCGGCTGCGGTCCTCCCGGCGGCGACACCACCTACTCCGGCTCGGACGGCGTTCGGCTATCCGTCGTTCGCGTCGACCTTCAAGGCGGCGGTGACCGCGGCCGCGTCTCGGGCGCGGTCGAAACGGCGGCTCGTAGCGTCGCCTGCGCCCGCGTCACGGGCACCATCACGCTCGTCGCCCGAATGGGGAACGACGGCCAGGTCGACCGTCTCGACATGCCCGAGGAGTCCGGCGGCATCTACGGTGGAAAGTGCGTCGTCCCGCAGCTCCGTGCCGCCCTCGCGGGTGCGGCGCCACCGGGCGCCCGACTCACCATTCGGCTACGGGCCGACTGACCGGTGAACCCGGGCTTCTTCGGCGACGCGTCACGGCAGCTCTACGGGGCCTACCACCCGGCGTCGGGCAGTAGCCGTGGTGTGGTCATCGTACCCCCCGTCGGTCAAGAGGGCCTGAGGGCCCATCGGGCGCTGCGTATCCTGGCCGACGCGTGGGCGACGGCCGGGTGGCATGTACTCCGGGTGGATCCCTTTGGCACCGGCGACGCCGGTGGTAGCGACCACGACGTGACACTCGCGGGCGTCGTCGCCGACACGCGCACCGCGCTCAAGGAGCTCGCCGCCGTCTCGGGGGCGCGGCAGCTCATCGCGTGCGGCCTGCGCCTCGGCGCGACGGCCGCGCTCCTCACGGCGACCCTCGATCCCGCCGTGAGGGGCCTCGCGCTTTGGGAGCCCATCACGGACGGTCCAGCGTGGATGGCCGAGATTGGCCTCAGCCGCGCCGGTGGCGCCGCGCAAGGCTTCGACTATTCGCCGACCTTCGCCTCGGAGCTCCGGGCGCTCCGCGTCGACGCCAGCTCGCCCGCGGGCCCCCTTCCGAAGCGCGCCATCCTCGTATGGAATCAAGAGGATAGCGCCCGCACGGCTGCGACCGACGCCCTCCGCGGCCGTATCGAGCGCCTCGAGGTCCAGACCCTGCCCTCCCCCCGCGCATGGGCAGAGGAGAACGACTTCGGCGCCGGCCCGGTCCCTGCGGCCGTCATCGCCGCCTTGCAGGCGTGGCGCGGATGAGCCCCAACCCGCCCACCTGGTCGGAGCAGGTCGTCACCTTCGGACCGTCGCGCGAATTGGTCGGTATCGACACCGTCCCGACCCACGCACGAGAAGTTCCGGCCGTCTTGATCCTCAACGCTGGCATCCTTCATCGCGTCGGGCCGAACCGCCTGCACGTCGAGCTGGCGCGTCGCGTCGCGGCGCGGGGCCATCGCGCCTTGCGCTTCGATCTCGCCGGGATCGGCGACAGCCCTGCCCGACGCGACGGGCGCGACCTCGGCGACGGCGTCAAAGCCGACGTCGACGCCGCCATCGCGCTCCTGAAAAACCCAGCGGGCGTCGTGGTGTTTGGGCTTTGCGCGGGCGGCGACAACGCCCTCCGGGCCGCCGCGCGGAACCCAGCGGTGGTCGGCGCTGTGCTCCTCGATCCGACCGTCTTCCGTACCCCCGGCTGGTACGCGCGGCGCGCCCGCCTCCGGGCCCGCGAGCCCGAGTCGTGGCGCCGACTGGGTCGCCTCGCGCGCGACGGCGTCACCCGGGCGCTCGAGCGCCTACGGCCGCCCACCGGCGACGCCTGCGCCACGGGCCCCGCACGCGAAGAGGGTCGGCCCGAGTTCTTCTACACGGGGTTCAGCACCGTCCAAGAGGTCGAAGCGCACCTCGTCGCCGCTCTCGCGCGCGACGTCGAGCTCTATTACGCGTTCACCGGCGGCTGGTCCGAGATCTACAATTACGAGACGCAGCTTCGGGACAATCACCCGAAGGTCGACTTCGGCCACCGCTTGCGCCTCCGGTGGAACCCGGACGCCGACCACACCTACACCCTGCGCCGGCTCCGCGACGCCTTGCTGACCGACCTCGACGACTGGCTCGACCGACCCGCCTTCACATCGCCGCGGCTTTGAACGCGCCCGCCACGGCCGCTTGCGCGGCCGGAGTGCGTCAGTATGGTGGCAGGATGCGCACCATGGTCTCACGTTACGTCGGTCATCTCGTCTGCGGCGCCGCCGTCGCCCTGGCATCCTGTTCGGAATCGAGTGACCCGACCGTCACCCCGGTCGACGTCAGTGACGCCGAACCCGGTGACGCATCCGAGGACATGCGCGTCGAAGACGCCCCGACGAGCGACGCCGATCCGCCACCCCCGGTCGGCTACGCTGACGACGATTCATTGCGCGTGAACAGCATTCAGTGCACGGGGACCCACAACAGCTACCACGTCGCGCCGCCGATCGAACAACGGGTCCCGGACTGGGCGTACACCCACCCACCCATCGCCGTGCAGCTCGCCGATCAAGGCGCACGCCACTTCGAGCTCGACGTCTACGAAGAGGACGGCAAGTTCCGGGTGACTCACATCCCCGTCCTCGACGAGGTCACCACGTGCGAGACCCTCGCTCTGTGCCTTGAGGAGATCGCGGGCTGGTCAGGGGAGAACCCGGGTCACCACCCGCTCTTCGTGATGATCGAGCTCAAGCACTCGATCGACATCGAAGACTGGCTCGCCCCCTTCGAAGAGACCATCGACCAGACGCTCGGCGCGTTGCCGGACGGCCGCCGCCGTGTCGTGGCGCCCGACGAGGTCCGTGGCGAGGCCGTCGATCTCCGCACCGCCGTCACGACGACAGGCTGGCCCACCCTCCGCGAGACGCGAGGCCGCGTCTTCGTGATGGTGATGCAAGACGACGGCTTCCGGGACGCGTGGCTCGCGGCCCACCCAAAAGGTTCGGGCAGCCCGGTCTTCGTCCACGCCGCTCCCACGGACAGCCACGCGGCCTTCGTGAAGTTCGACGATCCCAAGGAACAGCCGGCCCTCGACGACGCGGCCGCGGCCGGCTTCATCGTCCGGACGCGCGCCGACTCGGTCCCGGGCGCCCCTGGCGACGACGGCCTCCACGACAGCGTCGCCGCCCTCGCGAGTGGCGCCCACATGGTGAGCTCCGACCACCTGACGCCCCGCGGCGGCCGGCCTTACCAGTTCGCGATCCCGGACGGCACGCCGTCGCGCTGTAACCCCATCACCGCGCCCGAGACGTGCACGGCGCTCGCGCTCGAAGACCCCGCGCTGCTCCACGGCTATCGCTACCAAGCACCCCAGTAGCCGCCGCTCAGCGATGGCACGGCCGCACTGCCCAGACGGAGAGCGTCCCAGCGTGCGAGGACGCGGCGTAGAGCCGGCTCCCATCCGCTGACAGCACGAGATCATTGACGAACGCGACCTCCGGCCCGGTCGCGTATCCGAAGAGCGCGAGCGTCCCGTCGGCGTTGCGCTCGTAGACGGCGATCCGGCTCTCCTTCCGGACGGCGACAAAGACGAAGCGGTCGTCCGGGCTGAGCTTTACGCCCGCCGCGCCACGTAAGGGCTCGTCATCACTCGACTCGGTGACGGCGAGCACCGTCGCCTCGGCGCGCCAGTCTCGTTTCTCGATGCGGTGTGGCCCGCTCTGATCAGGAGATCATCGAAGCGGTCCATGGTCGCGCACAAGAGCCACGCCAGCCAGGTGCTCGCGCCGCGTCCGTCGACGCCGAACCGGCTCATCCCGTCGTTCCAATCGCCTGATCCCATGAGCGTATCGGTCGGACTGCCGGGACGTGCCGTTCGCGGACGTCATCTATGTGCGCGGGAGCGACGATACGCCGACGTGGTTCTCGCGCGATGCGGAGGAGGCGCCCGTGCGTCTCTCGGCGCTGACGCCAGCCTGGTTCGTGCCGGCGGACATCCTCGGGTCCTTCACCGGGCACGCCGCGGCCAGCGACGCCACGAAGTATGAGCTCTCCGCCTGTGACGCTGCGTGGATTCAGACGGGGCTCCAAATGACCGTTCGCACGGAGGGGTGTGCCAAGCGGTGCAACGTTTGGTGTGCGGACACGACGGGGGTCTTCTTCCGCTATGACGGCGACTCCTTGGGTTCGGGCTTCGGAGGCGTGGCTTTCAACGACAATGGTCACGCCGCCCTGCCCCCGAAGCTGATGAGTGTCGGCCTGCGCCGTCGGTCGCCACAGGTCCTGGCCGCGCCGGGGGTCGGCGGGTTCGCAAAGAACGCGTGTGTACACGTGGTCACGCCGGGCCCGTGCGACGACGAGAACGCGTGCACGCGAGACAACGCGTGCAATGCCAGCGCTTGCGTGAGCGGAGAGTCCGTCTGCGACATCGCGGTGACCGCCGCCGATGACACCTACGACGGGGAGTGCACGGCGCAGCACTGCCGCCTTCGGGAGGCTCTCGCCGTGGCCAACGCGAGCGCGACCGCCACGACCATCGGGCTCGCAGTCCAAGGACCGATCGTGCTGACCAGCGACGGACAAGGCGTGCTAGGGACCACGACGATTACGGCCGGCCGAGTCTACTTGACAATGATCGTGCTCCTGTTGTCTTGGAGCCCGAACCGGAAGGTCACGACCCGCGGGGTGACGTGGGCTTTCTTGCGCAGCGGATGGAGGCAACAATGAGCAGAGCGATGGCGATGGTCTTCGCCTTGGTTGCATCACTCGACATGGCGGCGGCGCAAGTCCCTTCGGGTTACGCGCGAAGTGACGGGGTGAACTCGGTCGTCGTCCGAGGCAAGCGTGGGAACGTCATCGAGCACTACTTGGACGGCGACCGCTGGCGCCTCGCCGATCTCTCCGCGATCGCCACAGCCCCGCCGGCCGCGAGTGACCCGGTGGGCTACCGCCGTTCCGACGGCGTCAATGCGCTGAACGTCGTGGTCGGACGTGGCGAGATCGCGGAGCTCTACCTGGATGAAACCTGGCGCTATGCGAATCTGAGCCAGCTCACCGGCGCTCCTCCGGCGGTCGGCAAGCCATCGAGCTACGCCCGGACCGACCAGGTAAACTCCGTGACGTATCGCGGAAAGAACGGGCACATCCACGAGCTCTATCTCACTCCTGGCGCAAGCTGGCAGGTCGCGGACCTGACTGCCATCGTTTCAGCGCCACTGGCGGCCAGTGATCCTTCGGCCTACGGACGGGCCGACGGCGTCAACGCGATCGTGTATCGGGGTTCGGATGACCACATCCACGAGCTATATCTCGCCGAAGGCTCGTGGCAGGTCGCGGACCTGACGGCCCTCACCGGAGCACCTCTCGCGGCCGGGAGGCCGAGCGCGTATGCCCGGTCGGACAAGGTCAATGCCATCGTATACCGGGCGGCGGGCGGTCGAATCGTCGAGCTGTACTTGAACCCGGGGTCCAGCTGGCAAATGGCCGACCTCTCCGCCATCGCGAACGCATCGGCAGCGGCGGGCGACCCTTGGGGCTACGCTCGCTCGGATGGCGTGAACGCCGTGGTCTATCGGGCAGCGAAAGGTCACATCCACGAGCTCTACCTCTCGCCCGGCGCCAGTTGGCAGGTGGCCGATCTCAGCGCCATCGCCGGCGCGCCACCCTCGGCAAGCGATCCCGCCCCGTACGCACGCTCGGACCGTGTGAACTCGATCGTCTTCAGCGGCAAGAACCGCCACGTCTACGAATTGTACCTGACACCGGGGGACAGCTGGCGTGCCGCCGACCTGAGCCTGGTCGCGGCGGCGAAGTAGCGAGCAGATAGGATCTTCGATTGCTTTCGCGACCCAGACCCAACAACACGTGGGGCGCCAAGGCGCGCCAATTCGGCCGTCGAGTGTACTTAGACGACTTCGCTGGAGGAGGGCTGGGGTTCGGGATGGCTCAGCACCACTGTCAGCGTGATCTTCCAAGCATCAATGTGCCCAGACGCAAGCATGCTCATCACGATTTCTAACTCGCGTTGACGCTCTCTAATGCGCTGTCCCCTCAAGGACTCCTTCGCTCGCGCCAGTAGTGCGGCTTCCGACTTTGATGCGCGAAGGCCATGAGCCACAGTTCGTTGCCGACTAGCCGATAGACCAGTGTATACGGGAACCGCAGGACGCGCCGTCGCCTAAATCCGCCGGGAGCCGGACTACCTGCTGCTGGAGACGCCAGTATGCGTTCGATGATTTGCCCAAGTTCAGCCTCGAACTCCATGCCCAGCTTGGAACTCTCGGTCTCGTACCAAGCGCGCGCGGCCTCGTACTCTTCGGCCGCTTCTGGATGGATGCGGAGCTCAGGCCGCACGGCGGCCGCGGGCGCGGACTTGCTCCCAACTGAGCCCCACGACATCGCCGCGTTCGACCTCTCCCCACCGACGCTCCACCTCAGCCTCCCAAGCGGCTTCGACATCTTCCTCGGGTTCGCCCTGCAGCGTCGCAAGGAGCGCGGCTGCCAGCTCGGCCCGGTCCCGGACGCTGAGGGAGAGAGCGGCGGTCTTCAGAGCTTCTGTAGTCACGGAATCTCCTCGCAGCTTTCCCTGCTGCCATCCCCGAAGTCTACCCGTCGGTGCGCCGAGAGCAACGGTCGACTCCGGTTTCCTCCCCCCGGGTTCCGGGGTCGAGCCGGAATAGCAAGTTGAATGTCGTGGGTCGAGATCTCGGCGTCCGCTGCGCGAACGCCGGCCGCGTCCGCATCGTCCGGATGCGCTGCTTCAGGACACATCAGACTTCGGGAAGGTCGATGCAGCAGACTCTCCGTTCCGCGTCGGCTGGGGAAGGTACGTAGCGGACCCGAATTCGTTCGTGCTCGGTACGGCCGAAGGTGTCGCCGTCCGGGATGGGCTCTTTGCGGTCGACGACGTATGCCAGGATATCGAAGAACGAGTCCATTGCGTCCGGGCCATTGTCCCGCGGGGCGGTGACTAGGAGGTCGGGGAGTCCGAGGTCTTCGAGCAGCCAACTGAGGATGCTGACGCGGTCTCCTTCTTCATGGCCTACGCTGATGCCGCTCCAGAGCATGATGCGGGGACGGGTGTCCTCGGCGCGGGCCAAATCGAGAAAGAACTCGGGTCGGTGCGTGGCGTGGTGCCAGTAGACTCCGAGTCCCGACGACGCTCGCAGGAGCGCGGCCAGAAGCGATGTGAAGCCGCCTGATCCCATGAGTGGGAGCCCGTGGATCCCCTGGGTGATGGCGTGGTCGAGAGCCCGGCAGGTCGCCATGAGGCAGGCATGGTCGCGATCAAACTCGGACAGGAACCTCGGCCAAAAGAAGGCCGGAGACAACGAATGGAGTTGGACCAGCGGTCCACTGGGGCGACGATCGCGGTGGGACGGGCTTCGCCAGGGTTGGTCCATCTCCATGGGGTGTCAGTCCGGAAGGTTGGCCGAGGTTCCTGTCGGAGATAGAGGACCTCGGACCGCAAAGTGCCAAAAGATGCCGCAGCGGACCCAGGACGTTGCCAGCGTGTTCACATGGTGCCGAGAGCGAGCTGACGCCCACGACATGGACGTCGGACTCCACGGCCTGACGGGCTATCTCGTCGGCCGTCTGGAAGGCTCGTGGGCGCAGCCCTAGGGAACCGTGGGCGCTCGGCCGAGCAACTCTAGTCGTAATGGTTGGACCTGCGTACCCGAAGCCGTGGGTTACGCTTGTGGC
>JADMJS010000644.1 GCA_018780435.1 Myxococcales bacterium
AGCACATGATGAACCCCTACGCGGGCAACGCCGGAATGGCGATGCCGAACATGGGTGGAAGCGACGTGATGGGACGCGGCAACGGCCAAGCGGGCGGCTTCGTGGGCGTCCAGTGGAACGCGCTGCCAACGCTGCAGAAGCTGTTCGGCGGGAAGTGACCCCCCCTCCCGGAGGAGGGGGTGGCGGAGGTGCACGGGGATCGAACCCGCCCAGGACGACTCTCGACGCCCCGCACCGGTTTTGAAGACCGGGCCGTTCACCAGAACAGACCCACCTCCACTCCGGACGCTACCTCGAATCGGGCTGTGCGTCGACTGCGGGCACGGTTGAATCGACAGAGGGCTCATCTTTCGTGGGCGACCCCTTGCCGACGCAGGCGCCGCCCAGGAGGCGGCATCGACCTTGCCCAGCGCAGCCTTCGGAATGGAGGCAGTGGCGCTCGGTCGTGGCGGCACAGCGCCCCGACACGAGGTCGCATGCGCCGCGCGATGGACACGCGGCGCTCTGCTCGCAGGCGATGCGGCTGGTGGCCGCGCAGAGGCCCGCCTCCGGGTCGAGTTCGCAGCGGCCTTCGGTGCGGCAGTCGTCCGAGGCGGCGCAGTCGGCGTCGGAGCCAGCGATGCACCAGCCGCCCGGATGGACCGCGTCGTCGCCTCGAGTGGAGAGGAGGCAGCGACCGAAGCCTTGGCACTCGGCGGACTCGCGGCAGTGGGCGTCGGTCGTGGGCCGGCAGGTCCCGTTGACCGTCGTACACCAACCGTAGCCCGCGCACTCGGGGAGCCGGCTGCAGGGGTCGGCGGCCGGGGGCGCGGCCTGCAGTGGACGTTCACGCGCCGGGTGTTCGCGACAGCCGACGCACTGCGTCAGCACGAGAGCAGCGAGGGCGAGGGCGAGGCAGCGGGCGACCATGGCGTCACGCTACCGGGCGCCGGGCGGAGGCACCACCCTCGAGTTCACGTGGAGAGGCCAGTGCGTTATACCGGGGTTATGAGCGAACGTGGGCTCGTCCACTCCCAGCGCCCTCCCGGGCGGCCGATCGGCTTTCAACGGTGGCGGGACCTCCTCTTCCTGCATTGGCGCCTCCCGGCCGAGGTGGTTCGGCCACTGGTGCCGCCCGCGCTCGAGCTCGATCTCTGGGACGGCGAGGCGTGGGTCGGGGTCGTGCCTTTCACCATGCGGGATGTGAGCCCCTGGTGGTCGCCATCCGTGCCTTGGATCTCGAACTTCCACGAGCTGAACCTCCGAACCTACGTGAAGGGTCCGGCCGGTTCGGCGCCCGGGGTTTGGTTCTTCAGCCTGGAGGCGGCGCGGCTCGCGGCGGTCCTGATCGCGCGCATGGGCTGGTCCTTGCCCTACTTCTGGGCGGCGATGGCGCTGGGTAAGGAGGGCGACCAGGTTCATTATCGGAGCCGACGGCGAGGATTCGGCGGACCGGCGCACTTCTCGGCTGACTATACCCTCGGCGCGCCCCTCGCGCCGCCCTTGCCAGGGAGCCTCGAGTTCTTCCTGGTGGAGCGATACGTGCTCTACGCGATGGGGTCGGGAGGGGCATTGCGTCGCGGCTGGGTCCACCACATCCCCTACCCGCTCCGCGCGGTGACGCTCAGCGCGCTCGACGAGTCCATCCGGGCGGCGTCGGGCCTCGGGAGCCCGGGGGCGCCCTGCCATGTCGTCGCGTCGCCGGGTGTGGACGTCGACATCTATCCCCTGGAGATGATTGATGCTCCCGCCTGAACCGGGGCGCGTCCCACGAACGGAAGAGGAGCTGCTCACGCGCGTTCGGATGCTGGCTGGTTACACCATTGGCCAACTTGCGGAACGGCTCGGACGCAAAGTCCCTAGCGAGACTCGCCGCGCCAAAGGCTTCTTCGGACAGCTCCTCGAGCCGGTGCTCGGGGCGACCGCATCGACCCGCTCGACACCGGACTTCGAGCGGCTCGGCATCGAGATGAAGACCGTGCCGATGAGCCGCGTCGGCGTCCCGCTCGAATCGACCTACGTCTGCACGGTCGGCGGCGCGGGGCTCGATACCCGTGACGACCTCGACTGGGTGACGTCGCGCGTCCGCCACAAGCTCACACGCGTCTTGTGGGTCCCCATTCAGGGTGATCCGGCGATCCCGCTCTCGGACCGACGCATCGGCGCGGCCGTGTTATGGACCCCGGACGAGACGGAAGAGCAGCAACTGCGGCGCGACTTCGACGAGCTCATGGACTACGTGCGTCTGGGGCGCTGGCAGGAGCTCACCGGCCACCTCGGGACGGTGCTCCAAGTGCGCCCAAAGGGTGACAGCGGGGGCGCACAAGCGTGGGGCGTGGACGAGGAAGGCCGACGAGCGAAGATCCCCGCGCGTGGCTTCTACCTGCGCCCGGCGTTCACGGGCGCCGCCATCCGTAACGCCTTGAACCGAAACACGGTTCGCCCGCCCTGATCAGGTCGCGCGCGGCTCGCACGGCTTCAGATCGATGATCTCGAGCTGCAGCGTGGGCCTCTGGTCGAAGTCGTTGAAGCGAGCGCGATACGCGACGTCGACGAGGTCGCCCGGGAGCGGGCACCGTTCGCCGATGCGGAACGCGATGGCCGGCAAGGTAAGGCCCCCTTCCTGAAGGACGAGGCGGAAATGTTCACCCGTCTTCCCGGCCTGCCGGCGCTCCACCACGCGTACCTCATGCGATGCGAAGACCGGCTCCGGGTTGCCGGCGCCGAATGGGGCGAGTGCCGTCAGCTGTTCGACGAACGCGCTGGTGATTTGGGCAAAGCCGAGCACCGCGTCGACGTTGAGCGTCGGCGTCAGCGACGCTTCGGGAGTGAGCGCCCGGGCGGCCTCCACGAAGGCCGCGCGAAACGCGGGCAACTGCGCCGGGTCGATGGTGACGCCCGCGGCGTGGGCGTGGCCCCCGTACTGAATGAGGAGCTCCGAGCAGCGCTCGAGCCCTGCGAGCACGTCGAAGCCGCTGATCGAGCGGAGGCTGCCCTTGCCTACGCCGTCGACAAGCGCGATGACCGCGGCGGGCCGGTGAAAACGCTCGACGATACGCGCCGCGACGATACCCGCGACGCCCGTGTGCCAGTCGGCGTCCCAGAGGACGTAGGCGGGCGCGCCTTCGCCCTGCTCGCGAAGGGCTTGCGCGATGGCCTCCGCCTCGATGGACTCTTGAATCGCCTTCCGTGCCCCATTCTCCTCATTGAGCTCGGCTGCGATGGCCTGCGCTTCCGTCGCGTCGAGCGTCGTCAGGATCTCGAAGCCCTTCATCGGGCTAGATAGGCGACCGGCCGCGTTGAGGCGGGGCGCCATCTGAAAAGCGACGCCACCACCGGTGACCGCACTCTGCTTCAGACTGACGGTGCGGAGCGCACGGATGCCCGGGAACTTCGCCCGCTCGATGCGGGGCAAACCGGCATGCACCAGCATACGGTTGAGCCCACGGAGCGGGACGACGTCGGCGATGGTGCCGATCGCGACGAGGTCGAGCAGGTCACGGACGTCCGGCTCGGCGACCTCAAGGAAGTCGCCTCGGCTCCGCATCGCCGACCGCAGCGCCACGGCGAGGTGGAAGGCGAGCCCCGCCGCGCACAAGTCCTTGAACGCGAAGGTACATTCTGGGTGATGAGGGTTGATGGTGGCCGACGCCGGTGGCAGCTCGCCCGGCGGTAGTCGGTGGTGGTCGACGATGATGACGTCCACGCCGCGCTCGCGTGCCATCCGGATGGGCTCCACGGCACTGATGCCGCAGTCCACCGTGATGACGAGCTTCGCGCCGGTGTCGATGAGCTCACGGAGGCGGTCCGGGTTCAACCCGTAGCCGTCTCGGAAGCGGTCGGGCAAGAACACTCGTGGCACGACGCCGACCGAACGAAAGAAGCGGAAGAGGACGCTCGACGCGGTCATGCCGTCGACGTCGTAGTCCCCGTAGATCACGATGGAGTCTTCGCGGTCGATGGCGGCGAGGACCAACGCGGTGGCTTCCGCCATGCCGCGTAGGCCCCTCGGATCCTGAAGCTCGGAGAGCTTCGGCGCCAGGAAGGCTCGCACCTCGTCTGCGGTGCGCACACCTCGATTGATGAGGAGGCTGGTGACGGTCTCGGGAAGGCCGGTCGTGGCGGCCAACGACGAGGCGGCCGGCTCACAGGGCGCGCGGACGCGCCAGGAACGGATCACGCGGCGGTCGTCTGAGGCGTGTCGTTACGGCTCAGCGCCTTGGCCTTACGCGCCGCGAGCCAATTCTCGGAGTAGAGCGTGAAGGGCACGGCCACGGCGATCGACGAGTAGGTCCCGATGACGA
>JADMJS010000604.1 GCA_018780435.1 Myxococcales bacterium
CAAGAGGTGCGCGTCGCGGAGGAGCGCACCGACGGCGCCCAGAGCGACAGCGACAGCGAGGGCGAGCGTGAGCGTGACGCGCTGCTTCGCGAGGTCGAGCGGCTGAAGGAGGAGGCGCGCGTCGCCATCGCCGCGGCCACCGCTCGCGCGGCCACGACTGGCGCGCCCGAGTCGGCGCCGAATGCGCCGGCACCGGCGGTCGAGAACGAGGTCGAGCTTCTGCGCGAGATGGCGGAGCAGGGTGCCGACGCCATGGCGCAGCTGGGTGAGCGCTACCTCTACGGCAAGGGCGTCGAGAAGAACGAGACGACCGCGGTCGAGTGGTTCCGCAAGTCCGCCGATCTGGGCGACGCCAAGGGCATGGTCGGCCTGGGCGAGTGCTACTACTACGGCAAGGGCGTCAACAAGGACGCGGCGACCGCGGTCGACTGGTTCCGCAAAGCCGCCGATCTGGGCGACGCCAAGGGCATGGTCAGCCTGGGCAAGTGCTGCCGCGACGGCGAGGGCATCGAGAAGAACGAGGTGGCCGCGATTGAGTGGTTTCGCAACGCCGTCACTCAGCGCGACGCCAGGGGCATGTTCTGGCTGGGTTTGTGCTACCTCCGCGGCGTGGGCGTCGAGGTGAACGAGGCGACGGCGTTTGAGTGGTTTCATGAGGCCGCCGATCTCGGCAACGACGACGCCTTTCGTTTGCTGGGCGAGCACTACATCGTCGGCCATTGCGTCGCGAAGAACGAGGCCGCCGCGGTCGAGTGGTTTTGCAAGGCCGCCGATCTGGGCGACGCCTTCTCCATGTTCCGGCTCGGCGAGTGCTACCGCGACGGCAAGGGCGTCGCGAAGAACGAGGCGACCGCGCTCGAGTGGTTTCGCAAGGCCGCTGATTTGGGAGATACCTGCGCCAAGAGCGCATTGGATGATGGATTGGGCGCCGACGGCTGGATCCGCAAGCTCATTAAATACTAGGACCCGAGGCCAAAGGAAGTTTTGTCCCGCTCATGAGTCTGCAACTCGCTGTGCGCTACACTTACCAACGTCGGCGCGCGCTCGCGTCGCCGATTGTGCCCGCAGCGGCCAACGGCAACGACCCTCGCCGCATGAGCTCGGCTGCAGCGCCAACGATGGCGACGTGTTCCAGGTGGCAAACGGCGCCGGCCGAGCGCATCTGCTTCGCGGCGAACCGTCGGTCGTCGAGGCGCTGCCGGCGGCGATCCGCGCGGGAAACGACGGCGCCACAAGATACGATGCTGCGGCGTGCTCGTTTGTTGATGGCGTGCGTGGCGCTTCGATTCCGCCAGCCGAGTGAAGCGTGAGTTTTTTTTTTTCCCCCTGCTGTGCACGTTCGTTCTGTTGTTCGAAAGCATGTCGCATGCACCGATGTCCATCGAGCGGTGCTTGCAGGCTCGCACAAACCGGAAAAGACGCTAAAAAAAAAAGATGACCAAAAAAAAAAGCAGAAAAAAAAAAACATCTTCTGAAAGCACCCAACGCGTCGCTTTGCAGTTTCATGATCATCGTTTTGCTGCTGGCGCTCGTGGCGGCGTGCAGCGCCGTCGACGTCGTCACGCTCGTTCAGGACCTCGAGAGCGGCACCCGCGGGAGCCAACAGCTCAGTCGCGAATTCGTCGAGTTTGCTGGGGCCGTCTACCTTTCTGCTCGCGGACCTCTCGGCCAAGAGCTGTATCGCCACACGCCCGCCGGCGACTTGGTGAGTCTCGCGGACTTCTCCCACGCCGTCCAGCTAACCATGACATCGTCAGGAGCTCGTGTTTGACCTCGTGCCGGGCCCTGCCTCATCGTCGCCGCGATTCCTGACCCCGTTAGGCACGTCGCGGCTGCTGTTCGCGGCCAACACGCCGGCGACGGGCATTGAGGTGTTCATGTTCGACGTGACGACTGGCCTGGTCACACTCGTGGCAGATCTGGAGCCTGGCGAGAACGGCATCGAGATTTCAAAGCCTGCGGCTTGTAACGGCCGCGTCTTCGTCGGCGTGGACGAGACGCTGTACGCCACCGACGGCGACGTCTTCGTGGATTTGGGGAGTTTCACCTTCCCTATGCCTGACGTTCGCATCTGCATCGGCGGCACGCAGCTGCTTCTTCGTGACGGGCCGAATTTGCTCAAGAGCGACGGCACGGTCGCCGGCACGAGCGTCGTCGCCGCTTTTCAGGCGCTCGAGTTTGCGATTCTGGGCGACAAGGTCTTCATGCACGACGGCGCCCAGCTGCGCTCGATCGGCACCGACTTGGCCGGCGCGCTCGTCACCGTCGACACGGGAATCTTGAGCCAGTTCCAGTCCCTGGTGACGTTTGGCACGCCGGCGCGCCTGTTCTTCGGAGCGTCGGGCGGGAGCTCGGGCCTCGAACCGTACGCCTCGGACGTGACGGGCGGCAACGCGGTGCTGCTGGCCGACTTGGGCCCGGGCGACTCGATGACCGACATTGCGCCCGTGGTGGTCGGCAACGCAATCTACTTTGTCGCAGCGGGCCAGCTGTTCAAGTCGAACAACGGGGCCACGCCCGTGACCGTGCTCCCTTCTCCCACACCCGTGGCACTGGCCGCTGCGGGCGCCAAGGTGATCGTGCGCGAGACCAGCGCCACGGATTCGCTGCGCGTCATTGACGCGGCAAACGACATGGTCAATCCCTTGTGCGACGCCCCCACGGTTCTCTTTCCGACGCTCTCGTCGGCCGCTGGGCGCGTGTACTTTGTCGCCCGGTCGTCGTCTACAGCGCTCGAGGAGTTCTGGGTGACCGACGGCACGGGCTGCACGCAGCTCAAGGATCTCGCTGTCGTTGCCACGTTTTCTTCGTCCCCGTCGGGGTTTGCGGCGATCGGCAGCACGGTCCTCTTCCACGCGGGCACGGTGGCGCTCGGCCGAGAGCTGTACCGCACGAAGTCGCCGTTTTCGTCGACCGAGCTCGTCAAGGACATCAAGGTCGGCACCAGCGGCGGCTTCGTTGGCAACGAGCGGTTCGTTGCGATGGGCGCCAAGGCCTTCTTTGCGGCCGACGACGGCGTCAACGGCGTCGAGCTGTGGATGAGCGACGGCACAACTGGCGGCACGCAGGAGGTCGTCAACCTTGCGCCCAGCTCAGCGAGCAGCTCGCCGCAGGCTCTGGTCGCGATCGGCACGACGCTGCTGTTCTCGGCGGACGCTGACGGCGGCCTCGGCCGAGAGCTCTACTCGTTTGTCGAGGGCGCCGGCGTCAACTTGGTGCTCGACATCCGCAGCGGCAGCGCCAGCTCCAGCCCGTCGGGCTTCACGGCCGTCGGCAGTGACACGTTCTTTTTCGCCACCATCGGAGCCGACCGCCGGCTCCACGTGCTGCGGGGTGGCGCCGTGACACTTGTCAGCGCCGCCAGTAGCGTGACGGTCGAGAACTCTGCCACCATCGCCGTGTTGGGCGACCAGCTCTTCTTCCCGGCGACGGGGGCGGGGACGGGCGTCGAACTCGCCATCTTCGACATCAGCGACGACAACTTGGTCATCAAGGATTTGGCGGCGGGGTCGGCCAACTCCAACCCGAACGAATTGGTCGTCTCCGGCTCGTCGGTCTTCTTCCACGCGCGGACGGCCAGCGGTCGCGAATTGTGGCGCAGCCAGGGCCCGGACGCGACCGCCATCGTGCTGGACTTTAACCCGGGCCCTGCCAATGGAATCCCCTTCTCGCCCATGTTGGTGGCGTTCAACGGGGGCGTGTTGGTGGCGGCGACGACGACCGCCACCGGCGACGAGCCTGTCTTTGTCGACGCGTCCGGGTCCATGATTCCGCTCAAAGACATCGAGCCGGGCCCCCCCTCTTCGGAGCCGGAGTTGGTCGCTGTCGACGGCGCCGTGGCCTATTTGTCCGCTGGCCGTGAGCTGTGGCGCACAGACGGCACGGCGGCGGGCACGGTGCTGGTCGAGGACATCTTCACAGGACCGGAAGCGTCGGATCCGTCGGCCGGCATCGTCGTCAACGGCGTCATTCTTTTCGCGGCCACCGACGAGGTCCACGACCGGGAGCTGTTTAAGATCACGCACGTCTGCGACACGGCCGAGGTAGCGACGACCTGCGCGACCGGCACGTACGGCATCGCGCTTGAGGGCGGCGGCCAGGTGTGCCTCCAGTTCAACGGCGGCGACGAGCTGGCGAGCAGCCTCGACGCGGCTGAGATCGGCCCGTGCGACGTGGTGGTGACGGGCGGCGGCGCCGACTCGGCGTTCAGCGCCACCTACTCGTCGTGCGTGGTGACGACCGACGCGGACGGCGAGCTGACGCAGTTTCTGCTCAC
>JADMJS010000177.1 GCA_018780435.1 Myxococcales bacterium
GAAGCAGAAGTTGCCGTGCGTGGTCGTGCTGATGCCGTACGAGCCAGGCGGGCAGCCGGCTGCGAGCGCAGGGCCGCACACGCTGTCCACAACGAACAATTCGGTCCCAAAGAACGCGTCGATCGCCACGAAGAAGAGCAGGTCGCCGACGGGCACGGGGAAAGACGGAGAGGAGCTCGCCGATCCAGGATGGATGTCCTTGACGAGCACCGTGCCCGCCACCGTGCCGTCGCTCTTGAACAGCTCGCGGCCGGTCGTGGGTGTGGCTGCCGCAAAGAACAGTCGGCCGCCGAACGCGGCCAAGCTCTGCGGAGAAGAGCTGTCAGACCCGGGGTTGATGTCCTTGACGAGCACCGTGCCCGCGGTCGTGCCGTCGCTCTTGTGCAACTCGCAGTCGCCGAGAACGCACGCCCGGAAGTACAGCACGCCGTTGACGACGGTGGGGAACGACGGGTTGGAGTCGGCCGACCCTGGGTTGATGTCCTTGACGAGCACCGTGTTCGCTAGCGTGCCGTCGCTCTTGAAAAGCTCGCAGCCAATCGCCCCGCCGACGCAGGCGCGGAAGAAGAGCGCGCCGCCGAACGCGACTAGGGACGACGCACCCGAGCTGCCGCTGCCGCCGACGAGCTCAATGAGCTGCGTGCCCGCTGGCGTGCCGTCGCTCACGTACAGCTCGAAACCGCTGGCCGTGGTGAACGCCTGGAAGAACAACTTATTGCCGACGACGGTGAGGTGGCTGATTCTGGAGGTGCTGCTGCCGGGTTCGATGTCCTTGACAAGGGTGATGGTGCTGCCGTCGGTCTTGAACAGCTCGCAGCCGTTCGTACCGCCATCGCACGCACTGAAGAACACTTGGCCGTTAAAGACCACGAGGTTCGCCGGGAAGGAGTCGCCGACGGGGTTCAGCTCCTGGACGAGCAGCGTGCCCGACTCTGTGCCGTCGCTCTTGTACAACTCACAGCGCGCGGTCGCCACGGTCACGTCGCAGGCCGAGAAGAAGAGCGTGGTGCCGAGCGCGACGAACCCACCCGGGCTCGAGCTGGTGGTGCCAGAGGAAATGTCCTTGACGAGCACCGTGCCCATTTCCGTGCCGTCGCTCTTGTACAACTCGCAGCCAAACACGGGCTCGCACCCCTGGAAGAACACCGTGCTGCCGACGGCGAAGAGCTCGCCTGTGATGATCTCCTTGACGACCACCGTGCCTGCGGTCGTGCCGTCGCTCTTGTGCAGACCGCAGCCCGTCGTGCACGCGCCAAAGAACAGAGTGTTGCCGGCGGCCGCGAACTTGCCCACGAATGAGGAACTGAAAGTCGCACCGGCGATGTTCTTGACGATCACCGTGCCCGGCACCGTGCCGTCGGTCTTGAACAGCTCGCAGTCGCCCAGAGAGACGCAAGCGCTGAAGAGCAGCGTGGTGCCGTCGAGGACGGTGAGCGACGACGGGTTGGAGTTGCTGCCGCCGTTGACGTCCACGAAGATGCCCGTGCCTGAGGGAGTGCCGTCGCTCTTGAAAAGCTCGCATCCGGCCGTCGCCTCGCACGCCGAGAAGAAGAGCGAGCCGGCGAAGACGACGAGGCTCTCCGGGCTGGAGCTGCCGCTGGGGTTGATGTCCTTGAAGAGGCCAGTGTTCGCTGGAGTGCCGTCGCTCGAGTAGAGCTCGCGCCCGGTCGCCGGGTCGAACGCCGAGAAGAAAAGCTTGCCGCCGAACACGCCAAAGTTGGACGGGCCGGAGCTGTCGGACCCTCCGCGGATGTCCTTGACGAGCACCGGCGCGGTCACGCCGTCGGTCTTCCACAACTCGCAGCCCGTCGACAAGTCGCACGCCCGGAAGAAGAGCGAGCCGCCGAACACGATCAGGTTCGACGGGCTTGAGCTGTCGGACCCTCCGACAATGTTGGCGAAAACTGCCGTGTTCGACTCGGTGCCGTCGCTCTTGAAGAGCTCGCAGCCGACGGTCGAGTCGCACGCTTGAAAGTACAAATCGCCGTTGAACTCGGCAAAGCTGCTTGGGAAGGAGTCGCTTCCAAGGTTAATGTCCTTGAAGAGGCCCGTGCCCGCGTCCATGCCGTCGCTCTTGTACAGCTCGCAGCCGGTCGCAGCTTCGCACGCCTGAAAGAAGAGAGCGCCGCCAAAGGCAAAGAGTTGCGACGGGCTGGAGCTACCGGACCCATCGACGATGTCCTTGACCAGCACCGTGCCGGCCTCGGTGCCGTCGCTCTTGAAGAGCTCACAGTTGATCGTGTCGAAGCATGCCGAGAAGAACAGCGTGCTGCCGACGACGGCGAGCTCGGCCGGGTTCAAGAACGAGCCGCCAGCGCCGGGGGTGAGGTCCTTGACGATCGTGGTGCCGGCCGTGGTGCCGTCCGACTTGTAGAGCTCGGCGCCAAAGTCGCCTTTGGCAACAAAGAACACGAATCCGCCCATGCGAACCATCGATCTTGGCTCCGACGCAGTGCTCTGGGCGTTGATGTCTTTAACGACTCGGACGACGTCGAGAGCGCGGCCGGTCGCGATCAGGAGCGCGCAAGCGAGCAGACACGTCGCGAGCATCCTACACCTGTGCACCGACCATAAGAGCCACGCGGCAGCGATCACAAACTCACACTTTTTTTTGCTCCCTGATTTTTTTTTGCTCAATTTTTTTTTTTTTTTTTTTTTTTTTTTTTTTCCCCGGTTGCTGGATGTCGCGGACGGGCGCCCGAGCGACGTGGCACGTGGCGCGCGCGAGTCGTGTGCAGCGTGGCGACTGAAATCCCAAGAGCGCCGGCGCCGCCCGCCGCGATCCCGACGAGCTCATCCCAGCTCGTTGGACGCGCGCCGCACACACGCGTCGAGTCGCTCGAAACCATCACGTACCGTGAGACAGACACAACTGTCATTGAATCCACGGAGCGGCCGGCCGACACCAGCTTTTGGTCATTGTGTCGCCGTTTGCAAACGACGACTTGTTCAGTTTCCGTCGCCTTCTGCGGCGCCGCTTTGCGCAGCACAACAGAGCCGCGCGCACAAGTGGACACCGCGTTGTAGCGCTTCGTCCAGCCCACGACGGCGCTGTGGCTGTCAGCAGCGTGGCGCGACGACGACGAGCGCCAGCGCATTGGGCCGTGTGCCATATTCAGCACGCCGTGTGCAACGACGAGAAGATCAACGGCTGGCTCGGCAAAAAGTTCACAATCGCCTCGCTCGGGCGACGGCGTGATGAGCGGGCAGCCGGCGTGTGGATTGGGCTGTCGAACGAATGTGGAGCTGGGTTGAATGAATGAAATTGGGCTCGCCGCGCGAGATGCGCAGTGGAAAAAGTCTCGCTCCGCCGCCAACTTTGTCTCGCTCGCCGAATGGCCGAAACGCTCCGCCGCAAGTACACGCTCAACCGCCCCGGTGGGCCGCAGTGCAACATCTGTTTGAGACGATTCGCCGACAACAGGTCGCTGCGGCAGCACAAAGATCGGATTCACAACCCGAATCGCATCGATCGCTTCGAGTGCGAGACGTGCCATCGCCGCTTCGGCAAGAAGAGCAGCATGCAGCGCCACGTGCGCACCGTGCACCTCAAGGAGCGGCGCTTCTTCTGCGGCGATTGCGGCCAAGCATTTGGCCGTGGCGACGCGCGCGACGAGCACGTGCGTATGATTCACGACAACATTCGCTCGGCGCCGTGCTTTCACTGCGGCAAGACTTTTTGCAAGGACAGCGACCTCATGCGCCACACGCAGCGCGTTCACTACGGCAGAATCGCGAATCCGCGTCCGTGCTCCGAGTGCGACCACGTGGCCGATCGCCCATCGAACCTTCGAGCCCACTTCATCGCGCGCCACACCAAGCTGCGCTTCCGCTGCGCCTTTGGCTGCGAGATCTGGTACTCGCGATACAGCGACCTCGGCCGACGCCACCTCAAGACAAAGATCCACCGCATCAACCGCCGCTACAAGTACTACGCGATCCCCAAACTTCTTTTCCGCGATCCGCTGCCGCCCAACGCCTCCCTCCCCGTCGAATGCCTCTGGTGCGACATGCGGTTTCCGAGCAACAGCGGCCTCAAGTTCCACCTCGTCCGCGCGCACCTGTGAAAACATCGGCGTTTCGTGCAGCCCGAGCGGCCGCGGGGCCAGCCGCGCACCAACAACGGCGGCCGTTAAATCGCCCTTCATCGCCCGTCTCATTGTGTCATTTCCAACCAACCCTCCCTCTCCCTCCCTCTTTCAGGCCTGACCACACGCAAACCACAAATGAATTCTTTGATTGGTCTGGGGCTGGTGTTCCACGCCGTGTAC
>JADMJS010000597.1 GCA_018780435.1 Myxococcales bacterium
CGAGGACGGCGAGCGGGGCGACTTGACCGGGTCGAGCACGACGCCACGCTCCCCCTCGGAGGCCGGCCCTGGCCGCGCCTCCCTGATCGATGCGCCCAAACCCGAGTCCATCCGCGATCATCACCGTCAACGACACGCCCGCCTGAACCGGTTCAGGTACCCACCGCGGAAGGACCTGCTCACTCCGGTGGTGACGTTGACCGCATGACAGTGATGACGTACCCAATCGGAATGACCAAAAGCGGCGACGGGCTCGCACCGACCACCGAGCTCTCCTCGGCCATGAAGCTCTGGCGATGGCGCGTCTTCGTCTCCACCTGGCTCTGCTACGCCGGCTACTACTTCTGCCGAAAGCCCTTCTCGATCGCCAAGAGCCAGCTCGGGCTCGAGCTCGACTTCGACGCGGCGCGCCTCGGGACCATCTACGCGGCCTACCTCATCGCCTACACGGCGGGGCAGTTCGCGTCGGGCATCTTCGGCGCTCGCTTCGGGCCGCGCCTCTTGCTCCTCGCCGGCATGGCGGTCACCATCGCCGCGTCCTTCGCCTTCGCGTTCGTCGACAGCTTCGTCTGGTTCATCGTCTTCATGACGGTGAACGGTCTCGCGCAAGCGACGGGCTGGAGTAACACGGTCGGCACCATGGCGTCGTGGACCCGCCGCAGCGAACGCGGCACCGTCATGGGGATCTGGGCCACGAACTTTCAGGTCGGCGGCATCCTCTCGAACGCGCTCGCGGCCTTCATCCTGGCGCGCGCGGGTTATCAGTGGGCCTTCGCGTCGGGCGCCATCGTGCTGATGGTCGTGTGGGTATTCTTCTACTTCAATCAAGCCAACCGCCCGGAAGACAAGGGACTCCCGGCTCTCGAAGAGCCCGACGTCGTCGGAGGGGCACCGGCGGCGGACTCGGCGGGACCGGTCAAGTGGTCCAAAGACGTCTGGCTCACCGTGATGCTCGTGGGCGCCGCCTACTTCGGCATGAAGTTCATCCGCTACGCCGTCTGGAGCTGGGCGCCCTTCGTGCTTGAACGCAACTTTGGGCTGAAAGGCGACGACGCCGGCTACGTGTCGACCCTCTTCGACGTGTGCGGCATCGTCGGCGTCATCGCCGCCGGCTGGGTCAGCGACCGCTTCTTCCGCGGGCGGCGCGCGATGGTGTCGTTCATCATGATGATCGGCTGCGTCGCGGCGACCCTCCTCATGGTCACCATCGGCGCTGAGAGCGTTGTGGCCTTCTCGGTCTGCATCAGCCTCGTGGGCTTCACCCTCTTCGGCCCGGACGCGCTGCTCACCGGCGCAGGCGCCCAGGACATCGGTGGCGGCGGGAGCGCCGTGCGCGCGGCGGGCATCATCTCCGGCCTCGGCTCGGCGGGCTCGGTCCTCCAGGAGCTGGTCATCGGCAAGATGTACACCAACGGCGGCGGCGCCATCGGGCCCGTGCTCGCCACCCTGCTCGGCTCCGCGCTCCTCTCGATGGCCTGTATCTTCGTCGTCCTCATGCGAAACCGCTCGGGCAAGAGCGACATGTGACGAGGCGATCGTCGGGCAGACTCAGTCTCCGCGCCGAATATCCCGCCGCACCTCGATGTTGAGCGCCTTCAGCTTGTTGTAGAGGGTCTGGCGCGTCACGCCGAGGCGCCGAGCGGCTTCGACCTTGTTCCCCGACGACCGTTCGAGCGCCGCCATGATCGCGCGCTCCTCGAGCTCCGCCAGCGACAAGTCGCCCACGTCGAGCAGAATCCCGCCGGTCTGCGCGGCCCCACGGGTGGCCCCACGAACGCCGCCGTCGCGACCGCCACTACTGAGCTCCGGCTTGTGGGCGAAGTGGCTCTCGGTCAGCGTCGAGCCGTCGCAGAAGAGGCAGGCGTTCAGGAGACACGCCTCAAGCTCCCGGACGTTGCCCGGCCAGTCGTAGCGCTGGAGCAGGTCGATGGCGCTCTGGGCGACGCGGAAGCTGCGCCCGTGTTCCTTCTCGAAGCGCTGCAGGAAGTGGTTCACGAGGAGCGCCATGTCCTCGCCGCGCTCTCGGAGCGGCGGCAAGATGACGCGCACGACGTTCAGTCGGAAGTAGAGGTCCTGGCGGAAGCTGCCTTCCTTCACCATCTCCTGCAGATCGCGGTTGCAGGCGGCGACGATGCGCACGTCGACCTTGATGGAGCGCCTGGCGCCGACGGCCCAGATCTCGCCCTCCTGCAGCGCCCTGAGCAGCTTGGCCTGCATCCCGAGCGACATGTCGGCGACTTCGTCGAGGAAGAGCGTCCCGTGGTCGGCGACCTCGAAGAGGCCCTTGCGATCGCGGTCCGCACCGGTGAAGGCGCCCTTGACGTGTCCGAAGAGCTCGCTCTCGAGCAGGGTCTCGGTCAGAGCCGCGCAGTTCACCGACACGAAGGCTCGGTCTCGTCGGCCCGAGTTGTAGTGGGTCGCTCGAGCGACGAGCTCTTTGCCAGTCCCGGACTCGCCCTGAATCAGGATCGGGACGCCCGTGTCGGTCACCCGGTCGAGCACGCCGAAGAGCCGCTTCATGGGCGCGCTGTGCCCGATGATGTTGTCGTAGCGGTAGCGCGTGACCAGCTCGGAGCGCTGTCGTTCGAGGTCGGATTCGACCTCCGCGAGGCGCTCGCTCTGCCCGCGCAGCTTCTCTTCGAGCGCGGCGTTCAGGGCGGTGATGCGGGCGTGGCTCTCTTCGAGCGCGCGCTTTTGGCGCGCGGACTCCTCGTGGAGGCGCGCATTCAGGACGGCGACGGCGGCCTGATCCCCAAAGGCCGCGATGATGTCGAGGTCACGCTCGGAGAAGCTCGACGCCTGAAAGCGGTTGTCGAGGTAGATGGCGCCAATGACCTTGCCGTGCGCCCGGAGCGGCAAGCAGAGCACCGAGCGCAGCCGTAGCGCGTGCACGCTGGCCGCGTCGCGGAATCGGGCGTCTTCTCCGGCGTCGACCGTGAGGATCGGCTCGCCGCCTTCGATCACGTCCCGGAGGACGGAGGTCGAGATCTTGGCGCGCTGCTTCCGAAGGCTCTCCTGATCGATGTTGCGCGCCGCCTTCACGTCGTAGTGGCGTGCGTCGTAGGGCGTGCCGGCTTCGATGTCCGCTTCGAGGAGGATGATGAAGGCGCGTTCGGCCCCGGTGAGGGCGACAGCGGAGTCGAGGATGTACTCGAGCAGACGCTGGAGGTCGCGCTCGGTCACGAGCCGGCGGTTCACTTCGAGGACGCGCAAGAGACGCTCGACCTGTTCGCGGCTGCTGCGGGTCGAGTCGCCGGTTCGCTCGGAGTCAACGGCCATCGCGAGTCGGGCTTCTTCGAGCACACGCGCGCGCTCCGGCTCGGAGAGGTAGAGCTCGCGTTCGCGCCCCGTCAGCTCCGCCGCTTGTGCCGCGAGGCGCTCGGAACAGACGCCGAAGCGGGTCCGCGCTTCGAGGAGGTTCCCTTGCTCCCGGAAGACGCGGGCGAGGCCGACCTCCGCGAGCCAGGAGAGCTCGAAGAGGTGCTGGCGCTCGGCGTCGGCGCTGGCTTCCCGAAGCAAGGTCCGCGCGACCTCGAGCTCGCCGCGGAGCCGGGCGGCTTCGCCGCGGAGATAGGCGCAGTAGGCCCGCAGGCGTTCGGTGCCTGACTCGGTGACCTGTTGTTCGGCCACGCGCGCGAAGTGCTCCATCCCACTCGGGTCGGCGGACGTGCGGGCGACGAGGCCGAGCTCGATGCTGAGGTCCACGGCTTCGCCGATGCTGCCCATCTCGCGCAGCCGGTCGAGGGCGGCGTGGAGCGCACGTCTCGCCAGCTCGAGGTCGCCGCGCCGGTGATGGAGCTTGCCGCGCAGCGCCTCGTTATAGGCGAGCAGGAGCGAGCTGCCTTGCCGTTCGGCGATGCGGTCGGAGCGTTCGAGCCAGTAGCTGGCTTCGGAGAGGCGGTGGAGGACGATGAGCCCGTTCGCGAGGTTGTTCGCGCTGCGGGCGAGGCCGGCGTCGTCGCCGATGAGCTCGGCTTCGGCGAGCGCTTCGCGGTAACGCTCGGCGGCGGCGGCCGTGCGGCCGTTCTCCTGAAGCACCGTGCCGACATTCATCGCGGCGACGGCGACGCGCTTCCGGTCGCCCCCGAGGACCGCGAGCTGCCGGCTGCGTTCGTAGGCGTCGAGCGCCGCGTCGAGGTCGCCGCGACGGTGCGCCACGAGCCCGACCCCGTTCACGGCGGCGGCTTCTCCTGCGCGATCACCAGCATCGGCGAAGGCCTCGGCCGAGCTCGTGAAGAGACGCGCCGCGTCGTCCGGCCGGTTCGAGTAGTAGGCGACGAGGGCTTCGGACTGGCGAAGGCGCGCCAGAGCGAGGCCTGCGGCACGCGGGAGTGCCTCGGCGACCACCGCAGCGGCGTCGTCGTAGCGCCCCAAGAGCACGTAGGCCCGGGCCAAGACGGCGGCGGCCAGCGGCGTGGTGGCGGGCGAGCCCGCGGCTCGGGCGGCCGTCGCGTGCGTGACGGCCGACGGCAGATCGCCGCGATCGAGCGCGACCTCCGCGAGAGATAGAAAACCCGAGGCCGGATCGAGCTCGGAGAGCGTCGTGGCGGCGCGTGCGGCGTCGTCGAAGCGGCCAAGGCGGCGCAAGGCGTCGCAGAGCGGCTCGAGCGCGCGGAGGCGGGAGCTGGTGTCGCGCGCCAAGGTCGCTGCGATCTCGAGCGCCGCCACTTCACGTTCGGGGTCGCGGCGCTCGCGCGCCTGGTCGGCCGCCGCCATCGCAGCGCGACCGCCGACGACGGCGAGGCTGGCATCGCCGAGGAGCATCGCCTGGCGCACATGAGCGGCGGCGCCGAGCAAGCCGAGCTCCCCCCCATCGCGTCGCGCCAGGAGCGCCCGAGCGAGGCGGGCATGGAGATCCCGCGCCACTCGGGGATCGACCGGTGCCGGATCGGCGACGTAACGTGCCGCTGCTTCAGGAGATCCGACCACTGCGGCGGTCGCGCTCCCGCGGACCTGTCCGGCTATACCGCTCGCCACGAGCGTGCGGAGCAGCGCTTCGACCGCGACGAGCGGCAACCCCAGCACGTCGGCCAGCAGCGCGGCGGAGACCGGGCCGTGCGCCAACCTCAGCAGCACGAGCAGGGTCTGCGCCTCCGCCGAGAGCCTCGCCTCGCGCATCGCGACGGCGTCGGCGACGCTCGTGGGCAACACGATCTCGCCCGGTTCCTTCACGACGCGCAGGCCGAAGCCGACGGTCTTGGTGTCTCGTGGGCGCGTGTCACCGGGCACGACGCCCCGCTGACGGGCCAGAACGCCCTGTGACACGAGCGCGGCCACGAGCTGCGCGATCGACTTGGGGCGCCCTTCGCCGACCCGCACCAGCATGTCGATAATCCCGGCGGATGCGGCGCGATCGGGGATGAGTCGTCCCAGCCACGCCGCGACGTCCTCGGCTGACAGAGGCGGGAGCTCCAGCGTCTTCACTCGTTCGGTGCTGGGCGGCGGCGCCTCCGAGGCCACCAGGATGGCCAGCTTCGGCGTTGGCGTCGAGGGGCGCGCGTCGAGGCTCTCGTCGTGAGCGAGCCGCGCCAGGAGGACACGAACGACGTCACGCGAACCCTCGTCGAGGGCGTGTGCGTCGTCGACGACGAGTAGAACACCCCGCCCAGGATGGGACACGGGTGCGGCTCGGGTCGAGAGCGACGTCGCCGTCTCGCGGGTAGACACGAGCGGCACCGACGGCTCGCTCGCGGAGGAGAGGAGCGCCGAGGCCGCTCGATCGACCGCGGCCCAGCGATCCGTCGCGTCATCGAGCGAGGCCGTGCCGCACTCGAGCGCGATGAGCCAGGTCCGAACGGCCGCGAAGGTCGAGGTCACGCCGCCCCGAGCGCTCGCCACACGGAGACCGAGGCTCATGGCCTCGAAGGCGAGCTCCTCGAGCAGGCGGCTACGCCCGGACCCAGGGCCGCCTTCGAGCCACACGCAGCGGGCCTCGGCCGACTCCCGCTCCAGCGACATCACCCCCCGCGACGCGAGCGACGCCAGAAGCGACCGGCTCGCGGCGATCGCGTTCTCCCGCCCTTCGAGCGGCGCCGTCGCGAAGAACGCGGAGACGTAGTGTCCATCGCCATCCTGACCGAGCAGCGACCGGAGCCCGTCGAAGTCCGGGCCGCCATCGCTGAGGCACGTTGCGAGACCCGCGAGGGCCTGCGAAGCCGTGCGCGGCCGATCGTGGGGCTGCTTTTCGAGCAGCCGCAGGATCCACTCGTCGACGAGCGGGGAGAGGCGCGGCTGACCGCGAGCGGCGAGCCGTTCGGAGGGGCTCTCGGGCATCCGCGTGGCGTGATCTTCGAGAAGCGTCGCCAGCGCCCTCGGTTCGTCGAGGTTAAGGGCGACGCTGAAAGGATGGCTCCCGGTCACGAGCTCGTAGGCCATGATGCCGACCGCGTAGACATCGAGCGTGGGCGCGAGCGGCTCGCCGTGAAAGCCCTCGGGCGCAAGGTAGGCGGGGGTGCCGGAGAGGCCCGAACGACGAAAGCCCGACGGGCGGCAAAGGCCGAAGTCGACGAGCACGGCACGGCCCTCGCCGGTCGACGACGAGATGACGATGTTGCCCGGCTTGACGTCGCCGTGGACCAGCCCGAGCTCATGTAAGTACTCGAGTGCACAGAGTATGTCGCCGATCCAACGCCATATCTGCGCCCGCGTCGCGGTCTGGGCGGCGACGGCCAGGTTCGGGCCCGGGACCCACTCCTCGACCAACTGGCCGGCGCCGTCGTGCTCCTCGAAGTCGATGACACGCGCCACCGACGGGTGGTGGAGCCCACAGAGCGTCTTGAACTCGACTGCGAGGGTCTCGAGCTCACCATCGCTGGCGACTCGCATACGCTTCAGCACGACGGGCGCGCCGGCGCGGGCGAGGTCACTCGCCAAGTGGACATCGGCCGATCCGCCGGTCCCGACTGCTCTCAAGACCTGGTACCGAGATTCCGTCACGTGGACTCCACGAGGGGGCTGTGCAGGCCCCAAAGTGGCAAAGTTTTTTACGCTTGTCCACACCCTGCGTGACGCCGCGACGGGCCTCGCGGCTTCGAACGCCGATGCCACGGGACCTTCAGCACTTTTGACGACCGGGCATGCGTGTTGCATAACGCGACGAGGGTGATTGTGTCGCCGCGAGCTCGCGGCCGGCTGGGGAGTCGTGGTCGCCGCGTAGTAGCGGTGGACCCGGGAATCGAGGGGGACGTGATGACGTCGAGACAGACATCGAGAGACCCAGCATTCGCATCGGCGATGGGGACTCCAAGCCGCCCCACTCGGCGACGCCTCCTGGTCGTCGCACTGCTGGCCTGGGTGAGCTGCGATCCGAGCGTCATCTCGCCCTTGCCGTCACCGATCGAAGAGCCGGACGACAACCTGATCTTGACGTCGAGCCTCACCGCGGCCGCGCCCGAAGAGGACTTCCTCGTGGCGGTCGTCGGCCTGCCCGGCGCTGCTGCCGCCGGCGGGACCCTCGAAGTCCTCAACACGCGCACCGGCGCCGCGACGACGCTCTCGGCGACGGACGCGGGCACCTTCAGCGCCGCCGTCTATGGTCAAGCGAAGGATCTCATCGAGCTCCGTGCCGTCGCCGACTCCGGCGAGAAGTCGAACGCCGTGGTCTTCGAAGTACGTGAATACCAAGGCAAACGAGCGCCGACTGCCGGAGGGGTGGACGCTGCGGCCGAGCCGGCGCCGCCCAACGAAGAGGGCTTCGCCGAAGGACGGGCGCCCGATGGCGCTGCCGATCCGGACGACAAGGACGACGTGACCGGGCGCTTGCCGGTCTACTGGTGGCTCGAAGCGGGCACGCTGAACATCGAAGGCCGGGCGGGATTCACAAGCCCGAACGCGCTGGTCGTGGCCGCGAACAACACCCGAGGCACCGTCGACGTCAGCCCTGCGGACGCGACGGGCGCGGCCGTGCTGGCCATTGAAGCGAGTGTAGGCGACGAGATCCTGCTCTTCACGCAGTCGCCGGAGAACCCCACGTTGACCAGCCCCGCAACCCGCTTCTTCGTCCCGGCGGCCAGGACGGGCGGCGCACCCTAATCCGGGCCCTCCGGTGCGCCCCGTGGGCTTCGGCGCCTTCCCTCCGACTGTGTGCGCTGGGTTGCCAGCCGAGAGGCGGGAGCGCAGGCGCCCTTGACGGCTGACGTTCAGCCGGGTTGAGTCTCGACCAGCACCCGTTCGACCATCGACCGGAGGCCGTTGGCCCGGCTCGGGCTGAGGTGCGCTTCGAGTCCCAAGGTCTTGAAGGTGCCTTGCCAGTCGGTCCGGCCGATCTCAGGGCCCGTGAGCCCGTCGAATAGAGCGAGCACCACCTGGACGAGCCCCTTCACAATGGCGGCGTCCGAGTCGGCCTGGAGTCGTACTGGGCCGGAGGGCCCTTCTGGAAAGCTGGTTTTGAGCCACACTTGGCTGGTGCAGCCGAGCACCCGTCGCGCGTCGGTTCGTTCGGCCTCGGGGAGCCCGTCGAGCTGGCGGCCGAGGTCGATGAGGTACTGATAGCGGTCCATCCACTCGTCGAGGGCGTCGAAGGCGTCGAGGATGTCGGACAAGGCAGGTGTAGGCACGAGCGAGCTCCCGAGTGATAGGAGACGACCTTAACGTGCCGCGCGGCGCCGGCCTATGGAAAACCGGGCCGGGAGATAAGGCGAGGAAATCCCCCACTGACGCAACCGAATTGCATTGCGAGGCGGGAGCCCGGGGGCTAATGTCGCGCTCTTCGTGGCCTTGCTCATCGCCAGTGTCGTCGCGCTCGGGCTCGGCCCGCTCCTCGTGTCGCGAGGCCAGCGCTACCCGTGGCTTTTCGCCGCCGTCGACCTGGGCATCCCCCTCGTGCTGCTCGCCTTCGTGGCGCTCGAGATCGCGCCGGAAGCATGGGAGCTCGCCGGCGCCCTCAGCCTTGCCGCCCTCGCGGTGGGGGCCTTCCTGCCGAGCGTGTTCGAACGTCTGTTCAGCCCCGATGCGGCAGGTCGCTTCTTCCGCTCCAAAGAGCCGAACGATCCTCACCCCGGGATGGCGGCGGCGCTCTTTTTGGGCCTGCTCGGCCTCGCGATCCACGCCGCATTCGATGGCGCTGCCCTCGCCGTCGATGCGGCGGATCACGACCACGGCAGCCTCGGTTGGGGCGTGGTCCTCCACCGCGTCTCGGACGGCGCCTCCGTCGTGTGGCTCTCGCAGGGCCGCCTCGGACCTCGAGGTGGCTGGTTTGGGATCGGGCTCATCGGCGCCGCGACGGTGCTCGGCTACGTGCTCGCCAACGCGATTTTGCCTTTCTTCACGACGCGCGCCGCCGGGCTCCTGCTCGCGCTCCTCGGCGGCACGTTGCTGCACGTCACGCTCGGCCATTCGAAGACGCTCGCGCGACTCCTCGGCCACCACCGCCACGCGTAAGTCGTCGCCCCGCTACTCCCGACAGTTAGAGCCCGTACTTCTCCCGAAGCCGGTCCGTGAACCGCCGGAGCGATAGGCGCCGTTGCTCACCGAGCCAGGCCTCGCGTACCTGATCGAGGATGAGCTCAAGGCGCGGGAGCGCTTCCGGGCTCATCGCCGTGACACGGACGAAGCAGGACCCGCCGCTAGTCGCGAGCGATGGTGAGAAGGGCCCAGGGAGTTCGCGCTCCGCGAGCGACATGGAGCGTAGCCACGCCTCGACCTGGGGACCGAGCGCGCGTCCGATCTGCGCCAGGGGGCGGCTCGAGAGCGTCGGGCCGAGCGGGTGGGGGTCGCCGAGGGTCGCCGGGGCGGCACCCTTCGCGAGCGCCGCGCGAACAGCGTCGACTCCTGCGGCCGAGTCCGCCCCGTCGCGGATGAAGACCACGTCGAGCGCCACGCGCGCTGGGCGCCGGAACGCGTCCGGCTTCGCCTGCAGATAGGCCTCAAGCTGGGCGCGCGTCGGCTCGGGCACCGCTTCCCCGAGGGCCTGCATCATCTGGATGAGGCGCCGTCGTACGATCGGATCGGAGCGGTCGAGGCCGAGCGCACGCGCCTCACGCACGAAGAGCTCACTCTCGAGCGCCCGGTCACGAGCGGCGACCAGCTCCAAGTCCGTGGGCTCGCGCCCGAGCGCCAGTCGGCGTTCGGCCGTGAGTGCGGCCTCGAGCTCGACCGAGATCACGGGGGGGACGTCCGCGCTCCCGGCCTGGTCGCCGCCCCGTCGCCACGAGATGCCGAAGAGGACCGCGCCGATGAAGAGGAAGTGGAGGATCGGCGAGTGGAACCAGCGCCGCGGGGCACCGGGTTCGGGCCGAGGCGCGGGGTTCACCGCGTGAGGGGACGGTACTTGATGGCCTGCGGCTGGTCGGCGTCTTTGCCGAGGCGACGCTTGCGATCGGCTTCGTAGGCTTCGTAGTTGCCTTCGAACCAGACCACCTGACTGTTGCCCTCGAAGGCGAGGATGTGGGTCGCGATGCGGTCGAGGAACCAGCGATCGTGGGAGACCACGACGATGCAGCCCGAGAAGTCGAGGATCGCGTCTTCGAGCGAGCGGAGCGTCTCGATGTCGAGGTCGTTCGTGGGCTCGTCGAGGAGGATGAGATTGCCGCCTTCAATGAGCAGCTTCGCGAGATGCACGCGATTGCGCTCACCACCCGAGAGCTGGCCGACCAGCTTCTGCTGATCGCCGCCCTTGAAGTTGAAGTAGCCGCAGTAGGCGCGCGAGTTCACCGAGCGCTTGCCGATCTCGATGGAGTCGCGGCCGCGGCTGATCTCTTCGTAGACCGACTTCGACGAGTCGAGCGTCGATCGGTCCTGGTTCACGTAGCTGATCTTCACGGTCTCGCCGACGGTGAGCGCCCCGGAGTCGGGCGTCTCCTCGCCGATGATCATTCGGAGCAGCGTCGACTTACCGGCGCCGTTCGCGCCGATGACGCCGACGATGCCCGCGCGCGGGAGCTTGAAGTTCAGGTTGTCGAAGAGGAGGCGGTCGCCGTAGCCCTTCGTGAGGTTCTCGGCTTCGACGACGCGCTCGCCGAGGCGGGGTCCGGGCGCGATCTCGATGCTCGACGCCGCGTCGCGCCGCGAGTCTTCCTGCGCTGCGAGCTGTTCGTACGCGTTCAAGCGGGCCTTGCCCTTGGCCTGGCGCGCCTTCTGGCTCATCTGGATGAACTCGCGCTCGCGTTCGAGGGCGCGCTTCCGCTTCTCATTACCGCGATCCTCTTGTTCGAGGCGCTTCTGCTTCTGCTCGAGCCAGGTCGAGTAGGCGCCTTCCCAGGGGATGCCCTTGCCGCGATCGATCTCGAGGATCCAGCGC
Organism: Myxococcales bacterium; assembly: GCA_018780435.1. GTDB lineage: Bacteria > Myxococcota_A > UBA9042 > SXOO01. The sequence continues at coordinate 11,237 of JADMJS010000597.1, forward strand.
GTGACGTTGTCGAGGAAGTAGCGGTCGTGGGTGACGATGAGCACGGTGCCCGCGTAATCGCGGAGGTGGCGCTCGAGCCAGGCCACCGACTCGGCGTCAAGGTGGTTGGTGGGCTCGTCGAGGAGCAGGATGTCCGGCTGTTCGAGGAGGAGGCGCGTCAGCGCGACGCGGCGCTTCTCACCACCCGAGAGCACCTTCGGATCGGCGTTCGGCGGGGGGCAGCGGAGCGCGTTCATGGCGAGCTCGACGCGGCTGTCGAGGTCCCAGCCGTTCGTGGCTTCGATCTCGTCTTGAGCCCGAGCGGACTCGTCCATGACCTTCTGCATCTCGTCGTCGTCGAGCGGCTCGCACATCTTCGCGTTGAGCTCGTCGTAGCGGTTCAAGAGGTCACGGATGTGCTTCAGGCCGAGCTCGACGTTGCCGCGAACGTCGAGCGCGTTGTTCAGCTCCGGCTCCTGCGGGAGGTAGCCGACCGTGATGCCCGGGGCGCGAATGACCTCGCCCTGAAACTCGGTGTCCATCCCCGCGATGATGCGGAGCAGCGTCGACTTACCCGCGCCGTTCGCGCCGAGGATGCCGATCTTCGCTCCCTTGAAGAACGAGAGGTAGATCCCGTTCAGGACCTCCTTGCCGTTCGGCATCACCTTCCGCAAGTTCACGAAGTTCATGATGATATCGGCCACGGCGTACTCCCTCGGGGATCGAGAACGGGGGCGGGCGACGAGCCCGCGGGCGCCGGGATCTACCCTGGATTTGCTCGGTTGTCATGGGCGGAACTCGATGAGGCTCGACGCCACGCGAAAGTCGCACTTGCGGAAGGGCCTTTGGGCCGGTATCAGGCCGCCATGGCTTACACGCACCGCATGAACGCCCTGGACCCAAAGCAGCGCATCGCCGCGCTCTGCAAACACTTCTACACCCTCGGCTGGGTCTCCGGCACCGGCGGCGGCATCGCCATTCGGGACGGCGCACGGGCCTTCATGGCGCCGAGCGGCATCCAGAAGGAGCAGCTCGAAGCCGAGGACATGTTCACGGTCGACCTCGATGGCGCCGTACTCGAACGCCCGAACGACGACCGGCTCACACTGAGCGCGTGTTCGCCGCTCTTCTTGAACGCGTTCCGCCTCCGCGACGCCGGCGCGGTCATGCACAGCCACAGCCAGAACGCGCTGCTCGCCACACTGAAGTATGGCAGCGTCTTCCGATGCACGCACCTCGAGATGATGAAAGGCATCGCCGGCACCGGCTACCACGACGTCCTCGAGGTCCCGATCATCGAGAACACCGCCCACGAGTGCGACCTCGCCGATTCGCTGGCCGAGGCCATGGTCGCCTTCCCGAAGGCCCACGCGGTGCTGGTACGTCGCCACGGCGTCTACGTCTGGGGCAAAGACTGGATCCAGGCCAAGACCCACGCCGAGTGCTACGACTACCTCTTCGGTGCCGCCGTGCGAATGAAGGAGCTCGGGGTCGACCCCGAACGCCCGCCCCTCTGATCGTCCCGTCCCGTCGCTCGCTTGGAGGCCTCCATGTCACTCTCGTCGAGTCGGTTCCTCCGTCCGATCCTCACCCTCGCCGCGGCGGTCTGGGTCAGCGCGGCCTCGGCCCGCAACCCGGAACCGAAGGTCTCGATCCGTAGCACGGGCTCGGGCGAAGTCGAACCGCTGAGGTATCAGTACAAAGAGGGCACGACGTCGAAGCAGACCGTGCGTATGGCGACGACGATGACCATCGCCGCCGAGGGGCTCGACGCGCTGCCGGAGATGCCCTTCCCTCTGCTGATCATCACAGTCGAGAGCACCGTGGAGAAGGTCGGCGACGACGGTATCGTCCGGGTCGTCGGCAAGGTGACCGACGCCGACGCCGAGTCCGTCTCGGGCGTACCGGACGAAGTAATCGAGACCGCCAAGAAGTCCATCCCGACCCTCGAAGGGCTCGAGTGGACGCTCGAACAGGACACCCGCGGCTTCATCAAAGAGGCCAAGCTGAGCCGGCCGTCGGGCCTCTCGGACGACGTGAAGCAGATGGTCGACGAGCTCGAAGCCCAGCTCACCGCGTCCATCATGCCGCTGCCCGACGAGCCGGTCGGGATCGGGGCCGAGTGGGACGTGACCTACGAGGTCGAAGCCGAAGGCGGGACGACCGAGCAGCACACCCTCCGCTACGAATACACAGGTCGCGACGGCACCGTCGTGAAGCTCGGGATCGTGCACACCTCCAAGGGCACAGCCCCCCCCTTCTCGCTCCCGGGCCTTCCGGACGACGTGAAAGTCGAGCCGAAGGAAGCCGAGAGCGAATCCAAGGGCACGGGCTCCGAAGACCTCGCGCTCCCGGCCGCGACGACGCGAGACATGCTCTCCGAAGCGGTTCATCACTACGAAGTCCCGACGCCGGAAGGCACCAAGCGCTTCACGGTCACCTACAAGGCCGAAGAGAAAGTCACGCTCGACTGAGCTTTGCCCGACCACGATTGACGCCACGTAGCGCGAGCGGTAAGAGCCCGCCATGCGGACGCACCGACGCTTTCTCACTGCGCTTCTCTTCTCCGTGACGACGGCGGCGCTCCCAGCGCACGCCGAGCTCGACCCCGAGCTGAGTAAACGTGTCTATGACACGCTCGAACGCGGGAACCGCTCCGGCGATCGCGTGACCCGGGCGCGGGCGACCGAAGCCTTCGGTCCTCTCGATCCCGCCACCACCGCCCCTTACGCGGCGGACGCACTCAAGGACCCCGTCTTCGAAGTGCGGGCGGCGGCTATCGCCGCGATGATCAAGCTCGGCGACCCGCGCTTCGAGCCCGCGCTCGTCGAAGAGATGAAGAACGCGCGCGCGGACTTCTCCGGCGTGCTGCTGCCGATCCTCTTCGCCCTCCCCGAGAAAGACGCGCTGCGCATCGCCCTCGCGGTCATGGGCGACGAGAAGGCACCATCACGCAACGCCATCCTGGAGGCCTTCTCGAAGGCCGACGCGAAGTGGGCCATCGCCTTCTTGAAGGCGCTGATGCCGCCCGCCGGGAAGAACCCGACGCTCGGAGAGGCCGCGACGGCTGTCTCACTCTCCCTCCGCCGTACCGACACCGCCCTGCTGCTCGAACACCTGCTCACGACCGGCACGCCGGACGTCAAGGCGCGCGCGCTCGAGGCCTTCTCGCTGCTCCCGAAGGGCGCGGACCTCGCGCCAGTTCGCAAGCTCCTGAAAGGAAAGGACAAGTCACTGGCCGGATCCGTCGCCGAAGTGCTTGCCCGCCACGGTGATAAGTCCGCGGTCCCGGCGCTGCTCCCAGGCCTTCAGTCGGGCGATCCGAAGCAGGTCCTCCGCACCCTCGACGCGCTCCTCGAAGTGCCCGACGCGAGCGCTGTCGCCGCGGCTGAGCCTCTGCTGAAGAAGCCCGAGGAGAACATCGACGTCACTCGCCGTGTACTCGAGCTCCGCTCCCGCCTCGGCGACGCCAAGTTGGTCGACACACTTCGGGCCTATCGCCGCAGCGATGACGTCCGCCTGCAGGCCCTCGCCGTCTACTTCCTCGGCGTCCACGAGAAGGGCAAGGCGCTCCCGGACCTCCACGAGAGTGTGTTCCACGGGGACGCCAACGTTCGCCTCGCCGCCATCGAGGCCATCGGCCGCATCGGCCACCACGACTCGATCGCCGTCCTGCGTCGCGCCATCGACGCGGCGAGCGACCCCGAGCTGCGTAAGGCGCTCGTGAACGCCGTCGCCGAGATCAAAGACAAGGACATCGTCCCCGTGTTGTCCTTCCTCATCAGCGACCGCGACGCCGACGTTCGCCGTGCGGCGATTCGTGGGCTCGCGCGGACGGCGTCGAAGGACGCGGTCCCGACGCTCAAGATCGGCACCCAGGACAGCGACGTCGACGCGCGCAGCGAAGCCGTGCAGGCCATCGTGGCGCTCGACCCGGTGGAAGGCCCCGGCGTCTACCGCATGGCCCTCGGCTGGATCGTGCCGGAGGGCGTGGAGGCGCTCACCAAGGCCCTCGGGGCGACCTTCGCGCCCTATCTCGACATGACGCTCACGTCGACGCGCCCTGAGCTCCACGACGCCGCCCTGAAGGCGCTCGCGACGCTCCCGGAGAAAGAAGACGGCATCATCGCGGGGGCCTTCGACCGCACGCGCGACACGGGCCTCAAGATCAAGATCCTGAAGCGGATGGTGCAGAAGCGTGGCCTCGTCGAGCTCCCGCGCCTCGAACAGGTCGCGAAAGCGGGAGACGGCTCACTTCGGGCCGCGGCCATTCAGCTCGCGGGGGGCGCCGGTGACGCGACCGCCCTGCCCTTCCTCGCGGCGTTGCTCGACGATCCGGACGAGTTCATCCGCGTCACCGCCGCGACGGCTATCCTCGACGTGGACAGCCGGCAGCCCCAAGGCAAGAAGAAGAAGCCCGCCAAGGCCAAGGGGCGTTGACCTAGCCGGGCGCTGACCGGGCCGGGCGCTGACCGGGCCGGGCCCTATCCGCCCGCGCCTTCCGAGTGAGCCGCGACTTGCCGATGCGAGTCGGCGTCGATGACGAAGCTGACCTCTTCGGTCAGCTCGTTCACGAGCAGCTCTTCACACATCGCTGCCACGAGCTCCCGAACGTCGCCTTGAGCGCCGGTGAGGTCGACCTCGAGATGGCGCCCGAGGCGCAAGCCTTGAACCTCCTCGAAGCCGAGCCCGCGTAGCTGCTGCCGAAGCCCCTCGCTCTCGGCGTGCAGGCGCTCGCGCTTCGGCATGATGGTGATGATCGCTTTCACCGCACCCTCCTTTGGGCCGACTCCGTTGAGGCGGCCGCATGACACAGCGGAATTACTGGCGGCTCCAGACCACGTGACGCCAGCCGTCACGGGTGCCCGGGAAGGCCTCTCGTGTCGGCCCACCGCGGAAGGCGTCGTCCCAGTCGGTCGCGGTCGCGCGGCGGTCCAGGACCGCGCTCACCAGCTCGACGATAGCGCCGCCCCCGCACGCGGCCGCCACCGGCGCGACGCGCTCGCGCGTGATGGGGCTCGGGACCCAAGCGAGCTCGCTGTCGGCGTCGTCGCCGGCTTTGAAGACGAGCTCGCGATCGACATAACCCTTCACCTCGAAGGCGCCGTACGCGAACTGGCGGCTCGCGATCACGGGGACCGTCCCAAGCGCACTGTGAATGGCCCAGGCGGCCTTGAAGAGGCCCTGGAGGTCCTCGGGCAGGACCCAGGTCACGCCCTGGCCAACCCGAAACGCGAACCATACGGCGTCCGGCCCCGCGGGAGGATCGAGGCGGGGGCGAGCGCCCGGGGCCGGCTCGACAGCGACCTCGCGGCGCCGAAGCCGAAAACGTCCGAGGTCGCGGTCGATGGCGCCGAACACGAGGGACAGGTCCGTGGTGCGAACGACAATCTGGCCGCGAGAGCCGGTGTTCATGCGGCGCCCGCCGCTCCGAAGACCCGGGCGAAGATGATGTCGACATGCCGCAGGGCGCGGTCCACGTCGAAACACGCGGCAAGCTCCGCGTCGGTGAGGAGCGCCGTGACGTCGGGATCCCCGGCAAGCGCGTCGCGGAACTCCGCCCCGCCGTCCCAGGCCGGCAGCGCACACCGCTGAACGACTACGTAGGCGGCTTGGCGCTCCATTCCCTTGTCGACGAGCGCGAGGAGGACGTGCCCGGAGAAGGGGAGTCCCCGCGACAGCGCGAGGTTACGCGCCATCGTCTCGGGGTAGACCACGAGCCCGTCCATGACCCGCGCCATCCGCCGGAGGAGGAAGTCGGCCGCGGTCGTCGAATCCGGGAGGATGAGCCGCTCGACCGACGAATGGGAGATGTCGCGCTCGTGCCATAGCACCACGCTCTCGAGCGCGGGCGCGACCAGAGAGCGCACGTAGCGGCAAAGGCCGGTGACGTTCTCGGAGAGCACCGGGTTGCGCTTGTGGGGCATGGCCGAGCTGCCCTTCTGGCCTTTCGCGAAAGGCTCCTCGGCCTCGCGGACCTCTGTGCGTTGCCAGTGGCGAACATTGACGGCGAGACGTTCCACGGTCGCGCAGAGGGCGCCGAGCTCGGCGACGTAGCGTGCGAGGCGGTCTCGCGCCACGACCTGGGTCGAGACCGGATCCGCCGTCAGGCCCACCGCCGCGAGCGCCTCTTCTTCCACGGCCGGGAGCGTCGCGCCGAAGGTGCCGACGGCGCCGGAGAGCTTGCCGACACCGACTTCGCTGACGGCACGCGCGAATGCGCGGGTCCCACGGTCCACTTCGGCCCAATGGCTCGCGAGCGCAAGCCCGAAGGTCGTGACCTCGGCGTGGATACCGTGGGAGCGGCCGATCATCGCGGTACGGCGGTGTTCGAGCGCGCGCCGCTTCAGCGCGTCTCCGAGGAGCGCCGCGCCGGCGAGGATCTCGCGGCCGGCGCGAACGGCTTGAAGCGCCAGCGTCGAGTCGAGCACGTCCGACGACGTGAGGCCGACGTGGAGGAAGCGGGCATCGGGCCCGGCGAGCTCTTCGACGTGCGTCAAGAACGCGATGACGTCGTGACGCGTCTCGGCCTCGATCGCGAGTACACGCGCCGGATCGAGCCCGGTCCGGGCGACGGCCGCCCGAATACGCGCCGCTGTGCCTTCCGGCGCGTGGTGGTGACGCTCTCGGGCGCTCAAGTGAGCGAGCTCGAGTTCGAGCCAAGTCCCGAGTCGGGTGGCGTCCGACCAGATCGTGTCGAGCTCCGCACGGGAGTAGCGCGGGATCACGGCGACTCCTCGGCGGGGGCGTCCCCGAGGATGGGATCAGCGCAGCAGCGGAAGCCGACGTGTGGCGAACCCGATTCGGGCGCACGGCGGCGTGCGAAGCCACAGGTGGCCTCCTGGCCGGTCTTGTAGGCGTCGCCGCCGCGGACCATGCCGTCGGCCGTCCACTCCGCGACGTTGCCGACCATGTCCGAGAGCCCATACCCCGACTTGCAGCGCCCGAAGCTGCCGGTCGCGCCGACCTCGCGCGAGGTGCCATCGAGCGTCATGGTGTTGCAGCGGCTCTCATCGAAGGTGCTGCCGTAGGGGTAGGTGCCGCCGCAGCCACGACGCCACTCGGCACCAGTGCAGAGGCGCCCGCCCTTACGTTCGCACGCGCCCTTCGCGGCGTAGAGGCCCACGCCGGTCCGAGGCATGCCGGCGCCCGGATATTCACGGCGATCGATACAGTACGTCTCGAACCCATCCTGCTTTTGACCACCTACGTCGTACTTCATCTTCTTGCTGAGCTTGGCCATGCTGGTCGGGCACGCGAGCAGCTCGGGCGGGATGAAGCGGAGGTCGACGCCACCGGCCGCCGCGTCAGCGCCGGCTTGCGTGTCCACCGCGGCGATCGCCGGGACATCGGGGGCCTCGGCGACGCCCGCGTCGGGGACCTCGGCGACAGCCGTGTCCGGCAGGGCGGCGACGTCGCTTGTGTCGGGGGCGAGCGCGTCGTCCACGGCGATGAGCGCCGTCGCAACGTCGGCCGTGTCGGTCGACGAGTCTGCGGTGTCGACGGAGTCGGCGACGTCTAGCGCGTCGTCCACGTCCGGGACGTCGGCGGTGTCGAGCACTGCCACGTCGTTCGCGACGAGGGCCACGTCGGCACCCGCGTCGAGTGCAACTGCCGTCAGCGGCGTCGCCGTGCCGGCGGTGTCGGGCGCGGCGAGGCTGCCGGCATCCGGCGCCGCCACAGCGGCCGACGAGACGTCCATCGATCCCGCTTGGGCCGTGAGGGCGCCACTCTCCGTGGATGGCGCGGCGGCGGGGAAAGGCGCGCCGCCCACCGGCGCCGCTGGCGCGACCGAGACGCCCTTCTGGACTTTGGGGGTCGTCGGCTTGCCCGACGTCGCGAACCATACGAGGACGGCGATCCCGATGATGGCGGCGAAACCTCCGATGAGGACGACGCCCCACGACATGGGCTTGTTTGCGGGCACCGGCGCCGGCCGCGGTGTGGACGCGCTGGGCACCTTGGGGGTCGCGATGACGGCCGTGGTCGGCGCGGGACGCGGCGCTGGCGCGGCAACGGTCTTCGCGACGCTGACGGGCGCCGATGGCGGTGGGGGGGCGGCCGGGGCGACCGGAGTCGGCGCGGCGACTGGCGCTGGGGCTACAGGAGCCGCCACGACCGGCACCGGGACGACAGGCGGGGCAGCGGCGGCCTCCGGAGCCGTGACGGGCGCCGAGGACGCTGGCGCCGCGGCGACGGGCGCCGGGACGACCGGCGAGGCAGCGACGGCCTCTGGAGCCGCGACGGGCACCGGGACGACAGGCGGGGCAGCGGCGGCCTCTGGAGCCGCCACGGGCGCCGGGGGCGCGGGCGCGACGACGACGGGCGCCGGAGTCGGCGCGGGTGGGGCGGAGGCCGCCGCAGCGCCCTTCTGCTTGTTCTTCTTCTTCTTTCCCTTTCCACGCTCGTCCCCGGCCGGGGGAGGCGTCGGCACGCTCGCGGGCGCGACCGGTGCCGGGACGGCGGGCGTCAGGACGGGGGCCGGCTCCGGCGCCTTCACGTCGAGCACGAGCGGCGGCGCGTCCGGCCGGAAGGTCATCGGGACTTCGAGCGTGGGCGACGGATCGTCGTCGTCCGGAAGGAACGGCGGCGGGGCGGGGGCCGCCTCGACGGGCTCGGGCATCTCGTCGTCGACGAGGAGGGGCGGAACGGCGGAGGTCGGCTGTTCATCGGCGGCCGGTGCCCTCTCGGGCAGGGCCTCCGGCGTGATCTCGAGCGTGTCGCCCACGTCGTCTTCAGGGGCCTCGATGAGCGTGACGACCTCCGTACTGACGGCCTCGATCTCGGCCGGACTCTCCGGCGCGTCGGTCGACGCCGTCGCCTCCGGCGCGAGGGCCGGCGGCAGCTCAGTCGCCGTCGAGGGCGCCGTGAGCGCTTCGAGGGCCAGCTCATCGTCGTCGGCCGTGGGGGCCGGCGACGGCGTGGCGACCAGCGACGGCGTGGGGGCCTCGAGGATGGTCTCGACGGTGTCGGGGCCCGGCTCCGGGCCCGGCTCCGCTTCCGCCTCCGAAGTGACGTCCGCATCCGAAGGGGCGTCCGCATCCGAAGGGGCGTCCGCCTCCGAAGTGACGTCCGCATCCGAAGTGGCGTCCGGCGAAGTGGGGGCGTCCGGCGGCGCGAGAACGTCGGGTGACTCCGAGACGACGGGCTCCTGCGTCGGCGCCGACTCGGGGAAGAGGTCCTGGTCGGCCGTCGCTTGCGGCGTCAGGGTGTCGGCGCCTTCCTGACCGGGAGCCAGGATGGAGGCCGGCTCCGGCATGGCGCTTCCCAAGGTTCCCAAGACGTCCGGCGTGTCGAGCCCTAGCGGAGTGCGGCTTCGAACACGCGATGGAACGGTCGGGGTGCGTGCGGGCACGCTCGGCGCCCGGGCCGGTGCTGGGATGGCGACCGGCTCTGGGAGAAGGACCGGGATCGGAGCAGGGACGACCGCGTCGACCTCGACGACATCGGCCGCGTCTTCAACATCGATGTCCTCGAGCGCGGCGTCGTCGATCACTTCGACCGCGCCCCAGTCGCCGGCTTCGTCGGCCCACTCGGCGACGGTCTCGACGTCGGTCCAGTCGATCTCCGGGCTGGTCTCGTCAACCCAGTCGAGCGCTTCGTCGGGCACGACTTGAAGTGCGGATGGTCCTCGCGGTGGGGACGCTATCCCCTCGGTGCGGGTCTCGGCATTGATGGAGACCTCGCTCCGCTGTCGACCGACGAAGCCAACCGCCTCCACCAGAGCCGGCTCGCCGGGGAGCGCCATCCTCATGGCGTCGACCATCTCGTCGACGCTGCCAAAGCGACGACGCGGGTCGGGCTCGGTAGCGCGGAGGAAGACGGCGTCGGCCTCGTAGGGGACTCCCGGGCCCTGTGCGGAGAGTCTGACGCCCGGATGCACAGGGCTGCGTAGGAGCGCCATCCCCAACATCATGCCGAGTGACCAAATGTCCGACGCGGGATCTTCTCGGCCCGAGGTGGTGTCGGCGAGCTCGGGTGCTCGGAAGGACGCGGACACCGCGTCGGCCGGGGGCGGTGCCCCGAGGACGTCGTAGCAGTCCGTCAAGACGAGCCGTCGCCCATCGACCACGAGCACGTTGGACGGGGTCAAGTTGCCGTGTACGCCGATCTTGTGAATGAACCCGAGCGCCGAGGCGAGCTGCCGAAAGGCTTCCAATATCTCCCAGTTCTGCAGCGGGTTACGACCACGGATGTAGGCGTCGAAGCTGCGACCGTCGATCCAGTCCTCGACCAGAAAGAGGACTCGGGACGCGGCGGTCGGGACGAGGCTCACGTCTTGAACGCGGACGAGGCCGTCGTGGCGGTAGGCGAGGACCCGGTTGACTCGGAAGACGTTGATCGTGCGATCCGTGCCGGTGAAGGGCCCGGGATTCAGGACCTTTACGGCGACGGTGGCGTTCAGCGCTTGATCGAAGGCGCGGAAGACGGTGCCGGTTCGACCGACCCCAACCCGCGCGTCGAGGCGATAGCGCCCGGCGAGGACCGCCCCGACCCCTGGTGACGTTTCGACCCGACTCACATCTG
>JADMJS010000017.1 GCA_018780435.1 Myxococcales bacterium
ACCTGAGCCGGCCCGACTACTCGGACTCCGCCATCGACGAGCTCGTCGCGCTCGCGGAGGTCCGCCGTGGCGCGCGCGTGTGCGACGTCGGCGCGGGCGTGGCGCACCTCACGTTGAAGCTCGCTGACCGGGGCCTCCAGGTCTCAGCGGTCGAGCCGAACGACGCGATGCGCGCCCACGGGATCCGGCGCTGCGAGGCGCTCCCCCACGTGAGCTGGTCCGAAGGCGTCGGCGAAGCGACCGGGCAGCCGGGCCACACCTTCGAGCTCGTCACCTTCGGGTCGTCGTTCAACGTCACCGACCGCGCCGCGACGCTGCTCGAGACGAAGCGGATCCTGGTCCCACGCGGCTGGTTCGCGTGTATGTGGAACCACCGCGACCTCGACGATCCCATCCAGGCGGCGATCGAAGGCGCGATCAAGGCGCGGATCCCGGCCTACGACTACGGCACCCGCCGTGAGGACCAGACCGCCGTCATCGACGCGTCCGGGCTCTTCGGACCCGTTCATCGCATCGAAGGCGGTGTCTTCCACACGCAGACCGTCGATGAGTGCGTCCACGCCTGGCGGTCCCACGCCACGCTTCAGCGCCAAGCCGGCGACGCCTTCGGGGCGGTGGTCGAGGACATCGCCGAGGTGCTCGCGAAGACAGGCCAGAAGACGATTCAGATCCCTTACACGACCCGGATCTGGGCGGCGCGGCTGCTGGCTTGATCTCGGAGTCCCCGGTTCTGCTCGGCACCAAGGCAGAGACGCTCGAGCGCATCGCGCCCCGGCTTCGGCACGCGTGCGTCTTGCCTCAGCTCCGCTTCACGGTGCGGGAGTGGCGGGACGACCGCGCGGGGTGTCTGGGCCGCGTTCGCTCGGCCGGCTGGCTGTCCCGGGCGCTCATCGTCCGCAGCAGCGCGGTCTCCGAAGACGGCGCCGACACCTCGCTAGCGGGACACTACCGGTCGATCCCGGACGTACTCGGCGCTGACGCCTTCGAACGCGCCGTGGACGACGTCGTGGCGTCCTATGGCGGGGGTGACGACGCCGATCAAGTGCTGGTCCAACCGATGCTCTCGGACGTACTGATGAGCGGCGTCGCCTTCAGCGTCGATCCCAGCACGGGTGGCCCTTACGTCGTCATCAACTACGACGCCGTCTCCACGTCGACGTCGTCCGTCACGTCCGGCACGACCAACCTCCTCGAGACCCGTGTTCATTACAAACAAGGGCCCGTGCGCGCGCCCGCGCCCTTGGACCGGGTCGTGGATCTCGTCGCCGAGCTCGAAGCGCTCACCGGGATCCCGTGGCTCGACGTGGAGTTCGCCGAGACCCGGAACGACGGCCTCGTGCTCCTGCAAGTGCGGCGGCTACACGGCGTCGCGCCAACGACGGCGCCCGAAGCGGCGCAACGGAAGGCGCTGAGCGACATCGCCCACCGGGTCGGTCAGCTCGTGCGCCCCCACCCGTGGCTGCATGGGTCCCGAACCGTCTTTGGCGTAATGCCGGACTGGAACCCCGCCGAGATCGTCGGCGTGAGGCCGCGCCCGCTCGCGCTCTCCCTCTACCGCGAGCTCATCACCGACAGCATCTGGGCTTACCAACGCGACAACTACGGCTACAAGAACCTCCGTAGCTTCCCACTTCTCCTGTCGTTCTCGGGACTTCCGTACATCGACGTTCGCGTGAGCTTCAACTCGTTCATCCCGCGAGACGTCCCGCGCGATCTGTCCGACCGGCTCGCGAACTACTACGTCGATAGGCTCATCGCGGCGCCTTCGAACCACGACAAGGTCGAGTTCGAGATCATCTACACCTGCTATACGCTCGATCTACCGGAGCGTCTCGGGGTCCTGAAGGACGCCGGCTTCAGCGCCGCCGACTGCGAGCAGCTCACCGAGAGCCTCCGCGTCCTGACCAACCGCATCATCCACGGCGAGACCGGCCTCTGGCGGCAAGACACCGCGAAGATCGCCCGCCTCGAAGAGCGCCTCGGCGCGTTGCTCGAGAGCGACCTCGATCCCGTCGGCATGATCTATTGGCTCCTCGAAGACTGTAAACGTTACGGGACCTTGCCCTTCGCCGGGCTCGCGCGCGCTGGCTTCATCGCCGTCCAGCTCCTCAAGTCGTTGGTCGCCGTCGGCGTCCTCTCGCCCGCCGAGTACGACGCCTTCATGGGCTCGCTCGACACCGTCAGCTCTCGGATGTCGAATGATTTCGCTGCGCTCAGCCCGTCGGCCTTCCTCGAGCGCTACGGCCACCTCCGACCCGGGACCTACGACATCCTCTCGCCGCGCTACGACGAAGCGCCGGACCGCTACTTCGACTGGTCGCGCGAGCGGCCGGCGGGACACCGCGCGGCGCCCCGCTTCTCGCTCTCGCTCGATCAGCTCCGCCGCATCGACGCCATGCTCCGGCAGCACCGCCTCGAACACGACATCCTCGGGCTCTTCGAGTTCATCAAGGCGGCCATCGAGGGGCGCGAGTACGCGAAGTTCGTCTTCACGCGGAGCCTCTCGGAAGCGCTCACCCGCATCCGGGCCCTCGGGTCGGGCCATGGTCTCTCGGTCGAGGACTGTTCCTTCCTCGATGTCCACGCGATCTATGAGCTCTACGGCTCGAGCAGCGATCCGCGCGAGGTGCTCGAACGGAGCGTCGCCGCGGGGCGCGCCGCGTACGCGCTGACGCGGCAGATCTCGCTCCCGCCGCTCATCACCTCGCCGGACGACGTCTGGTCCTTCTCGCCACCCGCGTCGGACCCGAACTTCATCACGCAGCGTTCGGCGGCGGGCCCGGTCGTACGGGCGGCTAGCGACGAGGACGGGGCTACGTTGTCCGCTCGGCTCGCGGGGGCCGTCCTGCTCATCCCGAGCGCCGATCCCGGCTACGACTGGATCTTCTCTCACGGCATCGTCGCGTTCATCACGATGTACGGCGGCGTCAACTCGCACATGGCCATCCGCGCGGGCGAGCTCGGGATCCCGGCCGTCATCGGCGCGGGTGAGAGTCTGTTTCAGCGCTGGTCCACGGCCGAGATCCTCGAGCTCGATTGCGCCAATCGCCAAGTCCGCGTCGTCCGATGAAGCTCGTCGCCGTCACGCAACGGGTCGACGTCGCAGGCGCCGTGAACGAACGCCGCGACGGCCTCGACCAGCGATGGGCGCCGCTGCTACGCCGCTGCGGCCTCCTGGCCGTGCCGATGCCGAACGATGTCGGCGTCGCCGAGACGCTCTGGCGCTCTCTGCCCTTCGCCGGCCTCGTCCTCACCGGGGGCAATACGCCGGTCGCCTATGGCGGCAACGCGCCCGAGCGCGACGCGACCGAAGAGACCCTCATCGCGGCCGCGCTCGCCGCGGGGCTGCCCGTCTTCGGCGTCTGCCGCGGGATGCAGGTCCTCCAGCACCGCTTCGGTGTCACGCTGGCGCCCGTCGAGGGGCACGTCACCGCCGCCATGGGGATCACCCGTGCGGGCGCACCCGCGTCGGTCAACAGCTACCACACCTTCGGCGCCCGAGAGAGCGTACCGGACCTCGACGTGTGGGCCGTGGCCCCCGATGGGGTCATCAAGGCCGTGCGCCACCGCAGCTTGCCGGTGCTCGCGATCATGTGGCACCCCGAGCGGTGCCCGGTCCCGGACGACGCCGATCTCGCGCTGATCCGTGCACACTTCGGGACGGCGCCGTGAAGGCGCTCCTCGACGCGGCGCTGCGGGCGGCGCGCCGGGCCGGCGAGATCGTGATGGACGTCTATCGCTCCGGCGATCTCGACGTACACCAGAAGCTCGATCGCTCCTTGCTCACGCGCGCCGATCTCGAGTCGGACCGCGCCATCGCCGAGCTCCTTCGACCGACGGGCGTCCCAATTCACTCGGAGGAAGCCCAAGCGCCGTGGGAAGAGCGGCGGTTGTGGGAGCGGGTCTGGATCGTCGATCCCTTGGACGCCACCTCGGAGTTCGTGAGCCGCACCGGCGAGTTCTCCGTCAACATCGGGCTCGTGGTGGCTGGGGTCCCCGTGCTCGGTGTCGTGGCGGCGCCGGCGCTCCGCGAGCTCTACTTTGCGACGGCGGGGCAGGGCGCCTATCGCGAGCGTGACGGCGTCACCGAGCGGCTGCCGTGTATGGCGGCAGAGGGCCCGGTGCTCATCCGTAGCCGCCAGAACGGCGTCGCGGAGGCGGAACGCTTTGCGGCGCGGCACGGGATCGAACGCCTCCTCATCGCGAGCTCGGCCGTGAAGTTCGGTCGCCTCGCCGAGGGCGCCGCGACCGTCTATCCACGTTACGAAGAGTCCAAGGAGTGGGACGTCGCCGCCGGTCACGCCATCCTCGCCGAAGTCGGCGGGGCCGTGCTCGAGATGACCTCGGGCGAGCCGCTCCGCTACAACAAGCCCGATATCCGAAACCCCCACTTCATCGCCGCCGCCCCCGGCGTCGACCTGCGCGCCTACCTCCGCGCCGAGAGCGAGTGATCCCGATGACGACGACGACGACGTACAACGGCGGCGCCCCCGTGCGGGCCCTCATCCTCGCGGCCGGCCGCGGGAGCCGCATGGGCTCGCTCACGGCCGAGCAGCCGAAATGCCTCACGCCCATTGACGGCCGTCGGCTCCTCGACCGGCAGCTCGACGCCCTGCGCGGGGCGGGCATCACCGAGCTCGGCCTCATCAAGGGCTACCAAGGCCACCTCCTCCCGGCCGAGGGGCTCACCCACTTCGAGAACCCGCGCTGGGCCTCGACCCAGATGGTGGCGACCTTACGCTGCGCCGCACCGTGGCTCGCGTCCGCCCCCTGCATCGTGAGCTACTCGGACATCCTCTACGGGAGCGAGGTCATCACGGCGCTGGCGGCCGCGCCCGGTGGCCTCGCCATCAGCTCGCACACCGGCTGGCGCGACATCTGGAGCGCCCGCTTCGCCGATCCCCTCTCCGACGCCGAGACCTTCCGCCGCGCGGACGATGGTCGCTTACTCGAGATCGGAGGACGGGCGACGTCGCTCGACCAGATCGAAGGCCAGTACATGGGCCTACTCCGCTTCACCCCCGCGGCGTGGGCCGACGTGGAAGCACTGCTCAATACGCTTCCGCCCGAACGCCAGGACCGCATCGACATGACGAGCCTCCTGAACGCGCTCCTCGGTGCCGGCGTCCGCATCGAGACGGTGCCGGTGGGCGGGCAGTGGTGGGAGTTCGACTCGGAAGAGGACGTGCGGGCCTTCGAGCGGCTCGCGGTCCGCTGATGATGGTTCAGTAGCCCGACGCGTCATCATATCGATAGTGCGTCGTGCGCTCGGCAACGCGCCGCCCCTGGGTCACAAACGCTACGAGTGCGGTTCCAACGACCGTTGCGGGTTTCGTGGCGACGGAGCGGCCTCTTGGCGCGGTCCTTGCGTAGGTGATGTTCACTCCCCCTGCGGACCTGAGCAACACTAGACCTGAGGATTGTTCCACTCGTGAACGAAGACAAGCGTATTATGCCGAAGCACGTCAGCACCCAATCGGCCACGACCTCCATGGAGCCACACGCGAAGGAGCTCCCGGTCAGGGACGTCATCAACATCCTGAACGGCCTCTCCGAGGGCTGCAAAGACGGGCAGGCCGGATTCCAGAAGGCGGCTGACGACGCCACGGAGCAACCGCTGAAGCAGATCTTCACGCGGCTGTCCGACGAGCGGATGCATCTCGCGTCCGAGCTTCAGAGCCAGGTCAAGCGGCTCGGCGGTCACCCCGAATCGGGTGGCTCGGTTGGTGGTGCCATCCACCGCGGTTGGAACAACGTGAAGTCCGCCGTCGGTGCTCGGGATGACGTCTCGATCCTCCGGGATTGTGAACGTTGCGAGGATGACACCCAGAAACAATATCTGGAGGCGACCAGCAAGCCGCTCGCGGGCGACATTCACGCGATGCTCGTCCGGCAGGCCGACACAGTCCGGGTCTCGCACAACCTGATCCGCGACCAGCGGGACATGCGAGTGGCGCGCGCTGACGCGTGATGGACGTCTCGTCGGGAGCTCCCAGTGGGTTCCCGGCGGGGCCCATCAGTTGCCCGGGCAGCCCTGCGTGCCGGGCGTCGCGACGATGGCGTAAGTCGAGAAGTGATCGGTGAGGCCACACCAGAGGCCCGATTCGACCTCCTGTAAACACGGGTCCACGCAGGACCAGCCTGCCGCGGCCGTGTAGGTGGCGAGGCACTTCGGGCTGTCCGCCTCGATGGTCCCTTGGGTCACGATGCAGATCATGACCGGGAGGCCGAACGAGAGCCCCTCTGGCGCGAACATATAGGCCGAGGACAGCGCGTTGGGGTCCGCGGCGGTTTGTGTGTCGCGTGACACGGCGATGACGGTGTCCATTGCGAGCGCCATTGCAGGGACGTCGACGTAGGCGGCGCCATCGCCGGACGGCGCGATGCCCCCGGTCTTGGCGGGGATGGTCGTCTTTTGGAGATCGCAGGTGCTTGGGGCCGACGACGCCCCGAGCAGGATGGCGAAGCTCGTGAAGTGGTCGGTCTGGCCGCACAGGAGGCCGTCTTTCGCCTTCACGCACTCGTCCTGGCACTGCCAGGCCGCCTTGCCGTCGTCGTAGTAGCCCAGGCAGGTCTTCTCGTCTGGAGTCTTGCCGTTCGACTCAAGACACAGCTCGACCGGCGCCGCGAAGGTGAGGCCGTCCGGGCCAGCCTCGTAGACGGCGGAGCCAAGCTCGGCGCCACCCGGCGGTGCCGGGTCTTTGACCAGCGAGATGACGGTCGGCGCCAACAGCGCGCCCCCCGGAACGGTGAGCACCGCGCCGCCGCCCGGGTCCTTAACGGTACCGCCGCTGGCGTCCAGCCAGGTGCCGCCGCAGTCGGCCTTTCCCGATCCGGCGCCGAGGAGGACGGCGAAGCTCGTGAAGTGGTCGGTCTCGCCGCAGAGGAGGTCTCCCTTCGCCGTGAGGCACTCGTCTTGGCAGGTCCACTCTCCCTTTGACTCATCGTAGTAGCTCAAGCAGCCGGACGAGGCCTCCGGTGCCGTGGGGCTCACGCAGATCTCGACGGGGCTCTGCAGCGCGACGCCGTGTGGGCTCAGGGTCACGGCGGCGGACCCGAGCCCCGCGCTCCCGGGCACGGTCGATTTCGACGCGACGATGAAGAGCGTCGGTGCCGTGACGGCCCCCGGAGGCACGACGACCGACGCGCCCATGGAGGCGGCCACGATCGAACCACCTTCAGGGCCGATGCGGGCGCTGCCGTGTTCGGTCTTCAGCGCCTTCGTATTTCGGAGGAGGCCGACCATCGTGAAGTGCGACGTCTTCCCGCACCAGATCGACGGCTGGAGCTCGACGAGCGCTCGGTCGGCGCAGGCCCACTCGCCGGCCGGCGCGTCATAGAAGCCGAGGCAGCCGTCCGCACCCGGCGTATCTCCCTCGAGGTCGAAGCACAGCACCGCGGGAACGGCGAAGTGTTCGCCACTCGGGCCGAGCTCGTAGATGGGGCTCACCGGCTGGGCGCCCGCCGGAGGGGACGCGACGGGCGCGATGGTCACGGTGAGGTCTTGGGTCACGGCGAAGGGCTCGAGCCGGAAGGTCAGTAGGCCGTCTCCCGACTTGAGGACGCCGCCGCCCGCGGGGCTTATCGCCACTGTGGTCGTGGGGACGACATCGACGCCGGTGACGTCGTCGGGCCCCAGGGCGTCGACGGAGGCGTCGTCGGGCGGGCTGGTGTCGTCCCCCGTCGCGTCCTGCTCCGACGAATCGAGGCTCGCGGCGTCCACGTCTGCCGCGTCCGAACCCGCCGTGTCCACCATCGCCGTGTCCGTGGCTACCACGTCATCCGCCGGGATCTCGATGTCAGTAGCCGCGTCGGCCGACGTTGAGATGACCTCGTCGTTGCCGCAGGCGCTGACGCTCACCATCCAAAGAATCCCGAAACCAACGAACGGACGGCTAGTCACGATGTCACCCTCTCCAGAATCAGCGCGGGCGTTCTGGCGGTAGGTCGCCGAGATCGCAACACCTGTTCCGCGAAAATCGCTCGATCGGCGAGTTTTCCTGTCCGCGCTCCTCGACGGCATCGTCAGGAAAGGGCCCCTTGGGGGTGGAAAGCCGGGGCCGAACCGGTTAGCTTCCGCGCCGCCAGCGTGCCCGCGCCCCCCGTCACCAGCCCCGGCGACGGCCGCGACGCGCCGGGGAGGGCAGCATGTGCGGGATCATCGGCCTCACCCACGCAGTCCAGTCGGCGCACGACGTCTACCGCGGCCTCCTCATGCTCCAGCACCGCGGCCAGGACTCCGCCGGCATCCTGAGCTGGGACGCCGCGACCGGCATGTTTCACTCCAAGAAGCAGCTCGGGAAAGTCGCCGACGTCTTTACAGCCACCGATCTCGACCGCCTGAAGGGCGCGATGGCGCTCGGCCATACCCGCTATTCGACCATCGGTGACGTCAAAGAGTCCGATCTCCAGCCGATCGCGGGCGTCATGCCCATCGGCATCGGCCTCGTCCACAACGGCAACCTCTCGAACTACGCGGCGCTCAAGCAGTCGCTCCTCGCCAAAGGGCGCGCGTTCCTGAGTGACAACGACCTCGAGGTCATCCTGCACCTCATGAGTGGCGCGTTCGTGTCGTCGCCGACAGCGCCCTTGGGCGAGCGCCTCATCGAAGCGGCCCGCACCGTCATGCAACGCGCTGAAGGGGGCTACTCGGTCATCGGTATTCTACCGGGGCTCGGCCTCTTCGGCTTTCGCGACCCCCACGGCATCCGGCCGCTGATCATCGGCGAACGTGACGAAGCCGACGGGCGCAAGTCCTACGCCTTCGCGTCGGAGGACGCCGCGCTCGGCTTCGTCGGCTACCGGCGCGTCCGCGACGTCGCCCCCGGCGAGCTGGTCTGGGTGCCGAGCGTCGGCGACGAGGCCGAGGAGCTGCACAGCCGCAGCCTCGTCCCTCGGGGCGGGCTCCCCTGCATGTTCGAGTGGATCTACTTCTCGAGCGCGGACGCGAACCTCGAGTCCGTCCCGGTCTATGAGACCCGGCTCCGGCTCGGCCAGCTTCTCGGCGCTCGCGTCGGCGCCGCCCTCGACCCCAGCACCATCGACGTCGTCTCGGCCGTGCCGGAGACGAGCCGCATCTCCGCCATCGCCCTCGCCGAGACCCTCCAGCGGCCCTACCGCGAGGTGCTCATCAAGAACCGCTACGTCCAGCGTAGCTTCATCCTGAACGGCCAAGACAAGCGCCAAGTCGCCGTCAGCATGAAGTTCAGCGTGGTCGACTCCGTCATCGCCGGGAAGACCGTCCTCCTCGTCGACGACAGCATCGTCCGCGGCACCACGTCACGGAAGCTCGTCCAGCTCCTGCGTCAACATGGAGCGGCCCGCGTCTACCTCGCGAGCTCCTGCCCGCCGATACGCCACCCGTGCCTGTACGGGATCGACTTCCCTGATCGAAAGGACCTCGTGGCCGCCGGCCGTCCGCTCGACGCCGTGGCGCAGGCCCTCGACGCGGATGGCGTCTTCTACACCACCCTCGCGGACCTGGAGACGGCCCTCGGCCGCCCCTTCTGCGCGGCCTGTCTGACGGGAGAGTACGCGTATGGAGCTGCTGCGTAAGGGGTCGGTCAAGGACCTGTGGTCCGAGTCGGGCGACGGCGTGCTCCGCTTTCGCTTCTCCGACCGGTACTCCATCTACGATTGGGGCGAGATGCCCGACCCGATCCCGGGCAAAGGCGCCGCGCTCGCGCGGATGGGGCGCGCCTTCTTCGCGCTGCTGGAGCGCGCCGGCATCGCGCACCACGCCCTCCCCGAGACCCCGGACCTCGCCGAGAACGAGCTCCGCGTTCGCGAAGTCGCCGTGCCACCGAAGGGCTCGAATCCCGACGCGGTCGCCGCGTATTACGCCGCCCGGCCCGAACACGCGCTGGTCCCGCTCGAAGTCATCTTTCGCTTCGGAGTCCCGCTCGGCAGCTCGCTCCTGAAGCGCGATTCGTCGCTGCGCGTGGGGCAACGCTTCGACACGCCTCGCCTCGAGTTCACGACCAAGCTCGAGCCGCAAGACCGGCTCCTCACGGACGCCGAAGCACAGGCCCTCGCCGGGCTCTCCGCCACCGAGTGGGGCGCCCTCCGCGCGCTCACGACGGCCTGTGCGACGCTCGTCCAGGCCGAGGTCGCGCGAATCGGCCTCGAACTCTGGGACGGCAAGTTCGAGTTCGCCTTCGGGGCGCGGGATGCCGCAACGGGCGAGCGCTCGCTGCTCGTCGCCGACTCCATCGGCATCGACGAGCTGCGCATCACCGGCCTCGGCGCCCCGATCTCCAAGGAGATCCTCCGCCAGCAGTACGCCGGCTCGTCGTGGCTGCGGGCGCTCGAGCTGGCCAAGGCCAAGGAACCCAAGGCCTTTCGAGCCTATTGCGAGCAGACCCTCGACGAGCGCCCCGCGCCGCTCGGCCCCGAGCGGCTCGCTGCCGTATCGACGCTCTATCGGGTCGTCGCGGACTGCATCGGCGCCGACGAGGTCCCTCCCTCCGCGCTCGAGGCTTTGGCGGCGGCCGTGGCGACCCTCGCGCCCACTTCCCCGCCGATTCCGACGGGCCTCGTCGCCCTGGTCGTCGGCTCTGGAGGCCGTGAACACGCGATCGCGAACGCCCTGCTCGCCGATCGCCGCGTCCTTGAGGTCATCGTGGCGCCCGGCAACGCCGGCATGGCCGCCAGGCCGCGCCTCACTATCGTGCCGGCCCGCAGCCTGGACGCCCTCATCGCCCTCGTGCGGGACCGCTCGGTGCGCCTCGTCGTCTTCGGCCCCGAGCAGCCGCTCCTCGACGGGTGGTCCGACGCGCTACGAGCGGAGTTTGAGGACACCGTCGCCGTGGTGGGCGCTTCCCGAGCCGCCGCGGGGCTCGAGGGGTCGAAGCGGGAGGCCAAAGGGCTCATGCAGCTCGCAGGCGTCCGTACCGCCGCCTTCGACATCGCTCTCACGGCGGATCAGGCGCTCGCGGCCCTCGCCGTCCGGCGCCAACGCGGCGACGAGGGCGTCGTCATGAAGGCGTCCGGCCCCGCGCTCGGCAAGGGGGTCGTCGTCACTCGCGACTTCGGGGCGGCCGAGGCGCTCGTCACCCGATGGTTTGCGGACGGGGCGCCCGGAGTCGACGACGGTGTCGTCCTCGAAGACCTGCTGGTGGGCGAAGAGGTCTCGTGCTTCTACGCCTGCGTCGGCGAGCGCGTCATCCACCTCGGAGATGCCTGCGATTACAAGCGCTTGAACGACCGAGACGACGGTCCCAATACCGGCGGGATGGGCGCGTTCTCGCCCGTTCCCTGGTTCTCGGACGCGGCGCGCGAGCGCGTCGAACGCGAGCTCCTCGCCCCGACGCTTCGTCAGCTCGTCCTCGAAGGCCGGCCGTACGTCGGCGTCCTCTTCCTCGGGCTCATGGTGCAGGGCGGCGACGAGCCCTGGCTCCTCGAATACAACACCCGCCTCGGTGATCCCGAGACGCAGGCGCTGCTGCCGCGTCTTCGCGGCGTCCTCGACCTGTTCTGGGCGCTCGGGCACGCCGATCCGGTCGGACTCAGCCGCGTCGCGCTGCGTCAGGACGGCGCCGCCGTCCACGTCGTCCGCGCCGCCGCGGGATACCCGGGCACGCCGCGCTCGGGCGCGCCCATCACGCTCTCGCCGACCGACGCCATCGTGACCTTCGCCGGCGTGACCTCGGACGGGCGAGGTGGGCTCGTCACGTCCGGCGGCCGCGTCGCGGGGATCACCGGCCTCGGGGCCGAGCTCCCGAGCGCTCGCCAACGCGCCTACCACGCTCTGAACGCGGTGCGCTTCGACGGCGCCCACTCCCGCATGGACGTCGCTGGCGACGCGCGGGCCCTGATTCGAGTGGCCATCTTGGCGTCGGGCGCCGGGACGAACGCGCGTGAGCTACTGAGGGCCACGCCCGGACTCCGTCGCGTCAAGGTCGCGCTCCTCGTGGTCGACCGCGAGGACAGCCCCATCCTCGAGTGGGCGTCACGCGAGTTCCCCGAGGTCACGCTGGTCACGGCGTTCTCGCGGGAGCGCAAGTCGCAGGAGGCGGTGGTCCTCGAAGCGCTCGCAACCCACTGCATCGACTGGTGTTTTCTTGCGGGCTACATGCGGATCCTGTCTCCGCAGTTCGTCGCTTTCTTCACGCCGCCCGCGGGGGGCCCCGCGCGGATCCTGAACCTCCACCCGGCGCTCCTTCCGGAGTTCAAGGGCCTCCACGCCTATGAACGCGCCTTCGCGTCGGGCCTCTCCCGCTCGGGCGTGACCCTGCACCGCGTCGACGCCGGCATGGACACTGGCCCCGTGGTGATGCAAGCGAGCTACCCGCGCGGCGAGCGGGACGACGTCGACACCTTTGTCGCCAAAGGCCGCGCGCTCGAATGGCGCCTCTTCCCGGAGGCGCTCCGAACGCTCGACCGCGCCGGGGAGCTGCCGATCGCGCCGACGCCGGCACGGCACCGCGCCTGCTTCGTCATCGAGACCTATGAGGGCGGCAGGCCCGGCCCGGTCTCGCAGTGGTTCTGGGTCGAGTCACCCCGGCCACTGCCGAGCCCGGCCGTGCTCGCGGGGCTCGCGGGCCGGCTCTGCGACGGGATCGATCAGCGCCTCACGACCGACCTCGGCGACTGGCTCACCGGTCGGTCGCGCGACCTCCAGGTCGTGGTCTATCGCCCTGGCGTGACCGACAACCCCGCGCGCGCCATGGAAGAATGCCTCGCCGGTATGGACGAACTCAGAGGCCATACCCTCCGCGTCTTCTCCGGGCGCGCGGCCTTCGTGACGCCCGGTGAGCCGACGCCGCTGCGCGCCAACCCCCTCATCGAAGAGAACATCCTCCTCCGCGCCGCCGGCCCCGGGCATGGGGTCCCCGCGGGGCTCGAACGAGAGGCCGATACGCTCCTCAACCTCTGGCGGGGTGGTGGGCGCACGACCGCGCCGCCGCGCGCCGAGCCGATCCCGCTGCTCGACTGGGCCGGCGACCGGCTCGAGGTCGAGTCGCGCGCCCGGACGTGGGCGCTCACGCGTGAGGAGCTCGAAGTCGTCCAGCGATGGTTCCGTCAGCCGGCCGTCGCGGCCGAGCGGCGGGCGGCGGGACTGCCCCAGGGCCCTCTAGCCGCCGAGCTCGAAGTCTTGGCCCAGACGTGGTCCGAGCACTGCAAACACAAGATCTTCGCCGCGCATATTGCCTACGAAGACGAGCACGAACGCGTCGAGGTCGATGGGCTCTTCAAGACCTTCATCAAGGCGCCGACCGAGCGCGTCCGGAAGACGAAGGGCCACGCGGTCTCCGTCTTCTCCGACAACGCCGGCATCGTGCGTTACGACGACGCCGTCGACGTCTGCATCAAGGTCGAGACGCACAACTCGCCGTCCGCGCTCGACCCCTACGGTGGCGCGCTGACCGGCATCTTGGGCGTGAACCGGGACATTCTGGGCACGGGTATCGGTGCCAAGCCCATCGCCAATACCAACGTCCTCTGCTTCGGCATGCCGGACGAGCCGGGGCCCCTCCCAGCCGGGCTCAAGCACCCGCGGGACATCCTCAGCGGCGTCCACCACGGCATCGCCGACGGCGGCAACAAGTCCGGGATCCCGACCGTCAACGGCGCCATCGTCTTCCACCCGGCTTATTCCGGGAAGCCGCTGGTCTACTGCGGCACCGTCGGCGTCCTGCCGGCCGTCGTGGACGGCCACGCGAGCGCGGCAAAGCGCCACCGTCCCGGCGACCTCATCGTCATGGTCGGCGGTGACGTCGGATACGACGGCATCCACGGCGCGACCGCGTCGTCGCTCGCCCTCGATGCCACGACGCCGTCGGCGATGGTCCAGATCGGCGATCCGCTCACGCAGAAGCGCGTCATCGACGTCGTCCTGGCCGCGCGGGACCTCGGGCTCTACACCTCGCTCACCGACAACGGCGCCGGCGGCCTCGCGTCGAGCGTCGGCGAGATGGCGGACACCGTGATCGATCCCGCCGGCCGCGGCGGCGCCGAGCTCTTCCTCGAACGGGTGCCGCTCAAGGCGCCGGGGCTGCAGCCCTGGCAGATCCTCATCAGCGAGAGCCAAGAGCGCATGACCCTCGCCGTTCCGCCGGAGCACGAGGCGGCGCTGCTCGCGCTCGCAGCGCGTTACGGCGTCAGGGCGACCACGGTCGGGACCTTCACGGACACCGGCCGCTTCGACGCCCACTATGGCGGCGCCCCCGTGATGCGGCTCTCGCTCGATCTCCTGCACCGCGGCCTGCCGCAGATGCGGCTCGAGGCGCGCTGGGAAGGACCGAAGCCGGAACCCGAGTGGCGGCGAGAGGTTGCAGCGCGGCCGTCCGCGCCCCCGCAGACCGTCGACCGGCTCCGGGCGGCGCTGGCGAGCCCCAACATCGCGTCCAAAGAGACCTGGGTGCGGCAGTACGACCAGGAGGTACAGGCCGCCACAGCGCTGAAGCCCTTCGAGGGGGTCCTCTTGGACGGCCGATCGCGGCCGGTCCCGAACGACGCGGGCGTCATCTGGCTCGGCGCCCACGGCGCGGCGGCGGCACATTCGGGGGTCGGCGTCGCGTCGGGCCTCGCGCCCGAGCTCTCGGCGATCGACGCCGCGCACATGACCCGAATGGCGGTCGACGAGGCGGTCCGAAACCTCGTCGTCACCGGCATCGATCCCGAGACCATCGTCCTCCTCGACAACTACGCCTGGCCGAACCCGCTGCCCGACGCGGGGCGCGGGTCGCACCTCCTCGCGCAGCTCGTCCGGTCGGCGCGTGCGCTCGCCGAGCTGGTGGAGGGGTGGGCGATGCCGCTCGTCAGCGGCAAAGACTCGATGAAGAACGACTTCCGCGGGCACTGGAGCGACGGCACCGCCTGCGCCATCCACGTGCTCCCGACGCTGCTTGTCACGGCGATGGGGCGCCACCCGGACGTGCGCCGCATCGTCAAGACGCAGGGCCGGGCGGGGGAGCGGGTGTACCGCCTCGGACCCGCCGTGGCGCCGCGCGTCGACGCCGGCTCGTGGGCCGGTCGGACCTGGGCGGACGCGCCCTTCGAGACGACGGTCACGTGGCCCTGGGCCGCGTTCAGAAAGGGTTACGGGTGGTTATACCGGGTGATGGGCGATGGTCTGGTCGCCGCAGCGCACGACGTGAGCGATGGCGGGACGCTGGTCGCGCTCGCCGAGATGGCCTTCCTGGACGCGTGCGGCTTCGAGCCGGCGCGCGACGTGGCCGCGTGGGACCCGTGGGCTTGGTTCGCGGAGCGGCCGGGGACGGTGCTGCTCGCAGTCCGCTCGGACCAGGCGTCGGCGCTCGAGGCGTCCTTCTCGGCGGCGGGGCTCGAGTCCCTCGCGCTCGACCACCTCGGCACCTTCACGGACGATGGGCGCTTCCGGGTTGGTTACTCGGACCCCGACGTCGTCCATACGGAGCTCCTCTATCAGGCGTGGTGCGGCTTCGGGCCGCGGGTGCGGCGCGATGGCGCGGCCGGAGGTCGGTGATGAGCGAGTCGAGACCGAGCCCGTCCAGACGGCGCGTCCTCGTCCTCTGGGGCGACGGCATCAACTGCGAGAGCGCGCTCGCGCGGGCCTTCGCGCAGGCCGGCGCTCCGGTCGAGCTCGAGCACGTCAACGACTTCCTCAGGCGCGCCGACCTCGGTCCTTTCGGCGTGCTCGCCTTCCCGGGCGGCTTCTCGTTCGGGGACGAGCTCCGGAGCGGGCGTATCCTCGCCGAGAAGCTGCGCACGGCGCTCGGCGAGCGGCTCGCCGACTTTCACGCGCGGGGCGGGCTGACCCTCGGCATCTGTAATGGCTTCCAAGTGCTCGTGCGGCTTGGGATCTTCGGCGCGGACGTGAGCCTCGCGCGGAACGCGGGCCCCGAGACCGGCCCGGACTTCATCGACCGGTGGGTCGAGGTCG
Organism: Myxococcales bacterium; assembly: GCA_018780435.1. Lineage (GTDB taxonomy): Bacteria > Myxococcota_A > UBA9042 > SXOO01. The sequence goes on from JADMJS010000017.1 coordinate 15,866, forward strand.
AGGTCAGCCCCGCCGCGCGCCAGAGCCCGTGGCTCCGACATGGGCCTGACCGGGTCTGGATGCCGATCCGCCACGGGGAGGGGCGACTCGTCGCCGAGTCCGCCACCTCGGCCTTTCGGCAGCCGGCGCTGCGTTATCGCAGCGATCCGAACGGCTCTCTCGACCGCGTGGCGGGACTCCTCGACCGCTCGGGCCAGGTCTTCGGGCTCATGCCCCACCCCGAGGCGGCCACGCACGCGTTCCTCCACCCGCTCGGTGTTCCGGAGCCCGAGGCGAACGCCGCGGCGCTCCTCGGCTGGTTCGACTCGGCGACGCGGCTCGATGGCCCTGATGAAGTAAGTCCCGGAGGTCACTCATGAACTATCAAGAGGCTGGAGTCGACGTCGCCCTCGGGGACCGCTTCATCGACCGCATCAAGGCGCGTATCGCCGAGACCTACGACGCGCGGACGCTCGCCGGCGTGGGCGGCTTCGCGGCCATCTACGCGATGGACGAGGACCGCCTGCTCGCGGCAGGGACCGACGGCGTCGGGACCAAGGTCAAGCTCGCGCAGCAGCTCGGGATCCACGACACCATCGGGCAGGACCTCGTGGCGATGTGCGTCAACGACGTCCTCTGCACCGGCGCCCGCCCGCTCTTCTTCCTCGACTACCTCGCGACCGGCAAGCTCGACCTCGAGGTCCACGGCGCCCTCGTCGACGGCATCGCTCGCGCCTGTAAAGCGGCGGGCTGTGCGCTCATCGGCGGCGAGACGGCCGAGATGCCCGGCGTCTACGCCGAAGGTGTCTACGATCTCGCAGGCTTCTGCGTCGGGGAGATGCGGCGCTCCGATTGGCTCGAGAGCGCGCCGGAGCGCAGCCGCGTCGCCCCCGGACAGACCCTGCTCGGCCTCACGTCGTCCGGCTTCCACTCGAACGGCTACTCCCTCGTGCGCCGCCTCATCGAGACGCATGAGACCGACCTCCTGAAAGCCGCGCTGACCCCGACCCGCCTCTACGTGAAGCTCATCCGCGGCCTCATGGACGCCCACCCCGGCCTCATCACGGGCCTCGCCCACATCACGGGCGGCGGCTTCCACAACATCCCGCGCATGAACGAAGCCCTGGGCTACCTCATCACGACGCTCCCGGGCGACGCGTGGCGACCGGCGCACATGAACACCATCCTGGCGCGCGCGGGGCTGACCCACGACGCGGCGTTCGAGACCTTCAACATGGGCGTCGGCCTCGTCATCGCGACGCCCGACCCGGGCCGACTGACGGCGCTGCTCGAAGGCCAGGGCGAGGCGGTGTTGCGGCTCGGGACCGTGAGCGCGGAGTTTGAGGGGTTGCGGCTCCCCTGAAGGCGAGCTTCCGGCGAAGCACCTCGAGCGCTTCTTTGCCGCGACCGAGTCCGTGGCTTCCGACGCGCGAGAGCACCTACTCCGTGTCTCGGAAGCGAGCCGCCCCGCCCACCTCCAACCCGATGGTCGGAGTTCGGTGGCTCAGCCTTGAGGCCGGCGGCGAACGCTTCGGCGTGCCGCTTCACCCGAGCCCGCGCGACATCATATTCGACCTCGGTCGCACGCTCACCGCTTGAGCTGCCTCGTCTCCTGATCGAGTCAACGACCTGTTTTGATTGATATAGTTCGGATTCAATCCGTCACCGGCGTATGACTTGCCCCGTCCGCGAACGTCAAAAAACAGGGATGTTGCCAACAGATCTGTTGCGACTTCGTGCGGCGTTCTATAAAACAGAATCGTTGCCAACGGTCTTGTTTTTTGAGGTGCCAGATGACGACCCGATCCGCCGACACCCTCAACGCCCTCCCTGGGTCGACGCTCCGGACAACGACGGGCAACTGGGTCGACGGAGACCAGTTCTTCGGCCGGGACAGCGAGCTGCATCAGCTCCGCGAGCGTCTCGATGCGGGAGACCACATCCTGCTGTCGGCGATGCGGCGGATTGGCAAGACGAGCCTGATGCGCGAAACGATTCGGCGCATGAAAGGCGAGTACCGAACGGTCTTCGTGGACTTGGAGAGCTGCGGCGACTTCACCGAAGCGGTCGCTCATCTCGCTGCCGGCATGTCCAAACACGTGTCTGTTCTTTCCAAGATCAAGTCCTGGTTCAAGGACGGAGTCGACAACTTGGACGAGGTTCAAATCGCGGATCTCACCGTGCGCCTGCGCGACCGAATCGGGGCGGGCTGGAGAGACCGAGGGGACGAGGTGCTGGCAACGATGGCGGCGGGAAGTCCCCGCGTCGTCGTCTTCATCGATGAGCTGCCGATCCTGCTCGGGAAGTGCTTGCGCACGGAGACGGGGGACGTCAGCGCGGACGGGCGCCGTGAGGTCGAGCAATTCATGCTCTGGCTTCGTTGGAACGCTCAGCAGCACCAGGGGCGGCTCTCCTTCGTCTTCGCGGGCTCGATCGGCATAGAGCCGCTTCTCCGCAGCGTCGGCCTGAGCGCTTCCCTCAACAACGTCGTCTCGGTCAACCTCGAGCCCTGGGACACGGAGACGGCGCTCTCATGTTGGGGGGCGCTCGGGCGCAACTACGACCTCGAGATCGACTACGCGGCCGGCGAGCGGATGGCGGAGCGACTCGGCGTATGCATCCCCTACCACGTCCAGCTGTTCTTCGACCGGGTACGGGACGATGCGCGCCGGCGCAAGGCGAGGACGGTGACGCTCACGGACGTGGATCGGGTCTACGCAGAGCGCATGCTCCGAGCCCAGGGGGGCCAAGACCTCCATCACATGGAGGAGCGCCTTCGCCTGGCAATACGGAAGCCGTTACAAGCTCTCGCGTTCGATCTCCTCACACAGGCTGCCGTCACCCCAGCGTTGACGGCGTCGGCAGCGCTCGAGTTGGCCGGCCGGCGGGTCCCGCCGGACACGACAGACGCGGCATTGCGGGAGGTGTTCGAGACTCTTGAGCACGACGGCTACCTCGACCTCGGCCCGCACGGACACGTGTTCTTGTCGCACCTTCTCCGCGACTTCTGGGAACGACGCTTTCGCCGCGGCTTCAGGCCCGCCGGGGTGGACGGCGGAGGACATTCGTGATGGCGCGTGTGAAATACAACCCTGGTTTCCTGAGCGACGCCGCGCTCGAGGAGCAGTTCGTGGTGCGAGACGTCGACCTCGCCGCCATCGCGGAGACGCTGGCGAACAACCTGCGCGCGCAGAACAACCAACACCTCCTCGTGATCGGGCCCCGCGGCTCGGGCAAGTCGATGCTCGTCTGTCGGGCCGGCGCGCTCGTACGCGCGGACGCCGAGCTCGACGCGGCCTGGCGTGTGGTCCGACTCGGAGAGGAGCTCCCAACGGCCAGCTCGCCCGGGGAGCTCTGGCTCGAAGTGTTGCAACGCATCGCAGACGAGACGGGAGACGACGTCCTCCAGAAGGACGTCGTCCTCCTGAGGCGCGAGATGGACGAGACGCGGCTCGAAGGCCGCGCCTTCGCGCGCCTCATGGACATCGCGGATGCAACCAGCCGACGGCTCCTCTTGATCGTCGAGAACCTGCACACGCTGTTCGATGACCGCCAGCTCGGCAAGGACATGGGCTGGGTCGTCCGCAACCGCCTCCAGACCGAGCCGAGGCTCATGGTCCTTGGGACCGCCACCGCGCGCTTCGACGCCATGGATAACAGCGACGCGCCGTTCTTCGAGATGTTCCGCACGCTGCAGCTCGCCCCGCTCGACGCCGAGGCGTGTCGCGTCCTGTGGGCGGCCGTGTCCGGACGGGAGATCTCCGTAGAGGAGGCACGCCCGCTGCACATTCTCACCGGGGGCAGTCCGCGGCTCGTTGTCACCCTCGCCGAGTACAACGCCGACCGCCCGGCGAACCATCTCCTCGATGGGCTACTCGAGCTGCTCGACGATCACACGGCGTACCTGAAGGCGTGCCTGGAAGATCTGCCCGTGCAGGAACGCAAGGCCTTCATCGCGCTCGCGGACCTCTGGAAGCCGTCGATGGCGAGTGAGGTCGGTGAACGCGCGCGAATCGACAGCAATGCCGCCAGCGTCGTGTTGCGCCGCCTGGTCGACCGGGGCGCCGTCGAGGATGCGGGGACGATCGGGCGGGTGCGCCTCTACCAGGTCGCCGAGCGGCTGTTCAACATCTACCACCTGCTCCGTCACCGGTCAGGGCCCGACCAGCGGGTCCGGGCCCTACTTGAGCTGATGCGCGCGTTCTATCGGCCGGGCGCGTTCGCGCAGGCGGCCCGGAGCGTGGTCGATGCCAGCGCCGAGACGGACGACGCGCTCTACCCGGCGCTGCTGCGCCGGATGCACGCCGAGGCCCGGCACTACGTCTGGGGCAGGGCCGCGTTCGAGCAGCTCAGCGGGGAGAAGGCCGGACCCACGATCGCGGCGATCTTGGCGGCATCGCCCCCACCCGAAGGGGACGACTCCTCGATGCTAGTTCTTCGCGGATTGGTCTGGGTGTTCGAACGCCTGGCCGACCCGTCCGTCGCCGCCGATGGCCCCCTCGATCTGTCGCTGTCCGGATGGGGCGTCATCGGCCGCTTCGACGAGCTCTGCCGTCAGTTGATGCGCCAGGACACCGGGGCGCTGCCCGCGCAGGCCTCGGTCGTAATCGCGGTACTCGAGCGTTATTCCCGGCAGAGCGTGCCGCTCCTGGAGGTGTGCCCGGCGCTCTGTAGTTCGACCCCGAAACTGTGGGAGCTGCTGGGCTTCCTCCACGGTCTCAACGGTCACCTCGAGGACGCGCGACGCTGCTTTCAGCACGAGGTCGAGCTGGCGCCTGAGAAGCCCGATGGCTGGCGTCTCCTGGCGCTGGTGTCGGGCGATCTGCCCCGAGCCCGGGCGGCCTACCGCAGACTCCTGACGTTTGTCGAGGCGACGGAGACGGACTGGGTGGACTACCTCGACACGCTTGCTCGGGAGGAGCAGCTGGAACCTGAAGACCGGGTCGCCTTGGCCAGCGCGAGCGGACGCGGCGACGACGTGGGGATCATCGCAAGGTGTGTGTTGGCGGCGGCCGACCTAACCGCCAATCCGGAAGTCATGCGGGTGTTGGCGACGGCGCTTCCGCAAGGCGATCATCGAAGCGGATCCGTCGAGCTGGCCCGCTGGTTCGTGAAGAACGACATGGGCTCTCGGGGCGTCCCGCTAGACGCCTACTTGGCCGCCGCGTTCGCGGTGGAACCGGACGAACTCTCACTCGGCGTCATCGCGAGGATGCAGAACATTGCGATGAACCAGATCGTGCGGGTGCAGCAAGCGATCGGGCGTCTGCCACTACGGTCGGTGTTGCGGTTCGCGATGGGTGTACTGGACGACCCACATTCGGTCGCGCGCTACGGCGTCGCCGCGCGCGAACGACTCCTCACCTCAGAAGACGCGAAAGGGCGACTCATCCGGGTGCGACTCGACGTGCTGCTCGGCCACACCACCCCCGTCGCACAGGAGATTCACCGTCTGGCGAGCCTCTCGGGAGACTCACTGCCTCCGTCACTGCTGGGCCTCTTGGTCGACTTCGTGGCCGCGCATGCCGGTACTGACGTCCTCGCTGCCCTGGCCTCCGATCGGCCCGTGTTCGCCGCGTTGTGTCTCGCGGCGCGGAAGGACGCTGGCGAGCGCGTCCTCGCGCCCGCGGAGATCGCGCAGGTGGCGGACGACCTCCTGACTCAGATCCGCGCGCGGCGCGAGCTCATCACGGAGATTCGCCGATTGCAGACCGAGATGGCGGCGGCGGAGGCAACCCCGAAGCGAGCGCGATCGCCTCGACGGCCGCCTCGGTCCGGTCCGCCCGCCGCGAAGCCCGCTGGCCGTTCCGCTGCGGAGCCTGTCTGAGGCGAGGGTATAGACCCGAACAGGGACTGGCGGATAGGGCCTTCTCGGCG
>JADMJS010000453.1 GCA_018780435.1 Myxococcales bacterium
TGCCGAACCCGGCCGGCTCGACCGGCTTCGGGCAGGCGCTCGTGGAGGACGTCTTCGGCAATCGCTGGGGCGAGCAGTGTTACCGCGACGTGATAGCAGCCACGGACGCCCTCGCGGCCATGCCCGGTGTGGCTCCAGACCGCCTCGCCCTCATGGGCGGCTCCTTCGGCGGCTACATGGCGAGCTGGGTCGGTACGCAGACCACCCGCTTTGCCGCGCTCGTGACGCACGCTGGCCTCTTCGACCTCTCCGTCTTCGGCGGCACCACCGACAGCCCGGCCTGGTTCATGAACGATCTCGGCGGCTTGGATCCGGACCGCGACCGCGAGCGCGTGGAACTCTACTCGCCGCGGCGCTTCCTCGACGCATGGCGAACGCCCGTCCTCATCCTCCACGGCGAACGCGACTACCGAGTCCCGATCAGCGAAGCGCTCGTCATGTTCGACGCGCTCGAGCGCCGCGGCGTGGAGGTCGAGCTCGGCGTGTTCCCCGACGAGAACCACTGGATCCTTCGCCCCCGCAACGCGGTCGCTTGGTACGAACTCGCGTTCGAGTTCCTCGGTCGCCACACGGGCGCGCCACCCGTCACCGGGTGAGCGTGAGTCTGGAGTAGAAATACTCCACTTGGCGACCGTGACGCCGACGGTCCTCGGCGCCCGACACCCGCTTCTGAATCGATAGTGCGATGAGGACGCGGTCTTGGGTGAGGGTCTCTAGACCCCACTCCCATTGGCACGAAGCTTTCATAGTAGGGACACCGGTTCTCGAATCGGAGCAGACCTGCTCCACCTCGAACCCCCAAAACGGACGCCGCATCGTCTCCCCCGGAGCGATGGCTGGCTGAAGGCATAGACGACGATGACGACGACGACGACCGCGATCATTCTGGCAGCAGGGCGTGGCAGCCGGCTCGACCCGGGTGGCAATCAGACGTCCTTCTCGAAGCCCCTCATTCGCGTCGCCGGCCGCACGCTCCTCGGCCGCACCATCGACAACTGCCGCGCCGCAGGCATGAAGCGGATCATCGTCGTGACCGGGTACAACTCGGAGCTCGTCTCTGCCGAGGCGCGTCGCCTCAGCCGGGGCGACGTCGAGACGGTCTACAACGCCGACTGGCAGCGCTCGAACGGCCTCTCGCTCTACGCGTGCCGCTCGCGCGTCACCGAGAACTTCACGCTCATGATGAGCGACCACATCTTCGACGCCGGCATCCTTCGGAAGATGGTCAGCCGTACGCTCCCCGAGGGCAGCGTCGCGCTCGGCGTCGACTACAAGGTCGAGAGCGTCTTCGACATCGACGATGCCACCAAGGTCAACATCATCGATGGCCGCATCGTCGCCATCTCGAAGACCCTGACCGAGTACAACGCCATCGACTGCGGCGTCTTCCACTGCAGCCCGGCCATCTTCGAGGCGCTTGAGATCGCGATGGGCGACCGTGGCGACTGCTCGCTCTCGCAAGGTATGGCCGTCCTCGGCGCGCGTGGCCGCTTCCAGCCCTTCGACATCGGTGGCGCGTGGTGGCAGGACGTCGACACGCCGGACATGATGATGCAGGCCGCCCACCTCCTTGAGTCGATGGCCGAGCCCACGTACGCGCAGGCGGCCTTCGCGAGCTGATTACTAGCCGTCAGCGGTCAGCCTTCAGCGGTCAGCCGGGCCGCACTTCGCGTAGAGTTCGACTCCGCGGGGACCGTACGATGATCTCGTGTTGCGCCCCGAGGCCGTTCAGGGCGCCACGGAGCGCACCTTGACCTCCCCCATCTCCGATCTCGTCATCTACTGCCCCGCAAGCCCGTCTGGGCAGGTGCCGGATTACCTCGGGCGTACTCTGCTCGGGCTCACCATCGGTGAACGCGTGCTCCTCGCCGCGTCGTTCGGCGGGATGAAACGCGTCGCGTTCGTCGGGCCGGGGACGCCGCCGTCGTGTGCACGGGCGACCCTCGAGGTCGTCCCGCTCGACCTCATCACCGGGACCGGGCGCGCGGTCTTCGTGACGGCCGACGCCGTCTTCGACCGCAAGCTGCTCGGCAGCCCGCACCTCGCCCCCGAAGGCGGGCCACTGCGGCGCCTCAGCGCGACCGAGCTCGACGCCCTCCAGCGCGACCCCGGCACCATGGCCATAGGCACTGGCCGCGCCGACAGCGGCGAGGGCTTCGCGCTCCGGGTCACGGACGACGCCAGCGCGCGCCGCGCCGAGTGGGCGCTCCTTCAGTCGCTCCGAAAGCCCATCGACGGTGTCGTCTCGCGCCACTTGAATCGGCACGTCTCGACCTTCCTCACGCGCTACCTCGTGAAGACCGGGCTGAGCCCGAACGTCTTCACGGTGCTCTTCCTCGGGATCGGCCTGCTCGCGGGCTGGTTCGCTCTCCAGGGGGGCCCCTGGTGGGCGCTCGTGATGGCCGGCTTCCTCTTTCAGGCGCAGTCGATCCTCGACGGCTGTGACGGCGAGATCGCTCGGCTCACCTACCAGTTCTCGAAAGCCGGCCAGTGGCTCGACTCGATCGGCGACGACATCACGAACTACACCTTCTGTTTCTGCCTCGCCGTCGGCCAGGCGCACGTCACGGGCAGCGGCTGGCTCGTGACCGCCGGCGCCGTGACGCTCGCCGCCCAGGTGCTCGCGTCGGGCATCCTCTATCGCCGCCTCATCATGCTCGGGACCGGCGATCTGCTCGCGATCCCGGACCTCGTCACCAAGTCGCCGACGCTGCCGCCGGGCGGGGGCGCGGCCAGCGCGGCGGGCGCCCAGTCGCCGCTGCTCGCGTTCATCCGCGCCATCTCGAAGCGCGACGCCTTCGTCGCCATCATCGCCGGCCTCACCGCGATTCAGCTCCCCGTCACGGCGTTCCTGGTCTATGCCGGCGGCACCTTCCCGACCCTGTTCGGGATCGTGCTCAACGACTACCTGATCTCGAAACGCGACGCGGCCGCTCGGAGAGCCGCGTGAGCCTGCTCCTCGAACGGGCGCGCGCCCTCGGCGGGACGCCGCTCGGGCGCTCGGTCCTCTCCTATCTGAACCTGCCCCCGGTTGGCGCGCTCGCCGATGGCGTCCCCGGTGACCTCACCGGGCCCAAGGTCGCGCTCCCCACGGGCACGGACGCGCTCTACGAGCTCCCCACCGCGCTACGGGGCCCGCTCGCTGACCGACGCGCGACGCTCCCGGGCGACCGCTTCGGCTCGCTGGAGGACCTCGACGGCCTCGCCGATGTGGGCGCTCCTGAGCTCGACGCCATCGCCGCGCGGCTCGGCGATCTGCGCCGCTACGGCCACCGCGTGCGACCCGTCTGGGGCGGCCCCGACGGGCGACGTGGGCTGCTCGACCTCATCGACAGCGCCGAAAGTTCAATTCACATCCAGATGTACATCATCGGCGGCGAGATCGGGCGCGAGCTGATGCGGCGCCTCGTGAAGAAGGCCGAAGCCGGCGTCGAGGTGCGGCTGCTCTTCACCGCGAGCGGCTTCATCATCTCCGGCGGCCCCTCCGGTACCGGCGTCGTCAGTCAGCTCTCGAACCTGCGCAGCTACCTCGTCGCCGACATGTACTACCGAAAGCGCATGCTCTCCGAGCTCTCGGCGACCCGCGTCAAGGTCGTCGATTCGGCGCCGATCGGCCGGCATTGGCGACGGTCGTCCTTCAAGGCCAAGGGCATCCGAAACGAGGCCGACTACGTCCGCTGGGCCCGCGCGGAGGCCATCCCCGAGCCGTGGCTCGAGGAGCAGCTCGCGGTCGACGAACACTGTGCCGTCGGCTTCAGCAACGTCGACCACCGCAAGATGATCCTGGTCGACGGCAAACGCGCCTTCATCGGCAGCCAGAACATCGCCGACGCCTACTTCTACGAGAACGAGCTCTCGCCAGACCCGAAGGTCAACCGCGCGCGGTGGCAGTGGCACGACAGCTCCTCCATCCTCGAGGGCGGGATCGTCGGCGAGCTGAACCGCGTTTTCGCCAGCCGCTGGCTCGTCTCCGGCGGCGACCGCTTCGACTGGGACGCGCCCGCCTATCGCCCCGAGCCGGAGCGCGTCGGCGACGCCATCGTCGCGACCCAAGCCACCGTGCCGGGCCTCCTGAACCTCCCGCGAAAGCAAAACCTGCCGCGCCTTGTGGCCTCCATGTTCGGCGCCGACCTCCGGCCCATTGCGGTCGGCGACAACCCGATCCGCACGCGGATGATGCAGCTCCCCGACCTCGCGCAGCAGGAGCTGCTCGTGGAGCACTGCTACCCCTCCGACGC
>JADMJS010000009.1 GCA_018780435.1 Myxococcales bacterium
CCATCGCGAGTCGAGGGCGATTTCGCGGCACCTCCCGCCGACGATTTGGGCCTTGGCGGGCGCGCGTTGCCCTTCGGCACGTCACCCGGTAGCCTTCGCGCCCGAGGCCCAGGCCGGGGCCGCCGTTTACTGTCAGGAGTCACTACATGCCCGTCATCCACCGCCCCCGCTATGGTCGAAAGCTCGACGACTTCATCCGAGGCGACGTCTACGACCACCCCTGGGAGATGACGATCGATGACGGGATGCTCTCGATCTGGCAAGCCAGCTTCCTCGATGCGAACCCGCTCTACACGAGCACGCCGTACGCGCAGGCGCTTGGCTTCAAGGGCCGCGTCGTGCCGCCGGCTATGGTGCTGAACCTCGGGCTCAGCTTCTCGGTCCATGACGTCAGTCAGCAGGCCATCGCTCACCTCGCCTACATCGACGTGCGCTTTCCGCGGCCGCTCTATTCGGGCGACACGTTCCGCGCCTTCAGTCAGGTGCTGGGCGTCAAGGTGTCGGCCGGTGATCCCACCCGCGGCACGGTCCACGTGCGCACTATCGGCGTCAATCAACACGGCGACGCCGTCCTCTCATTCGAACGGAAGGCGCTCATCCGCGCCGGACGGGTCGAAGGGCGCCCCGCGACGCCGATACGCAGCCTCGGCGAGACGGAGGAGCAACGCTTCACGAACCTCCCCTTCGCCCCCGGCAACGTGAACTCGGGCTCGGCGTCGGCGGGCACCATCGGACAGCCCTTCTTCTTCGAGGACCTCCGGGAGGGCGACATCTTCGTCCACGACGCGGGGCGGACGGTGGGCGAGTCCGAACACATGACGCTGAGCTGCCTCGTCCGAAACACGCACCCCCTTCATTGGGACCACGGCTACTGCCTCGAAAACTCCTTCAAGAAGGAGCGCATCGTCTATGGCGGGCTGGTGCTCACGTGGACCCTGGCCAACGCGAGCTGGGACATCGGGGGCAACGTCATTTGGGAGCTCGGGCTCGACGACGGCGCTCACCCGTCGCCGGTCCTTGCAGGCGACACGATCTACTCCGCGTCACAGATCGTCTCGGCCAAAGCCACATCACCTTACGCGGGTGAGGTCCGAGTGCGCACGGTCGGCGTGAAGAACGTTCACCCCGAGGTGCTCGTGGCACGCCATGAACAGTTCTTCGTGCCGGAACGCGACAAGAAAGACGCGGCTCACAAGGTCCTGGAGAAGGTGGTCGAGATCACACGCGACGTGCTCGTGCGCCGCCGGGTTGGGGGCGAGTCATGATCGGCGGTCTCATCAAGGGAGGGCTGAAGCTCGGGCTCGGCATCGTCAAGTTCGCGGCCAATGAAGTGAAGGAGCGCGTCGCCGGTGGCAAGGCGGTCCCGCGAGCCACGGCGCCCGCGGCTCCTGAAAACCGCGACGTCGCGGAAGATGAGGAGGTCTACCCGGAGGTCCCCATCGTCGAGATCAAGGAGATGCGCGCGCTCCTCGACGGCGCTGAGCCGCCGCTGCTCCTCGATTGCCGCGAGCTCCACGAGTGGCAGGCGGGTGCTATCGATGGCTGCTTGCACATCCCGATGAACGACCTTCCGGATCGGGTTCGCGAGCTCGATCCGAGCCGTCCAACGATCGTCTACTGTCTTCACGGCATGCGTAGCGCTCAGATCGCCGGTTGGCTCAAGGCCAGTCAGTCGTTCCGGGACGTCCGCTCCCTCGAGGGCGGCATTGTCTCCTGGTACGCCGAGTACGATCAGGAGCGCATCGTGGTGCGTCGGTCCGAGGAGATCTGACCCAAGAACACGGGCTACTGTGGCGCGGCCGTGTCGAACGTGACCACCGGGGTCACGTTGAGCGCATTGGCGGCAGCGAGTGTGTCGTCGGCCCCGTGTGGGTAGAAGCGCAGTCGCCACTGCGCCGTCTCGTGGCCCGGCTGAGTGCCGTCCTTGAACATGACGCGGTCCGTGGCCACGAGCGCCGCGAGATGGATCGTGCGCTGGTCGAGGACGAGCGTCCACGACGGCGCGATCTCGAGGAGCCCGTTCGGTAGCGGTAGTCCGAGCTCGGCGGGGAGCGCATTGAACGCGTATCCGGTGAACGGGACTCGCAAGATCGTCTCATGCTCTGTGGCCGGGCTGTACGCGATCTCGTCGGTCGCGAGCGGAATGACGAGGGCTACCGCGGGTGGGGCCGCCGTGCCGTAAGTCACCTGCTCGGTCGCGGGGAAGGTCACCTCGAGCTGGACGAACTCGCCGTGGTCCGTCCACGTGAGCGTGCTCGGTCGAGTCGACTCGGCGGTGATCCCATCGAGGCCAGCGGGCGCCGCAGCCAGTGGCGTGCCGACGTCGTCGTGCACCACTGCCGGGGGCTCCTCGCTGAAGGCCCCATCGGCGACGGCGACATGCACCGCTCCCTCGCGTTTGCCGAGGTGCCAGAGTGCATGGCGAGCCAGCGCGTCGACCAGCTCCTTGGCGCGCGTTTGGTGCGACAGCGAGTACTTGACCTCGGTATGGACGGGGCGCCAGCCCGTGGCGTCGCTGACCTGCGCCAGGAGGAGCTCCCGCTTCGCTTCGCGGAGCACCGCGTCGAACTCCGGCGCGAGGGACGACTCAGCGCCATCAAGGGCGACGCGTCTCCGGAGCTGCTCCACGGCGGCGATCCGTTGGCTCAGCGCCACATTCGTGCGCAAGATCAGGTTGTCGCGCTCTTCGCCCGGCTCCTGGCCGGTGCCGCCCATCCAGAGGTGCATGTTGTCGCTCCCCTTGGGCTGCCAGCTCCCGTCGAGGATCGGCGGCTCGATGGGCGTCTTGGCGACACCTTTGGCCTTCAGGACCTTGACGTAGTGGCTGACCGGCACGTGCACCCACGGCACGTCCTCGCTTTCCATCGCCAGCAGCTTCGCTTCGTAGTCGGCCACGGCCTTGTCATTGGCCTTGAACACGTCGGGCAGATACGGGTTCGCGCCGGCCGTCGCGAGGATCTCGCCGTCGTCGACGAAGGTCCACGCCAGCTCAATTCCTCCCTGGTTCTGTCCATCGGTCGTGATGGTCGCGTAGCCGCGGTTATCGAACCAGAGCCCCGAGGGTACCGGATCGTGGAAGAACTTCATGAGGTTGCGCGGCAGGATCACCAGCTCGCCCTTCGCTCCCGCAAAGGACTGAATCCCCGGGCCGAACTGCCCCTCCTGCAGGAAGTGAACGGGGGCTCGCGGCAGGCAGGTCGCGTCGAAGATGGCCTGGTTCTCGTCCCAGCTCCATCGCATGTCGCGATGCCCATAGGCTGTCACGAGTTGGTCCGACCAATGGTAGCTCATCACGTCGATCTGGCCGCGCTGAACCAGGGTGCGAGTGCGAGCCAAGATCTCCGGGTGGCGCTTGGCCATCACCTCGACCATGAGGCCCTGCATTTCGAAGCTTGCGCCCCACGTGGGGTGGCTCTCGTAGAGGGCGATGAGCGGGGCGTAGCTCTCCACGATGATGGCGTCCTGAAGCGCCTCATCGGAGATCGTGTAGACGCCGAGGTAGCCGTCGAGGCCCCCGGCGACGTACTGAAGATTGAAGTGAAAGACGTTCAGCGCGTAGCGGGGCGCGTCCATCGGGAAGGCCATCGGCGCTTCGGGCGGCGCGTCGCAGGGCCCCTCCCGCGTCAAGTGGGGTGTGATGGTTGGGAGCGGCGGCGCGGACTCGGCAACATCGACGTCCGTCGGTCCCGAGTCGGTTGGGCCGGCGTCGGGCGTGCCGCTGTCGGGCGTGTCGCTGTCGGCCTCAGGCACATCGTCCGAACGGGTGTCGGACGGCGTCGCGTCACGGGTGAGGCCTACGTCAGCGGACGAGACCACGTCCTCCTCGGCGCAGCTCGCCATCGAGATCGCCGCCAGAGACGCAAGCGTAAAGCGGCCGCGCCACATCAATTGTCCATGCATTGGTTAGTCGCCACGGTCGGGTTGAAGCCGCACACCTTGCCGGCGAGCGTGCAGTCGGTTCGAAGCAGGGTCCCGCCTTCGCAGACCCAGAGGACGTCGTCTTCACACTTGCCGACGACGTTGTAGTAGCCGCACGCGCCGCCGGGGGTGGGGACACAGGTGCCCACGTTACACGGCCAACCCGGCGGGCAAATCCCGCAGACGCCGCCACAGCCGTCGTCGCCACACTCGTTGCCGTCGATGCAGAAGGGGAAACACTCGACCTTCTCGATGCAGCTGAAGGCGCTCGCCGGCGCGCTCCAGCCACACTTCTTGTTCTCGAG
>JADMJS010000495.1:0-18115 GCA_018780435.1 Myxococcales bacterium
GATCAGGCGCAAACCCTTTCCGCGACTTTGCGGGTGGCGCCGTTTAGACGAGGAGGCGCCGGGGGGTCAAGTGAAAACGAGCATGTAAGCGGAGAGCTGACCCGCTAGGTCGAGCGGCTCATCGCCCGGGTGCGACACCACACGCGGCACTCTCCACGAGCGACGATGCGGACTCGACGCAGCGCCGCACCGACTCCGGGACGGCCCGGCACACCTGATTCAGAGTCGGGCGTTCGAGCACCTCGAAGGCCTTGGGGTGGAACTGACGTGGGATCTCCTTGTCGATGAGCACCCGGAGGCTATGAAAGGTGCGTTCGCAGGACACGCGATCGGGGCAGCTCGCGATACGCGGGAGCAGATCCAGGCCTTCCATCGGTGCTTCACCATCGCCGGCGAGGCACTTCACCACGGGCTCGGGCTCGCGGACGCACTCGGCGACGACGGCCGAGGCCTGACCTCGCAGGACGTCGAGGAGCTCGCGGCGGTCACCCGTGGGTATCGCCGTGCTCTCCTCTACCAGTGCGACGAGCCGCGTCACGACGTCCTCACAGCGTCGACGCCGATCCCGGATGCAGGAGGTCATCGCGTCGGCTTCCTGCGCGGCCGCGAGACAGAGGAGCGTCTCGTAGGCATGGGAACGGCACCCGTTCAGCTTGGCGAGCTCTGGGACCTCGAGCATCCGTGCGTTTCGTTCCGCAGCATCGCAAGCCGCCGTGAACACCGGGGAAAAGGGGTCCAGAGCCGAGAGGCGGACAGCCAAATCGAAGACCTCGCCACGCGCGCACGCATCGAGGCCTCGACCGTCGTCGGCCGAAAGCAAACAAGAGCGGAGCTGGGCCGGGAGGCGACGACAGGCGTTGGCTTCGGCCTCCTGCCCCTTGGCGCTGCTCAGCGCGAGCATGACCTGCCGGCGCGTCTTCTCTGGCACCGTCTCGTCGGCCCCGATGACCTCCGCGATGACCGCGACGGCCTCGTCGCAGTCGACGGAGGGGTCGCACCCGGCCCACTGGTCGGCGTCCTTGGCGGCGCCGAGGCACCTTCTCTGCTCGATCGAGAAGCCGAGACAGTGAGCACGGGCCTCGGAGGTCGAGCCGTCGCCGAGTGTCGCGTTGTTCTCGGCCCGCTGGACCAGCGAGTCACACTCCGCTTCGAGCGCGCGCCCACATTCGGCCCATACGCCCGCCGTCCCGGCGTTCGACAGGCAGGTCACGAGATCGTGCGGCGCCCGAGTACACGCCAGTAGAAACGCAGAACGAGCGTCTTTGGGCGGCGCCTTGACACGTCGCCCCGGAGGCCCCCCCGCGGAGACCACGTTCAGCCCGGCCGGGACGAGCGGCGTGCCGAGCGTCATCGACAGGTCCGCCGCCTTTTCGCAGAGCGCGAGGTGGGCTTCGGTGAAGTAGCGCCCGGGCGCCTTCGGCGGCGACGCCGCGAGCCCGAGCCCCACGAGCGCAAAAGCGAGGAGTGGTGTCATCGACCGCGCAGCGTTTGAGCGACCGCGAGCACGTCAGCGAGCACGCCAGCCGCCGTCACGGCGCCACCGGCCCCGGCGCCCCGGACGATCAAGGGATAGGCCTGATACCGTTCGGTGGTGAACGCGACCATCGCCTCGGACCCCCGCAGCGTGGCGGCGGGGTGACTCAGCGGGACTTCGACCGGGCCGACCGTGATGCGCACCGGCCGCTGGGCGTCGCCCGGATCGACGCGGCACAAGTACCGGAGCACCTTCCCGTCACGCCCGAGCGCCCCAACCCGGTCGGCGAAGGCGGCGTCGATGGACTCGAGGCGCGTGAGGAAGCTCGGCACGCTCTCGTCCGTGAACATCGACGCTGGGACGAGCGGCTCGACCACGACGTCGGCGAGCTCGACCGAGAGCCCGAGCTCTCGGGCGAGGATCAGCGCCTTTCGCGCGACGTCCATGCCGTTCAGGTCGTCGCGGGGATCGGGCTCGGTGTACCCGCGCTCCTTGGCGTCGCGTACGGCTACCGAGAGCGGAACGCCGGCCGAGACCTCGTTCGACAGATAGCCGAGCGTGCCGGACAAGCTTCCTTCGATGAGCCGCACCGAGTCCCCCGTGCGGACGAGGTTCTTGAGCGTGTCGATGACGGGCAAGCTCGCACCGACGGTCGTCTCGTAGCGCCACTGCCGATGGCGGCTGCGGAGACGCGAGAGTCCCGCCATCGGGATGGTGAGCGGCTTCTTGTTGGCGCCGACGACATGGATCCCGAGTTCGAATGCGCGTGCGTAGACCGTCTCCATGCCACTCGCGGCGGTGCAGTCCACGAGCATCGGAGCCGGCAGCTTCGCGAGCGCGGTCAAGATGGCTTCGAAGTCCGGGCCGTTCTCGGTCTCCGTCACGCCGGTGGGGCACGGCGATTGGTCGAGGCGCTCGGTCCAGCTCGCGAGGTCGATCCCCTTCGGCTCGAGCCACGTGCGCGTGCGGGTCACGAGCCCGACGACGATCGGCGCTATCCCATGGTCTCGGGTCAGGATCTCCCGTTGCGCCGCGATCTGCGCCAGGAGCTGGCTCCCGACGACGCCACGGCCGAGCACACACAGGCTCACGCGCTGGTGCGAGAAATTGAAAGCGCTGTGAACCGTACGTACTGCGGATACCGTATCCGCCGCGTCGATCACGCACGAGATGGAACGCGAGTTGGCGCCCTGCGCGATCGCCTTCACGTTGACGCCGACGCCGCCGAGCGCTTGAAAGAAGCGGCCGGCGACGTTGGGCGATTGCCCCATAGCGCCGCAGACGAGTGAGAGCAGGGTGACGGGTGCATACGAGCGCACCGGATCCACTTCCCGGCGCTCGAGCTCAAGGACGAGGTTCGAGGCGATGGCGGTCCGAGCCTTCTCGAGCTGTCCAGCCGGGATCACGATGGCGACCGCTTGACCATGGGCCGACTGCGACGCCATCCAGACGGGGATTCCCGCGCCGTCGAGCGCTTGCAGGACACGTTCCCCGACCTGCGCCCGTTGGTTGAGCTTCCGCCACTCGACCTCGAGCAGCGCCATCTTCTCGAGGCTCGTGACTGAGATCGGCTGGTTCGGATCGGTGTTGCCGAGCGCGTCGATACGCGTGCCCTTATCGCCGGGCCGCATCGTGTTGCGTATACGCATCGGGATTCCCGACTCGATGAGCGGGATCATGGTCTTCGGGTGGAACATCTTGGTCCCGAAGTAAGCCAGCTCCACGGCGGTCATGTAGGAGAGCCGCTCGAGGGGGTAGGCGTCCGAGACGATGCCGGGGTCGGCCGTCATGACGCCCGAGACGTCCGTCCAGATGTTGACCTCGCTGGCGTCGAGCGCACGGGCGAGGAGCGTCGCCGTGTAGTCCGACCCGTTGCGCCCGAGCGTGGTCGTGCGCCCGTCGGGTGTGCGCCCAAGAAAGCCCGTGTGAACGGGGAGTTGGTCGTCCCAGTGGCGGCGTAGCGCCTTCAGCTTCTCACGGCTCGCGTCGAAGTCGACCACACCTTCCCCGAAGCGATCGCTCGTGACGACCCAGTCACGCGCATCGACGTAGACGGCCGGGATGCCGACCCGCGTCAGCAACGCCGCGAGCACCGTTGCGCTCGTGCGTTCACCGAAGCTCATGAGGAGATCGAGGCTCTGGGCCGTACACTCCCGGAGGAGCGCGACGCCATAGAGGATCTGCCGTAGCGGCGCGAGGAGCGTCTCGACCGACCCGAGCAGGGCCTCGTCGGTGGGTTCGCCGACGGTCGCAGGCGCCAAGCGACCTTGGCGACCGAGCTCGTCGAGCGCGCCGCGCGTATTGGCGACCGCGAGTCCGATGATGCGATCGGCGACGGCGTTGGCCGCCTCGTAATCACCCGCGGCGGCGGCGTTCGCGGCGTCGATGAGCCAGTCGGTCGTGTCGCCCATGGCCGAGACGACGATCGCCAGCGGCCCCCCCTTCGGGAGCTCCTGGGCCACGAGCTCGGTGACCCTGACGATCCGAGGCACCGCGCCTACAGACGATCCGCCGAACTTGAACACGCGATAAGAAGCAGCCACGGTGACTCCTCAAACGATGGGACAGAAGGAAGGGCGTAAGGCCGACGGCGTCCGTCGGCACGAAGAGCCCAGAGCTGGAGTGGCGATCGCGGACCGCACGACCTGAGGCGCTAGGTCAGGAGCCGGTGAGTCTCAAGGGCAGACGTCGCAGGGGGTGTTGTCACCGGCGTAGGTCCCTTCGAACTCATTACAGACCCCCAAGGTCTGTTCAGGTACGCACCCGAGTCCGGGAATACCGCAGCACGCGCCCTTCCCTTCGAACCCACACGGGTTCGTCGAACACTCCGAGCCGGGCCCATTCCAGACCCCGGCGAGCTGCGAGCACTCCGAATTGAGCATCGCGTCGTAGCAGTTCGTGGACGTGCAGCACGCGCCCGTGTTCACGATGGGACACTGCACGGTGCTGCAGCTCTGGAGGAACTTGATCTTGCCACCGAGGCTCGTGCACTGGGTCGTGGTCGCTTGAATGCACGAGCCCGACGGCTGGCAACACGCGTGGTCGAACTCGCCAGTCGAACAGGGCGTTTGACTGCACTGGAGCCCGGGCGCGAACTCGAAGGCGCACTCACTCTTCTTCTTGACCGAGCACGAGCCACCGCCGCAGCAGGCGCCCTGGACGTCACACGTGGACGTCGCGCACGTCGATCCGGTTCCGAGGTACTCACCGCCGAGGACGGCACAGATGAAGGGCAAGTAGTCGATACACCCCGACGCCCCAAGGCAACACGCGCCCGGCTCCGGCGGGGGCTCAGGGCACGTCACGGCCGCACACGGGACCCCGATTCCTTGGAAGGACTGACCCGACCCTGCGCAGTTCCCGGCTTCCTGAAGGCCACAGATGCCCTTGTCGCAACAGGCACCCACGGTCGGAGCCGAACACTGGACCTGCGCGCAGGACTTGCCCTGCGACCAGGTCCCGTTCGCGAGGACACACTCGGCGAGCGAGAGTGAGTCGCACGTGCCGGCGAGGGTGCAACACGCGGCCTTCTCGGTCGGGTCGCAGTTCACCGCCGAACACTGGCTGGAGTTGCCCTGATAGGTCCCTCCTTGGGCGGAACATTGCGTCTTCAGAACGGGACCGACGCACTGCAAGTTCGCGAGACAACACGCGCCTTCCGGACCGCAGAGGCCCGACGTGCACGTCGAGCCGACGCCTTGGAAGAGGCCGCCCACCGCGGCACACGTGGCCCCGGTGACGTTGGCGCTACACCCGGAGTCCGAACAACAAGCCCCCGGGGCCCCGCAGATCTCCGCCGTACACGTGGTGGCGTCTCCCTGAAACGCGCCACCGGCGGCCTTGCATTGAAGGAAGGTCTTGAGCGAACACGCAAAACCCGCACCACAACAAGCGCCGAACGGTTCAGGAGCGGGGCATTGAGCGACATCGCACTTCGTGTCTTCACGCCACTCGCCGCCGACCTCCAGGCACGCGGTCTCCTCGGTGTCTTCGCAGCTCCCGTCCGGCTTGCAGCACGCCTGGAGGAGCGAATCGGGGATGCAGGCCGCCTCGAGGCACGTGGCGCCATCCGCAAGCAGCTTGCCGCCCGCGCTGGCGCACGCCGGCGCGGTGAGGCTGGTACAACCGCTGTCCTTGAGGCAGCAGCCCACCGGTGGGGCACACTGCGTCACGGAGCAGGACGCGGTGGTCATCGCCGTACCGCCGAGTGAGCTACAGCCCGACTTCGGCATCGACGAACATGCCCCGTCCGACAGACAACACGGCTGCGTCGTGAGCCCACAGCCTTCGTTGGCACAGAACGACCCGGCGGCTTTGGGCGTCCCGCTCTTGGCAGTACACGCAGAAGCCGAGAGCTCCTCACACGACGCTGACGCGCCGCTCCCGATGCAGCACGCCCCCGCGGTGGCCGCCGGACAAACGCCCGCGGCACACGTCGTGTTCGCTCCTTCGAAGCCGCCTCCGGACGACGCACACGCCGCCGACGACGTGACCGTACAAGCGCCCGCCTTGCAACACGCGCCCTTTACTTCGGCCACCGTACACTGCACGTCGGCGCAGACGCTGCCGGGCCCCTTGAACTGTCGCCCGCCGTCGACACACGAGTAGGTCGACTTGACCGAACACGTCCCGCCGTCACAGCAGGCGCCCGTCTGGTTCGCCGGGCAGGTGAAGGCGCTGCACGAATCCACCGCACCGAAGTAGATGCCCCCCTGCGAGTCGCAATCCCCCTTCCCGCCGAGGCTACAGGCGCCGGTGGGAAGGCAGCAGACGCGGTCCGTGTCGGACTTGCACGCCTCCGGGCAGATCCCCTCCTTGGCTTGCCCACCGCCGAGCAGACACGCTTGGAAGCCGACGTTCTCCTGGCAGCCGCCGTCCTCGGCACAGCAGGTGGTCTTCGAGTCGGCCGAACAGGTGCTGCCGTCGCACGTCGTCCCGACGTCGAGCGCCCCGCCGCCACTCGCGGCACAGCTGATCGCATCGGCGAGCGAACAGGTGAAGCTCGTGGAACAGCAGGCCCGCGTGGCGCAGGGTTGCGACTCGCACGACTCTTCGGCGCTGAACTTGCCGCCAACTGCCTGGCACGACGTCGCGGTGCGGGCAGAGCAGCTGCCCGCGACGCAGCAGGCGCCGACGGAGGCGCACGGGTTCGGTGCGCACGCCTGCTCCGAGGGGACGAAGGTGCCAAAACAGGCCGCCGGCTCGGTGATCGTACACGCGCCGTTGATGGAGCAACACGCCCCTTGCGCCGCACACGTGGCCGTCTGGCAGCTCCCCGCCGAATACGACCCGCCCTGAACGCTGCACTGCGCCTCCGTCAGCGTCTGGCAGCCGCCGGGGAGGCAACACGCGCCGGGCGTCGTCGCCTGCGTGCACGTGAACTCGGAACACGACTCACCCGCAGCGAAGCCGTACGCGCAGGTCTCTTCATAGGCGTCTTGGCAGAGGCCGCCGGGATCACAACAGGCGCCGGGCTGACCGAGCTGCTCACATACCCCGCTGCTGCAGCTCGGGCCGAAGCCGGCGAGCAGGCCTCCTTTGTTCTTGCAGTCCTGAACGGAGGTGGCCGAGACGCAGCCCGTCTCCGTGCAGCACGGGCCCGAGCCCGGCCCGGTGCACGACTCCGAGTTCTCGGAGCACGTCCCGTTGAGCGCGATACCACCGGCCGCGGCACACGTGAACGGATCGACCGCGACGCAGACGCCCGTCTGTTGGCAACACGCTTGTGCAGGGAGGGCGCCACAGCCATTCGCGATACATTGGTTCGCCGAGTCTAACACGACCCCACCTCGGCTGAGGCAGAGCGGCGCCGTCTCGACGGAGCAGGCACCGTCGGCGCAGCATACGCGAGGCGCGCTCGAAGCGGGGCCGCAGGTCCCGAGCTCGCAGATGCCGCCCACTGTGAAGGTACCGACGCAGGCCGACTCGGTGCCCTGCGTGCATGCACCGACCGCGCTACAGCAGCTCCCCGTCACCGCACAGGGCGCTTTGTCGCATTCGGTCAGTGACCAGAAGGTCCCGTTCGCATTGGCACATTCCGTCTCGGGGAGCTCTTCGCACCCCCCGGCAATGCAACACGCGCCGAAGTCCTCGGGGGCCGCAGTGGGGCAATCGCCGCAGGTCTCCCCCGAGCCCGTGAACGTGAAATACTCGGTCGCATCGCAGTTCGTCTGGGACGTCACGAGGCAGGTGCCCGAGTAGATCGGGCAGCACGCGCCTATCGCGTCACCCGTACAGACCCCCGGGGCGCACGCCACATTGGGGTTGTGGGAACCGCCTTGCTTCTCGCAATCGAGTGCGGACGTCGTCGTACAGGCGCCATCGACACAGCAGGAGCCGGTGACCTGACCGGACGTGCAGTTCGACTCGGCGCACGTGGGCGCATTGACGTTGCCTCCGGCCGCCTGACACGCCGAGAAGGCGAGCTCCTGACAGGCGCCTGCAATGCAACAGCCGACCTTGGACGTGCAGTCGGCGTCGGCACATCCGTCGCCCTGATCCGGAGCGAAGGCCCCGCCGAGCGCCTCACACGCGACGTTAGTCGTCTCAAGGCACGCGTTGCTCGGGGTGCAGCAGACCCCGTCGACCGGCGCCGAGCAGGTCTCCGCGCCGCACGCGACCGCGTCACCCGCATAGACGCCGAAGAGGGATTGGCAGTCCTCGGCAGACTTCACGGAGCAGACGTCGTCGATACAACAAGCGCCCTTCGGCACGCAGGGATCTTGGCTGCAGAGCACCGCGCCATATGCAAGCCCACCGGCCGCCGCACACGCGGAGGGGATCAGGGACTGGCAGGATTGGTCGGAGAAACAACACGCGCCTTGAGTCTCGATGGTGCAGTTCGTGGTGCTGCACGACGTGTCGAGCCCGATGAAGTTGCCGCCCTTGGCGAAACAGTCCGCTGGCTTCTCTTCCGAGCACGCGCCCGTGGCGCAGCACGCACCGACCTTCTGCCCGAAGCAGAGATCCTGAGAACAGACCGAGTCGAGTCCGACGTAGCTACCGCCCTTCAGGGTGCAGGGCCCTTCGCCGAGGAGGGCACAGGTCTGGTCCGGCAGACAACAGGCACCATCCGCCGGCACTTCACAGGTGGCATCGCCGCAGGTCCCCGGCACGAAGAAGCCGCCGCCGGTCACACAGTCCTTGTCGGTCTGAGGCGAGCAGAGGCCGTCGGAATTGCAGCAGGCCCCCGTCGTCGCGGGGCAGACGACGTCGTCGCACACGAGCCCCTCGTTGAAGAGGCCGTCCGCGTCGAGGCACTCGGGGCCCGTGTACATCGAACAGACGCCTTGGACGCAACAGGCGGCCGCGTCGTTGCACTGCACTCCGTCGCAGGTGACCTTGTCCGGAACCACGGCGCCACCGTTGCCAAGACAGGTCACAGACGCCGTCACGGAACACGTCCCGTTACTGCCGCAGCAGGCGGCCGTCAGCGGCGCCGGGCAGTTCGCGAGCAGACAGCTCGTGGCCACGCCGACGAAGTTGCCTTGGAGCGACGCACACGAGCTGCCGTCGACCTCCTCACAATTGCCATCCGGCTTGCAGCACGCGCCCTTCGCGGCCGCACACTGCGTCTCGGCGCAGACGGCGCGCCCCACATAGGTCCCCTGTGCCGTGAAGCACGCGGCCGCCGTCAGATCGTCACATTCGCCGTTCTTGAGGCAGCATGCGTGTTCATCCGGGTTTGGCGCGCACGCGATGTCGGTGTCCGTACAGGCGGTGAAGTCACCCTCGTAGGCGCCGCCGGCCGTCGTGCAATCGGCCTCCGTCGCGACGGTGCACCCCTCTGCGCCGCAGCACGCGCCGGTGGCCGCACCACAGTTCGTCTCGTCGCAGAGAGTCGCAGCGCCAGCCCATGAGCCGCCGGTCGACGTACATTGCGATTCCGAGACGTTCTTGCACGCGCCGCCGCCGCAACACGCGCCGAGGGCCCCACACGGCGACGCCGCACACGTGGCCGCCGCGCTCGGCGTCCCGCCGATCGCCGTACAGTCGGCGGGCGGCAGCTCGGAACAGCCGCCGGTCGCGAGGCAACACGCCTTCTTCTCGGCGCCGCCGCACGCGCCGGGCGTGCAAGACGATCCGTCGCCGGAGTAAGCCCCCTGAACCGCGACGCAGTCGGCTTCCGACGCCACCAGCGCGCACCCACCGAGGGAGCCGACACAACAGGCGCCCGACTTCACTCCGCACTCGGCGTCGCCGCAGGAGGTGTTGGCGCCGAGGAACTGACCACCCGCGGATCGGCAGGCCGAGAGCGAACCTTCCGTGCAACCGTCGAGGCCGCAACAGGCTCCGTCGCCATCGCCGGCGCACGGGTTCGTCGCGCCGGCGGCGCATTGGAAGCCGAGGCCGAGGAAGACGCCGCCTTCGCCGGCACAGGCAACTTCGGACTTGGCGGCACAGGACGCGAAGCCATCGCCGGTACAGCAGGGGCCGCTGTTGCAGACGAGCGCGCTGCAGGCGGCGCCGTCCCCTTGGAAGACACCTCCGGCCGCGACGCAATCACCGCCGGCCAGGACGAGGCAGCTCCCCGCCACGCAACACGCGCCGGAGCTCGTCACCACAGTATCTGTGCCGGCCGTGTCGACGCGGACCTCTCCTTCGTCCACGTCGGGTTCGGCCTCGCCATCGTAGGGTGTCGCGCCGGGGCCGGTGACGGTGTCGCCGCCGCACGCGACGACGACCGAGCCCAGCGCGAGCACCATCAGCCAGCCTCGCAGCGATCTGGGCGTCGCGGCGTGACCGCCCGGATCGCCGTACGGGGACTTCGAGCGAGCGGAAAGGGCGTCGGTGTCAAGCAGCGCCAAGGGGCCTCCTCTGGCCCCGGCTGGGGCGCGTATCGTCAGTTCGGAGAGTGGAGTCTCCTCCACCCGCCTGCGCCACCGTCCCACGGCGAGGGACCCGGCTCATCGCACGGCGGCCGTCGTCCACCCAAGGGAACAGGGATGGCGAACGACCGAAGTGAGTATGATACGGGCCCGGCCCCATCGGTTGCAACGATGGCGAAGGCGCGATGGGGACCGACGGCGGAAGGAACTCGGCGACATCGTGTGGCGACCGGGCGTCGATGCCGCGCTGAGCGGGACGACCCGCCGTGCTCCCAACCTCGGGAGCAGCCCGAGGCCGGTGCGATGGTGCGATGTCTTCGCCCATAGCGATCCTTTCGGCTATCATCTCGCCGTCGCCACCTGATGGAACCCCGGTAGCGACCCCGCGCCCGAGTCGTCTCGGCCCGGTGACCTGCCGGGCCTCCCGGGGGGACGGTTCTTTCATCTCAGTGCCGCCGGCGATTGGCCGTTCGGGCGCGGGTCAGGACACGGGTCCTCGAGGCCGTTCCCTGGCGGCCCCGCTCCCGCGGGGTAGAGCCCCGAGCCGCCGCCGGTTGGCCAACGTGTGGATCGTGAAGATCGTGGTCGAATCCAGTCGCACCTTGAATAGCGAGCTCCGTGGCCCCGTGCTGAAGATTGGCACTCGCGGGAGCGCGTTGGCCCTCGCCCAGAGCGGCATGGTGGTCGCGGAGCTCGGCCGCCACGGTTATCGCGCCGAGCTCGTGGTCATCAGCACGGCCGGCGATCGCATTCAGGACCGAGCGCTGACCGAGATCGGGGGCAAGGGGCTCTTCGTCAAGGAGATCGAGGACGCGCTGCTTCGGAGCGAGATCGACCTCGCCATCCACAGCATGAAGGACGTACCGGCCGTGATGCACTCGGAGCTTCAGGTCGGCGCGATCCCGAAGCGAGCCGATCCCCGTGACGTCCTCGTGCCGAGCGATCCGGCGGTGCGGAGGGTCGAGGACCTACCCGAAGGCGCACTCATCGCCACAGGATCGCTGCGGCGCAAACTCCAGCTCTCGGCGATAAGGCCCGACCTGCGGTTCACCGAGCTCCGGGGCAACGTCGACACGCGGCTCCGCAAAGTCCGCGCCGGTGAGGGGGGCATGGGCGGCACCATCCTCGCGGCCGCAGGGCTCGCTCGGCTCGGTGTCTCGGTCCCCGAAGGGATCCCGCTCTCGCCCGAACAGATGTTGCCCGCCATCGGCCAGGGCGCCCTCTGCATCCAAACCCGCGCCGATGCGTTCGAGCTCGAGGAGCTGCTGCTCACGATCCACGACGCGGACACGGCCACCTGCGTCTCGGCCGAACGCGAGCTCCTCGAGCGCCTCGGCGGCGACTGTCGCACCCCGATCGCCGGCTTCGGGATGGTGGATGGGAACGAGATCTGGCTTCGAGGATGGGTGGCCAGCGTCGACGGGCGGCAGCGATTCTCCGCTGAACTACGCTCCCCAACGGCCTACGCCCGTCGTTCGGGGGGCGCCCTCGCCGAAGCTCTGGTGAGAGACGGGGCCGGTGCGGTGCTTCGCTGAGCCTCGACTCTCCGCGCAGCGACTGGGTCCGGCACAGCGCGTACATCAGGCCGCCGAGGCCCATCCCTCTCGAAAGTTCATCTGACCGAAAGTACTTCTGACCAAATGCACTTCTGACCGTGAGGCTCCGCCGTGACCGACCGCCCACCGACCCACGTCTCCTCAGCCGACGCCACGACGCCCTCGGCCGGCTCCGGCGTCCGCCGGCCCGGACTCGTGAGCCTGGTGGGCGCCGGCCCGGGTGATCCGGGCCTCGTCACCCGCAAGGCCGAGCTCCGGCTGCGTCAAGCGGACGTGATTCTCTACGACGCGCTGGTCTCTCAGGCGGTCGTGCAGCTCGCCGGTCCGCGAGCGGAGCTGGTGGCCCGCCGCGACCTGCTCGACGGCCGACAAGCCACCATCAACGCCTTCCTCATCGACCGCGCCCGTCAAGGGTCGCGCGTCGTGAGGCTCAAAGGTGGCGACCCCTTCGTGTTCGGACGTGGCGCCGAAGAGGCCGAAGCCCTCGCTCGGGCCGGGATCCCCTTCGAGGTGGTGCCGGGCATCAGCGCCGGCATCGCGGCGCCAGCTTATGCGGGCATCCCGGTCACCCATCGGGCCATGGCGAGCGACGTCACCTTTATCACCGGCCACGAAGATCCGGAGAAGGACGACTCGCCGATCGAGTGGGATCGCATCGTCCGCACCGGCGGGACCCTCGTCATGTTCATGAGCGTACGGCGCATCGAAGAGGTGGTCGCTGCGCTCACCCGGGCGGGCGCCAGCCCAAGGCTCCCCGCTGCCGTCATCGAGTGGGGGACCATGCCCATTCAGCGGACCGTGGATGGCGCTCTCGAGGAGATCGTCGCGCGAGTGCGGGACGCCGGCATCGATCACCCTGCCCTCTTCGTCGTGGGCAAAGTCGTCTCGCTCCGTAATCAAATCGCGTGGTTCGACCGGCGTCCCCTCTTCGGACAACGCGTCCTCGTGACCCGAGCCAAGGACCAAGCCCCTCCGCTCGTCGAGGCGCTACGCGAGGTCGGCGCCGGGGTGATGATGCTCCCGGTGCTGGCGTTCGAAGGCCCGACGGAGCCAAGTCATCTCGCGAACATCCTCGACGCGCTCCAGAAGGGAGAACGGGTCGACTGGGCCATCTTCACGAGCGCCAACGGCGTACACGCGTTCGCGGACGCCCTCCGCCGCCGGCGGCTCGACGTGCGGGTGCTCCACGGCGCGAAGATCGCGTGCGTCGGCCCCGTCACCGCGGAGGCCGTCGCGAGCCTCGGCCTCATCGCTGACGAGCTCCCCGAAGAGTCACGCGCGGACGACTTGTTCCGGGTCGTGGGCGGTGTCGGCGGCGTGAGAGGCAAACGCTTCGCGCTGTTCCGGGCCGAAGTGGCCCGCAACGTGCTGCCCGACGCGCTGCGCGACGCAGGCGGTCAGGTCGACATCGTCCCGTGCTACCGGACCGTCCTGCCGCCAGTCGAGAAGGACGTGGCCAAGCGCTACGTCGAGATGTCGACCGTCGTGACCTTCACGAGCCCGTCGTCGGTCATGAACCTCTGTCGCCTCCTCGGCGATGACGCGAACGCGCTCCTGACCAGCAAGGTCCGCGCGTGCATCGGCCCCATCACGGCGCAAGCTCTGACCGAGCGCGGCCTCCCGCCTCACGTCACGGCGAAAGAATACACGAGCCAGGGGCTCGTCGATGCGCTGGTCGATTACTCGGCCGCTCGAACACCCCCAGGGTCCGCGACGGGAGACGCGCCATGAGCCGCCGGTACTTCTTTCCCATGGAACGACTCGTCTCCCTCCAGGCCTTCCAGCGTCGGCTGACCCAGCTCGCCCTTCGCGGCGGGGCCGCCCTCCTTGTCGGCGCCGGCAGTGCTGCGTGTGGGACGACGACGAACGCGGACACCCTCGACCTCGGCGAGATCACACCCTCCGCGCTCGACGAGGCGCGCGAGGCCGTGCGCCAGAAGCCAAATGATCCCCGTGCATTGGCCCGCCTCGGGGCCATCCTCGTGTCGGACGGGGCCCCACTGAGCTCGGAGATGTCGGAGGGGGCACGCCTCCTGGGTCGCGCCGCCAGTATCGCGCCGACCGACCCCGTGATCGCGCGGTGGCAAGGCCGTGCGCTCTTGGGCTCGGGGAGAGCCGTCGAGGCCCAACGCGCTTTTGGTCGCGCACTCGACGCCGATCCGGAGTTCCGGGAGCCCTTCGAGTCGGAGTACGAGCCCGCCATCGTCCTGGCGCTCGACGCGCGACTTCAGCGCGACAAGCGGGCCTCGAAGGAGCTCTCGGACGCTGCCGCCCGCCTATCGCCGGGCGCGGTGAAGCGCGCTCCAGACCCCGCCGCCGCGGTCTACGAAGCGGTCGGCGACTACCGCGCCGGCGCTGGCCGCCAAGCCGACGCCATCGTCGCTTATGAGCGCGCACGTGCCGCCCGAGAGGCCGCTAGCAGCGCGTCGCCGGAGCTCGGACTGAAGCACGCACGCGCGCTCCTCGCCGTACGGCGCCTCGATGAGGCGCGCGTTCAGCTCGACGCGTGGATCGCCGAAGGCTCCTCGGCGGGTCCCAAGGAGCTCATCGAGCGACGCCGTCGCGCCGCCGCGCTCTGCGAGGAGCGTTTCGCGTTCGAGCTCGCCGATCTTTACTTGAGCGCCGGGTCGCCGGCCGGTGTCAGCGACGGGGATCCCGCGCTCACGCTGGCGCGAGCACGCGTGCTCTTCAAGGCCAAGAAGTCCGGCGAGGCGACGACGCTGCTGACAGGGCTGCTCGCCTCGTCTTCAGACGCGTCCATCTTGTCCGAGGTCGGCGCGCTCGCGGTGACCTTCGGTGCGCCCGCTCTCGCAGCCGACGCTTTCGTCGCCGCCGTCGCCGCTCGACCAGACGACATCGGGCTCTGGAAGGTGGCTGCGCGAGCGCTCGTAACGGCCGGCGAACGGTCGAAGCTCGAAGCTCGCCTCGGCCACCCGGACGCACACGCCGCGTGGGCCGAGGTCTATCTTGAGCTGAACGAACCCGAGAAGGCCGTCGCCGCACTCGACGCGGCGCGCCGGGACGGCCACGAGGTGTCGCTGCGCCTCGCGCGCGCCCTGCACCTGACGGGCGATCTGAAGCGCCGGGACGAGGTTGTCGCCGACTTCGTGAAACGGGCCCCGGCGCGCGGCAACGCGCTCGCAGAGGCCGCGAGCTTTTACGACGGGATCGGTGACTCGGCTCGCGCTCTGGTGACCTTCCGGGACGCGGTAGCCGAGAGCCCCGCCGACGGCGAGCTGGCGCAAGGTTATGCCAAGCAGTTACGGGCGGCGCGCGACTTCACGGGCGAAAGGAGGACGCTCGAGAAGTGGGCGTCGAGCGCCAGCAGCCCTGAAGCCCGCGTTCAAGGGTGGGTCGTGGTGGCGGCGTATTGGTCGCGGGAGCGCAAGGGGCCCGAGGCCGCCGCGGCGCTCGACCAGGCGCTCGCGCAGGGGGACGTCCCCTCTCGCCGCGCCGCGCTCCTCGCCGCGGCAGAGGTCCACCACCAGCTCGTCCGAGACCCCGCGCGCGCGGAGCAGCTCTATCGGAACTGGATCGATGCCGCGCCCGACGCGGAGCGAGACGACGCGAGGCGCACCGTCATCGACAAGCTGCAGGCCGAAGCCCCGGTCGGGACGACGGCGCTCGGCCCTCGCGACCCCTCGTTCCAGCGCCTCCGGACGCGCCTCCTCGAAGAGCTCGTCTCCGGCCCGAACAGCGATCCGACGTTGCTCCTCGAGCTCGGCGAGGCCTACCTTGGGCTCCGTCCGCCGCAACGGGAGGCGGCCGAGCGCACCTTCGGACGTTATGTCGACACGGCCCCCGACCGACAAGCGGCCCTCCTCCGCGTCGGAAACCGACTCGAGGAAGCCAACGCGTTCGCCGAAGCGGCGCGTATCTACGCACGCCTCGAGCCGGGTGAACTCCCGGGGGCCGAGGACCGGCTCTCCGTCGCTATGGTCCTGTTGCGCACCCAAGACTGGCGCCGCGCCCAGGCCTTCCTGGCGGCGTACCTCGACGCGGTCGAGCGCCCGCCCGCCTCGGCGCGCGATCCCCTCTTCCGCGCGGCCGCCCAGTTCTTGAATGCGGGTGCGCCCGAGTTCAGCGTCCGAGTCTACCGCGTGCTCTTGCGCATCGATCCCAACAAGACGGCAGTGCTTCGTCCTCTCGGCGACGCGCTCCTCGCCGCGGGCGACGTTGGCGGCGCCGAGGACGTCCTCCGCGCGTACGTCGACGCGTCCGGCGGCGCGTTCAACGCGGTCGTGAGCGCGGGCGACGCGTTCCGGCAGCGCCGCGCCTACGCCAAAGCGCGCGAGGTCTATGAGTCGGTCTTCGATGCGCGCTCCCGCACACGCCTCGGCCGCCTTTTCCCAGTGCTCTTCGAGACTTATGCTCGACTGAACGACCTCGACGCGATGCGAAACCTCGCGCTCGAGTACGTCAAGCTGACCCCGAACCCGCGCGCCTACGCGGACGCCGCCCGGCGCCTTCGGGACGCCGGGCTCCTTCGCGACGCCTACGACCTCTACGGCCAGGCCGTCGCATCCCAACCGGGCAACGTCGCGTTCCGTGAACAACGCATGTCCATTGCCTTCCAGATGGGCGACGCCGACGCGGTCGAGGCCGCCGCCCGCGAGTACGTCGAGTCGGAACGTACCGAAGGTGCTTGGGTCAAGGTGGCGTCTCTACACGCCAACCGGGGCGACACCTCCAGTGCGCGGCGGGTCCTCGACGACGCGCGCAAGGCGGGGATCGACGGCGCCGAGCTTCGGCTCGAGCTCGGCCGGCTCGCTCTGACCGACGCCGCACGCGCCGCCGCCCCCGATCAAGGCGCCGGGGGTGCGCGTCCGAACCAAGAAGCCATCATCTCGGCGTTCTCCGCCGCCCTGGCGTTCCCCGATAGCGTCGACACCGTCCTCCCCAAGATCCGAAAGCTCCTCTCGGACGCCGGAGAGCTCGGCGCACTCAGCGCCGTGCTCCGGGAGGTCATCGCGCTCTATCCGACGCGCCACGAGACCTGGTTCGAGCTCGGTGACATCGCCGCCGCGCGGGGTCGGCTCGAGGAAGCGCGCAGCCTCTGGGAGCGGTTCACAGAACGGGATTCGCGTGGCGCCTTCTTGGTGGCGGGACGGCTCTGGCGCGAGAGCGACGCGAGCTCGGCACGACGTTACTACGAGCGCGCGCTCGACAATCCGACCGTCGAAAATCCCGCCGACGTCCTCGAGTCCCTCGTCTCCGTCTTGCTCACGATAGGGCAGGACGATCGGGTCCCGCCCCTCCTGACACGCGTCACGAGCCCGGCGGGAGGGGCGGTCGACCTCGCGAAGGTCGCCCCGATGCTCGAGAGCGCCGGCTTCGTCGACGAGGCCGCTCTCGCTTACGAGGAGCTCCTCGAACAACGCCCCGTCGCGGAGGGCTGGTATCGCCTCGGCCTGTTGCGCCTCCTTCTCGATCAGGACGCCGCCGCGCGATCCGCGTTCGAGCGCTTTCTCGAAGCCGAACCTGGGCAACGAGAGCGGGCAGTCTCCTCGGACCGCGGCAAACGAGCCCTGTTGCGGCTCCAGCGCCTCGTGGGTGTCACCGCCGCGCTCGACGCCGCTGGTCTCGAAGGGATGGCTCTCGAGTTCATGCGTCGAGAAGAGGCCGCGCTGCCGGAGCTCGCGGCCATCCACCTGCTCGGCGCGCGCCTACGGCTCGCGACGGGCGACATCTCGGGAGGTATGGCCTCGATCGGAGCGATGCTCGACTCGCCGGTGCAAGCCGGTCTCGATGCGGACACGGTCGGCGCACTCCTCGACCAAATCGCCGCGCTCGGCCGCAGCCCGGAGGCCCTCGAAGTCTTCCGAGTGAGCGCATCTGAACGCCCAGGCGGGGCGGGTCTCGCGCTCGCCGTCGCTAGCCTCGCTATCCGAAGTGGTGACACGCGCGCCGCCCAGGTGGAGCTCCGGAAGCTCGTCGCGGAACCCGGTGGCGAAATGCGTCTGCGTGCAGGGCGACTCCTTCTCGAGGCCGGCCTCGACTCGGAGGCCAGCGACGTCTGGCTCTCGGGTCTCGACGCCGGTCAGGGTCTCAGCGCCGTCGACGGGCTGCTGCGGGCGCTCTTTGGGCTCGCCCTCCGAAGCGGCGACGACGGATTGGTCCATGACGCAGAGCGCCGCGTGAGTGAGCTCGTCGAGGAGACCCGGGAGTACCACCGCATCGTCGCGCTCGCCTTCCTCAGCAGCGGACACTACGCCCGTGCCGCCGAGGCTGCCGCGGCGTGGGTGGGGGCGCTGTCC
>JADMJS010000495.1:18125-21635 GCA_018780435.1 Myxococcales bacterium
CCCCCACCCGACGGCCTACTTGAAGCCACCCCACCTCATCCAATGCGAGTACTCATCGAAGCGCACTTGAAGGCGGGAAACCCAAACGCCGCTATCACCGCCATCGACGAATGGGCCGCTGCGAGCAGCGCACCATCCACCGTCTTGGTCGCGAGCGCGTCGCTCCTTCTGGAGCGGCTCCACCCAGACGCCGCCGGGCAGGTGCTCGATCGGGCGATGGCTCTCGATCCCTCGTCGATGACGCTCCGAGTCAGCCGACTCGAGGCGCTGCTGGACGCCGACGTGACGACCGCCGACACCCCGGGCGGGCCGATCGCGACGGCGGCGGCACAAGTGACGGCGCGATACCCGGACCTCGCCGCCACCGCGGCACGAATCGCGGATGGGCTCTCGAGCCGCGCGTTCTTACACACGGCCACGACCATCCGCGAGGCGAGTGCCCTACCCCTCACGCTCGACCACCTATCTGCCCTCGTCGACGAAGCCTGCGTTGAGGACGGCGATTGTGGGACCTGGTCGCCGGAGATCACGAGACGTTGGGAAGCCGACGCCGCCCGCTTCGTACGGGAGAGCCCTGACGGCGCGTTCGCGTCCGTCCAGCTCTGCGCGCTCGCGCTAGGGCGCGCCCAGTTCCCGGCCGCCATGCTCGAGCGGCTCGCCGCCGACGCGAAGGCCCAGCGCCCCGACGCTCCCCACCCCATTGCCGTCCTGAGCGGCGCCGTCGCTAGCCTCGCTCGCGGAGATGACGCGGCGGCGCTTGCCAGCCTCGACACGGTGCTCGAGCTGGGCGGGATCGAGCTCCCGGCGGTCCTCGACCCCCGCCGACGGGCGAGCGGCCCCCACAGCGCCCAGACGCTCGCGGCCGGCCTCTTCATGGCCCGAGCGGTCGGCAGTGGACGCTTCGATGCAGCGCACCGAGCGTTGGACCGTGCCGTTCGAAACGCGGGCACCATCGATGGGCGTCTCGCCGCCGCCGACGCCGTCCGTGACGCGCTCGAACGATATCCCGGAACGCCGGCCGCCGAATCGCGCCGCCTCGCGGCTGCAGCGCTTGCGCTCGTCGATCCACTGCGTGTCCGTGGCGCTCAGTATGTCGCGCTCACCTCGCTCGTCAGCGATCTCTGGGAGAAGCAGTCGGACCTGGTGACGGCCGAGTTCGTCTATCGGCAGGCGCTCGAGCGCTTTCCGGCGTCACCCGCGCTACACAACAACCTCGCGTATTTCCTCTCGCGGCACGGCGACAAACTCGAGGACGCGCTCGCCCTCATTCGTCGTGCACATGCGCTCGCCCCCGAGCGCACACTCGCCTACGTCGACACGGAGGCGTGGATTCTCCACCGCCTCGGCCGCCACGGCGAGGCGAAAGAGCTCCTCCGAGAGGCGCTGCGGCTCGCCACGAGACAAGACGGCAGCGGCCTCGGGGAGAGCTACTATCATCTCGGGGTCGTCGAGGACGCCCTCGGGAACGACACCGAGTCTGTTCGTGCGCTGAAGCTCAGCATCCGTTACGATCGCGGCGGATACTTCGGACGTAGCGCTACGGCACTGCTCAAGAAAAAGGGAAAGTGAGATCATGCTGACACACCGCCTCCGCCTCCCGCGGGCACTGCGCCGGTTCGCGCTCGCTGGGCTCGTCTCAGTGCAGCTCTGCGGCTGCACGGCGATGCTGAGAGCCGGGCAAGCTCCCTCCGAGAGGCCCGTTCGGGTTCAGGGGAGCTCGCCCATCGCGCTCGTACCACCCATCTTCGAGATCCCCGTGGGCACGGTGGTCGGCGGCCACGCGCCCAACCCAGAACGACAGTACACACTGGTCCATGAGTGGGGCAGCACCCTCGTCATCGACCCGAACGAGTTCAACCACGCGATTCGAGACGAACTTCGGACCCTCGGTTATACCGTCGCCACGGCCGGCTTTGCCCCCCACGGGCTTCAGCCCACGGTTACCCGAATCGTCTACAACGTGTTCGGGTCCGACGCCCGCGCGGGCTGGTCCGAAGCCGAAGTCACGGTGCGCTGGCAGGTCCTCGGCCAAGTCCCCTTCGTGCTCGAGACCCGCGGGTCGTCAACGGCGCAGCAGCACTCCTTGGCCAGCATCTTCCAGGCGTATCGAATCGCCCTTCGAAACTTCCTGGCTAACCCCCAGTTCGCCGCCGCCGTGGCGCCGACCGGGCGTCCACCGACCACCGTTCAGGGTGCGGCGCCGGTCATCGAGCCCCTCCCCGCGGCGCCCTCCGTCGGGGTCACGCCCGTGACACCCCTGCCTGTCACGCCGGTGGTCAGCACACCCACCATCACGACGCCGGCGGTCACGACACCCGAAGTCTCCCCGACGGCCGCGGCGCCTCGTCAGCGGCTAAAGCGCCCGGCCTCTTCCACCCGAAAGCTGGACACCACGGCTGCGGCGCAGCGGGCTCGTGGGTCGGTCGTGACCGTGCTGGTGGGCGACGCGTGGGGTTCTGGGATTGTGCTCTCGGAGTTCCTCATCGCGACGCAGGCGTCCTTGGTAAAGTCCGGTACCGTCGCCGTCGTCTCCGCGTCGGGCAAGCAGCTCGAAGCGCGGGTCCTACGGACGGATGCGGCCAATGACGTCGCCCTGCTCGAAGTCACCAGTGGCAAGCTCGAGCCGCTCGGACTCGACCTCGCGCCCGCGACGACCGGCGCCGCTATCGTCGCGATCGGGACTCCTTTCCACCCCGGCCTGTCCTTCAGCGTGAGCCCGGGGCGCGTCGTCTCGGGCTCACCGACCCACCTCGACGCGGACGCGCGCGTGAGCGCCGGCAACGCGGGCGGCCCCATCATCGACGAGTTCGGCCGCGCCGTCGGCATGGTGGTCTGGTCCCCAGGCGACGCCGCCGAGTCCGGTACCGCCCGCGCCATCAGCGCCGGCGCCCTCTTCCGCGCCTTGGGCCTCGGCTACGCGGACGCCGATCCGCCCTAACCCCGCTTCAGCGCAGCGCCGCGCGACCGGGAGACCCGTCAGTCGCCCGCTGTCGGCTCCGATGTGGGCGTGGAGGCCGCCGAAGGCCCCTCGGACCGCGACTTGACCCGCTGCGTCGCCGAGTGCGCCGCCGTCACCCTGCATTACGGTCCGCACAATCGGCTTGTGGGCACGCGGGAGGGGCTCGGGAGACGCCTGGCCCGCAGCTCGCCAGCGGGTTCGAGCGATCGTGTCACTTGAACGGGTGGACATGGGGGCTTGGTGTCGTCCCGAGGTCGCGGCGGGTAAGATGGCGTCGCTCGTCGAGATCCTGCGCATCCATTAGGAGGGCGTGGCTGAGCCAGCCCTCTGTGGGTGAGCGTCCTGTCGTGCTCGGCCGTGTCCAGCGCACGCCAACGGTGGTCGGGTTGATTGGAGTTCCCACTGGATCCCGTTCAGGTGGGGTCTCAGATGCTTGAGAATATTCGAGAAATCGACACGTTGGGCTTGACGGGTTTTCGCCTCTTCAGAGCGTGGCCGCACGGTGGATCGAACGCCGCCGACAACCTCACCCTGCATTGCGGTCCGCACAA
>JADMJS010000347.1 GCA_018780435.1 Myxococcales bacterium
GACTCGAGCTCGTCTTCGCGGCCGGCGATGGACGGCGCTTCGATCGTGATGGCGATCTCCGTGTCCTTGCGCTTGCCGGTCGCGGAGATGACGAGCGGAACCTTGTACTTGTTGGCGTGTTTGCCGTCGGTCTGGACCTTGTCCATCTTCAGTGACACGCGGCCGGCCGCCACCAGCACCTGGTCGCCACGCGCCACGTAGAGGTAGCCGAGGGTCTTGCCACCGAATTGCTCGGTCATCGTGAACTGCTTGAGCCACACGACGGTCTCGCCGTCGATGGAGCGGATGTCCACGAAGCGCTTGTAGGTGCCGTGCGGCGCGATGTTCGACGAGGTGTGGAGCACGTAGCCGTAGCCCTTTACCGTGGCCTTCTTCCCGCCGAGCGTGACGGAGCCGGTCACCACCGCCTTGGGCTGAATGAGCGCCGTCTTCAGGTAGCCCTGCTCGTCGACACCGAAGCCGGCGTGACCGTTACCCGGCTTCCAGGGGGCGAGGCCGCTCTTGAAGTCGAGGTCGAAGCTGAAGCTGCCGCCATTGCCGGAGGCTGAGAATGAGCGCGCCGAACCCGAGAGCGTGTGGCCGGCGGCGGTGTACTTGAAGGGGCTCGCGCTGACTTGGTAGCCGCCCTGATCGACCTCCTTCTTGAAGTAGTGCTCCTTGCCGGCGGCGTCGATGACGCGGCTCTTCACGGTCAACTTGCCCGTGCCGGGCCCGAGGTTCGACACCAAGTAAGAGATGTAGATGCGGCTCTTGTCTTCGAACCAGGCCTCAAGGGTGTAGCGGTCCGAGTAGAACTCGCCGTCTTCAAGTGAGACCGCGAGGTCGGCAGCGCCCACGCCGCCCTTCTCCCCAGACGTCCAAGGCGTAAACGGGTCGGCGGCGGCGGCGCTGCCGGCGACGAAGAGGGTCGAGAGGAGGGCGAGGGACGTGCGCATGGATTCATCCTTTGCGGAGAGCCGGGGAGGACAGGGCCAGCGCCGATCGCGACTGACAGCCCTGCGTCCTGCGAGGTAACGGGCCGCTGCGCGCGGAGTATTCCTCTCGCGTCCGCTCCGCGCAACCACCATGCGGTCCAGTCCTCTGCTAGAATCGCCGCGTGGACGCGCTCGCCTTCATCTGGCACCTCATCCTCGGGCTCCTCATCACCGCGGCGCTGCTCGGCACGGGGCTCCTAGTCGCTTGTAACTGGCAGCCGGAACGGCAACCCGACGATTCGCCCGTCTTTCACCTGATGATGGCCCTCGCGTGGGGATTCGGCCTCGTGCCCTTCATCGCGTTCGCTATCGTCTTCTTCCCGAACATCGCGCTCGTCCCTGGAATCACCCTCGGCGTGGCGGCGGCGGTGGCCCTGATCGCGTGGTCAAGGCTCCGGCGCCTCCCCATGCGCGTCCCGGTCCAGCTCCGAGAAGGCTGGCAGGAGCTGCGTCCCGTGCTCGGGGTCGCGCTGGCTATCGGGGCCTTCTACGTCCTCAAGTACGACCGCAGCGTCTGCTTCCTCGAGTCGTGCATCCACCGGGTCGTCATCCAAGTCCTCAAGATGCATGACCAAGACGTGCACTTGCTCTACTCGAACCGCGACGACCAACGCCTCGGCAACCCGGCCGTCATCTCGAGCTTCGTCGTCCTTTATCGCGGGCTGGGCTTTCGACTGCTCTACGGCTTCCTCGGCTTCTCGGCGGCGCTTGGGGGCTGGGCTCTCGCCCGCCGTGTCTTCGGCCACGAGACCCGAGCCGGCCGCGTCCTCGCCTGGGCCTTCCTCGTCTTCCTGCCGCTCAACCCCTACGTCGCCAAGATCCCGCTGCTCGACGAGAACCTGCTGACCCTCGGCTTCAGCTCGCTCATGTTCCCGTTCCTGCTCAGAGCGCGCGTGCCGTGGGCCCATATGGGGCTCATGTTCGGCCTCGTCGTGATGATGCAGCACGCCGCCATCTTGTGCGGCCTCGCCATCTGCTGGGCCATCTGGGTCTATCCCGAGCGCGAGAAACGCCTCCGCGCCTTCCTGATCGCGTTCCCGCTCTTCGTCCTCGTGACCTCGGTCTGCCACATCCACCACTATCTCGCGCTCGGGTCGCTCCTGAAGTTCGAGTCTTTTGGCCAGATCCCGGCGTTCCCGCATCGCTTCTTCGGGATGTACGAAGGGCTCCTCCAGTGGCCCTTCGGCCCGGAGCTCGTCCGTACGCCGTGGAACCCCTTCCCGACCTTCCTGATGTGGCCACTCTACCTCGCTGACATGCTCGGCCTCGTACTGTTCGCCGCCATCGGGCTCGGGCTCGTCTGGCTCGCGCGCCAGCAGAAGAAGGACGCCGTGTTCTGGCTGCTCTGGTTCGTCCTGCCTTATATCGCCCTGTCATTGCAGGAGAATTGGGACGTGCCCAACAAGATGGGGATCATCTACATGGTCTTCCATCCCATTCTCATCTGGGCCTTCTCGGGGATCCTGGCCGTCGTGCGGCAGCCGCTCCGCTACGGGATCCCACTCGGAGTGCTCTCCTTCGCGTTCGGCGCCTCGGCCGAGGCCCTGCGCCACCTGAAGGTCCCCGAGGACCTGCGTTACTACGTGGCTCGCTTCGGGGAGAGGCGCGAAGATCCGGAATACGTGGCGGCCGAGCGGGACCTCGTGACCGACGTCGGCCCGTGGCCCGACTACTCGCGGATCGGTCCGCCGGCCCAAGTCTTCGACCCAGCGAAGCTTCGCACGCTCGTCGACGAGATTATCGATCCCACCATCGACCGCAAAGGAACGCCCTACGGCTGGTTTCCGCACGAGACTGTGAAGCCCGGTGCGCCGCGGGTGGTCCTCGAGATCGATCTGCGCCAGAAGCCGCTCACGACCAAGGGCTTCGTGCGGCTCGCCCCCACCGGCAGCGCGGTGGACTTCGACCTCACCGATGCGACCAGCGACGAGCCCGTCAGCTTGGCGCTCGACGGCATCACGGTCTCCTGGACGCCACGCCCACTCACCTTGCTGCTCTCACCTGCTGGCAATCCGATCGCTGGCGTGTACCTGCTCTTCGAGCCATGGGGCGACAGCGCGGAACGCCGCGAATACCTTCAGGATCGATACAACCGTGGGCTTCAGATGGTCCTCGGCTGGCACCCATCCGAGCTCTTCCGCACGAAGACCGCCACCCGCCCGGACGGCGCGGATCCGCAGGTGGTCCGTATCGCGGTGCCGGCCGGCCCCTTCTCGTTCGTCGAGAGCGTGAACAACTCCGGCCAGCTCTATTACGCGTGGCAGGCCGAGGTGACCCCGGACCACGTCGCGCTCGACGGGCCTCGGAAGGTCTTCCACAACTGAGAGCGGCCTGTCGGCGTCAGCCGATCTTGGTCGACACGACCTCGGCGTCGTGTGGCGTCCAGCCCTCTTCAACGAAGCGGACATGGATGTTGCGCACCTCGTCAGCGAGGTCGCCGAGCTGCTCGTCCGACAGGCCCGCCGTCTCGATGTGCTTGCCGATATAGACCTCGATGTGGCCCGGGCGGAAGACCTGGGTCTTCGGCTGATTGACTTCGAGCATGCCGCGAACGCACAGCGGTACGACGGGCAGTCCCGCGTCGCGCGCCATGAAGAACGCGCCGCGCTTGAAGGGCCCGACCTTGCCGGAGCGCGTGCGGTGCCCTTCCGGGAAGGCGAGGATAGACATGTTGCGCTCGGCCCGGTTCTTGGCCTGTTCCGTGATACGCGCCACGCCGCCCTTGGACTTCGGGTACACCTTGATGCCCTGGGCGAGGTACATGACCCAGCCGTACCCTGGGATCCAATTGTGCCAATGGTTGTAGAGGCCGCAGAACTCATGCGGGATCACGTGGCACGCGAGCTGACCGTCGAGCATGTTCACGTGGTTCTGGATGAAGACGCCGCGCCGCTCCTTCACGAACTCACGGTCGTACAGGATCGAGATGCGCGACAGCGTGAGCTGGACGTTCAGGCTCATCGCGGGGGCGAGGAACCACCGGTGGCGCTTCTCCTGGTTCACGAACGGGAGCGTCACGGCGGCGAGGCTCGAACCCACGCTCAGACCGGCGAGTCCGCCCACCCAGGTCAGAGTTGTGGCGACGGCGGTCTTGACCGGTCCGGGGGGCGTGTCTTCGGTGCTGCTCATCGGATCCTCTCAGCTCAGTGCACTCGGCACGTCTTGGGAGCGCACATCGGCGACGTCGCCCCCGATTCGAGTTCCGCGCGGTTCTACTCCGAAATCAC
>JADMJS010000440.1 GCA_018780435.1 Myxococcales bacterium
GTGAGATCGGCAAGCAGCTCTTCAATGGGCCGGCCGGCTGCGGCGCTTGCCACTCGGGGCCGCTGCTGACGAACAAGTCGATGGTCGCGGGCAAGACGAACGGCATGCTCACCGACGTCCCCTCGCTCATCGGCGTCTACGACACGGCGCCCTACGGCCGAAAGGGCACTTGGAAGGACATCGACGACATGGTCGCGTACGCGGTGCAGTTCACTGGCGCGGTCTTGACTGCGGAAGAGCTCGCGGCGCTCACCTCCTACGTGCGTCAGATCCCGGGTGACGCGCTCTACCTGAATAGCGCGTCGCCGCTGAATGGGGACAACCACGTGTGGGTGGAGTCGCCGATCGAGCTGATGTTCTCGCAGGTGCTCGTACCCGGCCAGGAGGACCACTTCACCATCGAAGCGCTGCCGGAAGAGGGCACCCCGACCGCCGTCCCCGGCGCTTGGACGCAGAGTGGCCGCGTGGTTCGCTTCACCCCGACCGAGACCCTCGAGGAGGGCATGGACTACCGTATTCGGGCGACCGAAGGCCTCGCCGCGACCCTCGGCCAAGTCCTCTACCTGCCGATCGAGATCGCCTTCCGCACGGGCGTCCCGCCGCTCACCGACGTGTCGGGCAAGTGGGCCGTGACCATTACCGCCACCGAGCCCATCTCCGGCACATTGAACGGCGAGATGGCCTTCCTCCAGTCGAAGGGCGGCAAGATCGCGGGTGTGGTGCTCACCGAGTTCGACCAGGCGAGCCTTAGCCACGTCGAGGGCATCGTGAGCGGCATGACGCTCGTGCTGACGCCGTTCATCCTCGACGTCGACCTCGGCGGCTCGCCGCTCCAAGTCCAGCTCGAGAGCGGCTATGCGGACCTCGTCGACTCTGATGGCGACGGCTTCGCGGAATCGGGCGTCGGCGAGATTGGCGCGCTCGGCTACACGGCCGCGTTCACCGTGGTCCGCACCTCTCTCCCCGAGAGCGACTGATTCGGACGGGGCCACGCGCGCTCGTTGACCGTCGCGCGAGGCTGCGCCAGGTCGTTGACCGTCGCGCACACGTGCGCTAAAGGCGCCAGATGCTCGATCGCCTCCTCGGCCACGATTTCCTCTGCAGTGACGGACGCATCGTTCGCGTCAACACGCGCGCCGCCCGCGTCGCCCGGGGCGCTCTGTCGGACGTACAGGCGTTCGTCCGCGCGCTCTTGCCGGCGGGCCCCCTTTGGGTCGTCGACGACGAGAATACGCACCGCGCCGCGGGGGCCTCCGTTCGCCAGACGCTCGGCGCTTTCGGCCACACCATCCCCGGTGACGCCATCGCCGGGCCGGTCGCCGTCTCGGAGCTCGTCGCGAAAGCGCGCGGCGCGGCGTCCCTCGTCGCCGTCGGCAGCGGCACGGTGAACGACATCGTGAAGTCAGCCGCCACCGAGCTCGGCGTGCCCTACGTGGCGGTCGGCACGGCGCTCAGCATGAACGGCTATACCAGCGCC
The DNA here is from genome assembly GCA_018780435.1 of Myxococcales bacterium. Taxonomy (GTDB): domain Bacteria; phylum Myxococcota_A; class UBA9042; genus SXOO01. Next base: position 1,478 of record JADMJS010000440.1, read on the forward strand.
ATCTCGGCGCTGCTCGTGGACGGGGTGAAGCGCACGCTCCCGGCGACGCCCCCTGTCGGCGTCCTCATCGACCTCGATCTCTGCGCCGCCGCCCCGCGCGCGCTCACGCTCGCCGGCCTCGGCGACATGCTCTCGAAGCCCTTCAGCGAAGCCGATTGGCGCCTCTCACACCACGTGCTCGGCGACCCGTGGGTCAAAGAGCCCGGCGAGCTGCTCGCGACGGCCTTCCCGCGGATGGTCAAAGACGCCACCGACATCGGCGCAGCCAACCCGGACGCGCTCGCGTCCCTCGCCGAGTGCCTCTTGCTCTCGGGGCTCTCCATGGCGATCGCCGGCGCGTCCTCGCCCGCGAGCGGCGCGGAGCACCTCATCAGCCACTACTGGGACATGATGTGTTACGCCCGGGACGAGCACCCGCACGGCCTCCACGGCACGCAAGTCGGGATCGCGTGTTGCCTCGTCGAGCCGCTCCACCACCGCGTCGCGTCTCTCGGCGCCCTGCCGGCTTCGGCCTTCAACGTCGACGCCGCGGTCGCAGCGCACCCCGCGACTCGCGTTGCAGCCGAAGCGCAGGTGCTGGCCCGCCACGGCCGTCTCCCGGAGGCCGTCGTGGCGGCTATCGCCGTGGAAGCGCTGAAGAAGTGGGTCCCACGCGACGTGCTCCGCGAGCGCCTCCTCCGCGTTCGAGACGGGCGGGACGCCATCCTGGCCCACGTCCGCGAGGCCCTCCTGCCCTATGGCGCCGTCCGGCATGCGCTCGAAGCGTCGGGCGGTCCGACCTCGCCGGAAGCGCTTCACGCGGAGCTCGCGGGCGATCTCGATGACTGGACGGTCGCGCGCGACATCAGGGCGCGGTATACGGTGTTCGACTTCGCGTCCGAGTGGGGCCTTGGCCCGGGCGGACCGAATGAGGGGCTCGCCTGTTCAGAACGAGCAGGGGCCCGAGCGTGACCCACGGAGGAACTGAATCGTGAGCACCTATCTCGTCACCGGTGGCGCCGGCTTCATCGGCTCGAACATCGTCGCGTCTCTCGTCGCTCGTGGTCATTCGGTGCGCGTCCTCGACGATCTCTCAAGCGGCAACCTCCAAAACCTCGCCCCGGTGATGGACCGTATCGCGTTTCATCACGGGGACATCCGTGACGCTCGCCTCGTCATGAGCGTCGTCGATGGCTGCGACTACGTCTTCCACGAAGCCGCCATCCCGTCGGTCGTGAAGTCGGTCGAAGACCCCAGCACGACCCACGACGTGAACATCAACGGCACCTTCAACGTCTTCGACGCCGCACGGCGCGCTGGCGTGAAGCGGGTGGTCTTCGCCGGCAGTTCGGCCGTCTACGGCAACTCCGAGGTGCTGCCGAAGGTCGAGACGATGGCCACGGCGCCCCTCTCGCCCTACGCGCTCCACAAAGCGACCGGCGAGCAATACGGCCACCTCTTCACCGAGCTCTACGGTCTCGAGATCGTGACGCTGCGCTACTTCAACGTCTTCGGTCCGCGTCAGGATCCGAAGAGCGACTACGCCGCCGTCATCCCGCGCTTCATCACCATGATGCTCGCGGGCAAGTCGGTGACGATCTTCGGCGACGGCCAGCAGACTCGCGACTTCTGCTATATCGACAACGTCGTCGAGGCCAACTTGCTCGCGTGCACGGCGCCCGGCGCGGCCGGGCGCTCGTTCAACATCGCGTGTGGACTCCGGATCTCGCTCCTCGACCTCGTGGAGCGCTTGAACGGCATCCTCGGCACCTCCCTCGCACCGAACCATGCGCCGCCACGTGCAGGCGATATCGCCCACTCGGTCGCCGACATCCGCGCCGCCGAGTCGGGCCTCGGCTTCGTCCCCGCCATCGACGTCACTGAGGGGCTTGCGCGAACGGTCGCTTGGTTCCGCGGAGGCCAAGGCGGATGACCGCAGGCCGCTCCCCGCTGCAGAGCATGACCGGCTATGGCGCCGCGAGCGATCCGGCTGGTGACTTTCGCGTCGCGATCCGCTCCGTCAATCATCGTTTCCTAGAGCTTCGTTTCCGCTCTCCGTCGGAGCTGACGGAGCTCGAACACGAGATCGGACGGCGAGTGAAAGCGCGAGTGCAGCGCGGTCACGTCGAGATCACGATCACGCGCCAGTCCGACCCGAGCCGCGGCCAGCCGCGCCTCGATGCGTCCCTCGCGACGCGCCTCGTAGGTGATCTCAGGCGCTTTGCGGACGAGAACGCGCTACCGCCAGTGACCCTGCACGATCTGCTCAGCGTGCAGGGCGTCGTGACGACCAGCGGTAATGTCGCGGACAGCGAGCCGGCGGAGGCCGTCTTCGCCGCGGTCGAGGTCGCCCTCGACGCGTTCATCCTCCAGCGTGTGCGTGAAGGGGAACGCCTCGCCGCCGACCTCATCACCCGCTGCGAGACCCTCGAGTCCACGGCCCGGCGCCTCGAAGCGCGTTTCGCCGCGTCGGCCGTCGAGCGTCGAAGCCGACTCGTGCGGCGCACGCAGGCGTTCCTGACCGACCTCGGCTCTCCGGACCGGACGCGTTCGACCGAAGCGCTGTCCGAGGTGGTCGCCCTCCTCGACCGCACCGACGTGACGGAGGAGCTCGTCAGGGCTCGCAGTCATCTCGGTGAGTTCCTTCATGAATTGCGCGAAGGCGCGTCCGGCACGGGCTCCGGCAAGAAGCTGGAGTTCTTGGTCCAGGAGCTCCTCCGCGAGTTCA
>JADMJS010000768.1 GCA_018780435.1 Myxococcales bacterium
CCCGACACGAAGCTGTCCAGGACGACGTAGTAGACGCCCGCCGGGAGCGTCACGTCGATGAAGCGGTGCGCTCGCTTGAGGCAGCCGTCTGGGGTCCCCGTGTCGTCGAGCACATGGAGGTCGACGTCGACGGTGCCGAGATCGTGCACCGTGGCACGGAGGCTGGTCTCGGCCGTGAGCTCGAGCCGATAGACCACCTCGGGGCCCGACTCGTTCTGCGCGGCATTGCAGCCGGGGTAGGCGTCGAAGACGGCCTCGCCGCCGATGGTCGAACGCAGATCGCTGAACGGGAGCGATGGGACGACGATGGGGTCAGCGTGAGTGCCCGCACCGAGGAGGGGCGCGCCCGGAGGGTCGAGCGCCTCGCCCAGCAGAACTGCGCGCCGTAGCCGATCGAGAACAACGAGGCTGTGTGCGTTCCGAATGTTCATGCCGTAGTCGAGGCCGGGGTCCGTGAGCTGACAGGCGCCCCCGGGGTAGACCGAGCTGTGGATACCGTCGCTGGCGATGCCGTAGTTCGGGATCGGCTCGTACGCGAGGTTGGCGTCGAGCAGCGGTACCTGACGCCCTTGCGCGACGGCGGCAATAGCGCCGTTGAACGTGTCGACCCACGCGTCGGCGGCCGGGTCATCGAGCCGCTGCCCGATGGTGACCAAGATCGGGATGACGCCCCACCCGAGCAGCTCATCGGTGAGCGTCCAGAGCTTGTCCCCGAAGTTGAAGAGGGCGGATTCATACGTCGAGCCCATCCCGAGGTCGTTCGTCCCGTAGTGGACGAACGCGAAGCTCGGCGAGAGCGCCAGATACTCCTGCTCGAGCGGCGACGGGTCGCCCGTGATGGCCCAACCCGCCGACACCCCCACCTTTGCCGCGACCGTCTTTCGGGAGAAAGGATCGCTCCCGGCCGCGTCGCCTCCGAGGAAGAAGTCGAGCGTCGGCTGAAGCCCGGCGTAGGACTCGAGCGCGACGTTTTCTCCAGCGAAGCAGCCGAGATACGAGTTCGAGACGGTCGTCGACGCCCCAATCTTCATGAAGACGTCGTCCGCGAGCGCGGGGTCCGTCGCATGGATGGCCGCGAGGCGTGCGACGACCGATGGGGTCAACGGTGAATGGACCTTATCCGGCGGGTAGAGCGCGGGATAAGACACGTCCGGGGGTGGCGGCACGTCGACGGGCCCGGTGTCGCCTGGGAGGTCGGCATCATCTGGACTGGCGACGTCGTCCGTCGGCGGCATGTCATCGGGATCCTCTACATCGTCTGGCGCGGGCAGTTCCTCCGGCACCCAGATGTCGTCTGGCGCAGGGAGCTCCGGCGTGTCAGTGGCATCCGGAGTGCTCGAATCCGGGACGACTTGGGCGTCAATGAACCCGGCGTCGACGTTGGGTGCGTCCGCATCGACGAATCCGACGTCATCACGAGCGTCGGCCGCCGGCAGCAGCCTACGAACGCCGACGTCGTCGGAAGTACAGCCGGCCACGGCCGACGCGAGCGTCAGCGAGACCAGCACCCGGAAGACGCCGAGGGTATCCATGGATGGGAAGATGCCGGTGGGAACCGGCTAGCGCAACCGTGTGGTCACGCGGCGGGGGTGGGCCCCCGCCCGAGGGCAACTCAGTTCGCCCGCTCGATACCGGCGAAGAACCAGCTCGTCTCGAAGGCGGCCGTGTCGGCGGCGTCCGAGCCGTGCACGGTGTTCTCACCGATGCTGGCGGAGAAGTCGGCGCGGATGGTGCCCGGGGCGGCCTTCTTCGGGTCGGTGGCGCCCATCAGCTCGCGGTTCTTGGCGATGGCGTTCTCGCCCTCGAGGATCATCAGCATGACCGGGCCCGAGGTCATGAACTCGACGAGCTCCCCGAAGAAGGGGCGCGCGCTGTGGACTGCGTAGAAGCCCTCGGCTTCGGCCTTCGACAGGTTCTTGAGCTTGGCGGCGATGACCTTGAGGCCGTTCGTCTCGAAGCGGTCGATGATCTTGCCGATGCGGTTGTTCTTGACGCCGTCGGGCTTGATGATGCTGAGGGTGCGTTCGATGGCCATTTCAGTGTCTCCGATCTCTTTATTTCGTTCTTATTTCAGTAACTTGATCGAGTCTCAGAGAGACTCGATGAGCTTCTTCATCGTGGCGCCCATGTCGGACGGCGTCGGCACGACCGACACGCCAGCCCGCTCGAGCGCGGCGATCTTGTCGGTCGCCGTGCCCTTGCCGCCGGAGATGATGGCGCCCGCGTGGCCCATGCGGCGGCCCGGAGGCGCCGTGGTTCCGGCGATGAAGCCGACGACCGGCTTGGTCACGTGCTGCTGAATGAACTCGGCCGCTTGCTCTTCGGCGTTCCCGCCGATCTCCCCGATGAGGATGATGCCGTGCGTGTCCGGGTCGTTCTGGAAGGCCGTGAGCACGTCGATGAAGTTCGTGCCGTTGACCGGGTCACCGCCGATGCCGACGCAGGTCGACTGACCGATGCCGAGCGAGGTGAGCTGGCCCACCGCCTCGTAGGTCAGCGTGCCCGACTTCGAGACGACGCCGATGTTGCCGGCCTTGTGGATGTGGCCCGGCATGATGCCGATCTTGCACTGGTCCGGCGTGATGATGCCCGGGCAGTTCGGCCCGATGAGGCGCACCGGCCGGTCTTGCAGGTACTTGCGCGCCTTGATCATGTCGAGGACGGGGATGCCCTCGGTGATGGCGACGATGAGCTGAATGCCCGCGTCCGCCGCCTCCATGATCGCGTCGGCCGCGAAGGGCGGCGGCACGAAGATGACCGAGGCGTTGGCGCCGGTGGCCTCCACCGCGTCCGTGACCGTGTCGAAGATGGGCGCCTTACCCTCGAAGAACTGCCCCTTCTTGCCAGGCGTGACGCCGCCAACGAGGTTGGTCCCGTAGTCGAGCATCTGCTTGGAGTGGAAGGAGCCCGCCGAGCCGGTGATGCCCTGGCAGATGAGTCGCGTGTTCTTGTCTACCCAGATAGCCATGGCTCAGCTCCTCCCGATCGCCGCGGCGCACTTCTGGGCGCCATCCTTCATGCTGTCTGCCGGCGTGATCGCGAGCCCCGACTCCGCGAGGATCTTCTTGCCGAGCTCCACGTTCGTGCCTTCGAGCCGAACCACGAGCGGGACCGAGAGGCCTACGCTGCGCGCCGCGGCGACGACGCCGTTCGCGATGACGTCGCACTTCATGATGCCGCCGAAGATATTGACGAAGATCGCGTCGACCTTGTCGTCGAGCAGGATCTTGAAGGCTTCCGTGACCTTCTCCGTCGTGGCGCCACCGCCGACGTCGAGGAAGTTGGCCGGCTCGACGCCGTAGTACTTCAGGATGTCCATGGTCGCCATGGCGAGGCCGGCGCCGTTCACGAGGCAACCGACGTTGCCCGACAGCTTGATGTAGCTGAGGTCGTAGTTCTTGGCGCGGACCTCAAGCGGCTCTTCCTCGTCGAGATCGCGGAGCTCCGCGATGTCGGCGTGACGGAAGATGGCGTTGTCGTCGAAGGTGATCTTCGCGTCGAGCGCGAGGACTTCACCCGTGGGCGTGAGCACCATGGGGTTGACTTCGACGAGGCTGCAGTCCTTCTCCACGAAGGCGCGGTAGAGGCTCATCAGCAGGTTCACGAACTGGCCGTGCGCCTTGCCCGAGAAGCCCAGCTTGAAGCCGAGGCGTCGGCACTGGAACGCCGTGAGCCCGACGGCCGGATCGGCCCACTCCTTGAAGATGGCCTCCGGACGGTGCTCGGCGACCTCTTCGATGTCGACGCCACCCTCCTTCGACGCCATGACCGCGACCTGCGAGCGCTCGCGGTCGAGGGTCAGGCCCAGGTAGAACTCCTGAGCGATGTCGACGCCCGACTCGATGTAGAGCCGACGCACCTTCTGGCCCTCGGGCCCGGTCTGGTGCGTGATGAGCTGCATGCCGAGGATGCGAGCCGCGTGGTCGTGCACCTCCTGGATGGAGCGAGCGAGCTTGACGCCGCCGCCCTTACCACGGCCACCGGCATGGATCTGCGCCTTGACGACGTAGAGGCCCTGCGGGAGCGTCTGGGCGGCCTTCACGGCCTCCTGGACGTCGAAGACAACCTTCCCAGGACGGACCGGGACGCCATACTTGGCGAGCACGGCTTTGGCTTGATACTCGTGGATCTTCATCGTGTCGCTTTCGCGCTCCGGGCCTGGCGTAGGCTAGAAGGTTG
>JADMJS010000612.1 GCA_018780435.1 Myxococcales bacterium
CGACCGACGTGAGCTGCAACGACAGCAACGTCTGCACCACCGACGCCTGCTCGGGGGCGGGTGGCTGTGCCAATACCAACAACACGGTGGTCTTCAACGCCGCGTGTTACACGGGGACGGCAGGCACACTCAACGTCGGACTCTGTAAGGCCGGTACCGAATACTGTGCCAACGGCGGTCCGAGCGGGACCTGCGTCGGCCAGGTGACACCGGTCGCCGAGACCTGCGATCTCAAGGACAACGACTGCGATGGTGTGGTCGATGACGGCGTTCTTCTCACCTTCTACCGTGACCTCGATGGCGACGGATGGGGCGACTCGAGCAGCACGGTCACGGGGTGCACCCCACCCGCCGGCTACGTGGCCGCCGCGGGCGACTGCGTGGACTCGGGCACGGTCAAGGCCGCGACGGGTTACTGGGGCGTGACGGTTCAGGCCAACCAGATCAACCCGGCCGCGTCCGAGAAGTGCAATGATGTCGACGACAACTGCAATACGCAGATCGACGAGGACTTCCCGACCAAGGGGTCGGCATGCGACGGCGCGGACGCCGATAGCTGCACCGACGGCCTCACGGTCTGTAACGCGGCCGGGACCGCGACGCAGTGTGTGAACCAGCTCGTCTGGGGGACCTACGGGTTCAACTCGGATCAGGCGACGGAGATCGATCTCTCCGGTTACGGCAATCACGCGACGGACGCGGCGGGTCAAGTGACCACCACGCTCCCGACCACCACGGTCCCTGTGGGCGGCACGCTCGGCACTAGCCGCCCGTGGCCGTCGGTCGGCAGCTACAACGGCGCCTCCAACACGATCTACGCGGCACACGCGGCCGCGGCGCCCTACAACCTGGCGAGCCCGCAAGTCACGATGACCGCTTGGATTCGTCCGACGGGCACGGTGGGCTCCGGGATCATCGTGAACAAGGAGAGCAGCTACGAGATGGCCATGAACGGGGCCAACTTCGAGTGCGCCATCCAGCTCGCCTCGGGCGGCTGGGCGTGGCAGGGCTCGACCCCGGTCTCACTGAATGTGTGGTCGCACGTGGTCTGCACCTACTCGGCCTCTACCTGCAAGATCGAGACGTGGGTCAACGGCGTGAAGCGCGCGAGCGTCGACAATGCCAGCGGCTGCGTGAACCTCGCGACGAGCGCGTCGCCGCTTCATGTCGGTCAGCGTCCGGGGAGCTCGTTCTTCCTGGGTCAGATCGGCGCCGTCGGCGTCTATGACGTCAAGCTCACGGATGCACAGATTGTCCAATTGGCGAACGCGGCGAACCAGCCCTTCCTGTCCGGCTCGGCCAACCACGAGTACTGCGACGGGATCGACAACGACTGCGATGGCTCCACCGACGAGCTCAACGCGGACGTCGGTGCGGCCTGCACCGAGGGTGTCGGTGCGTGCTCTCAGAGCTCGACGCGTACCTGCGACGTGAACCAGCTCGCGCATGACAACAACGTCACCTGGGGTCGAGTGACGCAGTGTACGGTCACGGGCAAGGCGAACGGCACGGCCTGCGACGACGGCGTGTCGTGTACCCACACCGATCGCTGCAACGGTGGCGCGTCCAGCACCTGCGGCGGCACGACCTACGTCTGCTCGGGCACGTGCCGCGCGTGTGACGGTGCGGGCACCTGTACTCTGGCGGCCGGCAACTGCTTCATCGCCGGGACGCCGTGTTCGCCGACGAGCCCGTCCTGCGCGGGGACGTGTTACGCGGCCAACGCGGACCCGACGAACGCCATCAACTCGACGAACAATGGCGCGAACTCGTGCCGGTCGTGTCAGCCGGTGACGTCGAACAACAGCTGGACCAACCGGCCCTCGGGCTATCAGTGTCTGGATCCGGCCTGCGGCAGCCTCGTCTACACCAAAGCGGACACGTGCAATGGCACGGGGAGCTGCATCGACCAGGGGACGCAGAACTGTAACGACGCGAACCTCTGCACCGACGACTCCTGCGCCACCATCACGGGCTGTGGCAACCTCAACAACAGCTACGTCGAGTCCTGTTACACGGGGCTTGCCGGGACTGTGAACGTGGGCGACTGCCGTCCGGGGACGCGTTCGTGTTCGGGTGGCGCCTTCGGGGCGTGTGTGGGCGACATCAAGCCCGCGACTGAGCTCTGCGACGTCGCGCCGGCGAACGACGAGGACTGCGATGGGTCCTTCAACGAAGCGGGCGCCACCGGCTGCACCAACTACTACACGGACGTAGACGGTGACGGCTACGGCGTGGGCGCCACCCAGTGCCTCTGCGCGGCGCAGACGGCGTCACCCTTCTACCGTGCGACGCAGGCCGGTGACTGTAACGACGGCAACGCGAACGCGGCGCCGAACAAGCCGGAGCTCTGCTCGACGACGACGGTGGACGACAACTGCAACGGCACCATCAACGAGCAGGGTGCGAGCGGCTGCATCACGTACTACAAGGACTTCGACGGTGACGGCTTTGGCGTCGCGACCGACTCGCGCTGCCTCTGCGCGGCCGACACGGTCAATAAGTACACCGCGACGACGTCCGGCGACTGTCTCGACACCAACGCGGCCGTGAAGCCGGGCGCGGTCGAGCTGTGCAACAACATCGATGACAACTGCGTCAGCGGTGTCGACGAGGGCTACAACAAGGGCGCGGCCTGCACCCGTGGCTCCGGTGGCTGCGCCAATACCGGTGCTATTCAGTGTCACGCGACCAACGGCACGGCGGTCTGCTCGGTCACGGGTAAGGTCGCGGGTACCGCGTGTGCCGACGGTAACCCCTGCACCGGCAGTGACGTGTGTAACGGCGGTGACGCGAGCACCTGCGCGGGATCGCTCTACTCCTGCAACGACAGCCTCACGTGCACCACGGACACCTGTTCGCCGAACGACAACGACATGAACGTCTGCATCTTCACGGTGAACCCGAGCTTCTGCGCCATTGGTGGTGTCTGTTACGCCGACGGGGCGTCGCAGGGGGCGAGCAGCGACGCCGCGTGCAAGTTCTGCAATTCGAGCAATTCGACGACCGCCTGGACGAACCGGACGAACGCCACGGTCTGCAATGCGTCGACGTGCGCGGGGACCACCTTCAACGCGACGGACTACTGCGGTAACTTGACCGGCACCTGCGCCGACTCCGGCACGCAGAACTGCAATGGGGCGAACGTGTGTCTGAACTACGCCTGTAGTGCCGCGACCGGGTGCTCCACCAGCAACAAGGGCGACGGCACCAAGTGCGGTGGTGAGTTCTGCAGCGGCGACACCTGGACCCTGAAGGACTTCTGCGAAGCGGGCGTCTGCAAGACGGGCGGGACCCAGAACTGCAATGGCTTCGACAACGCGTGCCGAAACGGCTACTGCAGCGCGACAGGCTGTCAGATCCAGAACTTCAACGCAGGCGTCGTGTGCGCCGCGAACTCGTGTGTGGGTGACACCCGCCACATCCAGGACACCTGCAACGGAACCGGGACGTGCGTGGACGGCGGGACGCAGAACTGCAACGCGCTCGACACGGCCTGTACCGACGGCTACTGCTCAGGCGGGAATTGTCTCATCTCGAACCGGTCGTCGCTGACGCCCTGTGCCAACGGAAACTCGAACCTCTGTGCGAGCAACGTCTGGTATCCGCAGGACTACTGTAATGGTACGGGTTCGTGTGCGGACTCGGGTTCGACCAACTGCTCGGCGCTCAATCCGGCCCACGGCTGTTCGACCTACACCTGCGGGTCGCTCGGGTGCGGCGTCTCCTACGCGGGCCCCGGTACGGCGTGCGTCGGCATCGGCAAGACCTGCAACGGCAATTGTTACGCACGCCCACCGCCGACCTGCAACGGCGGCGGCTCGTGTGTCTACATTGACAACTACTGCCCCGGGAAGCGCTGCGCGAGCGGCGACTGCACGGCGGGTTGTAGCAACAACACCGACTGCTGCGACGACGCCACCGACTTCACCTGTATCCTCGGCACCTGCACCGGGCGCGTCACCTGTGGCGGTATCTGCGACGACGGCGGGGACTGCTCGCCCGCGGGCACCTGTGTGAACTGTGGCTCGAGCCGCTGCCAGAACCACGGCAGTGGCAACCGCTGCTACTACAACTTCCAAAACAGCTCGGCCTGCGGCTGCGCCACCACCGACGCCTACGGCAACTGCACGGGTTATCACTCCTGCTGGCGGTGCTGAGCGAGCGGTCGGCGTTC
>JADMJS010000726.1 GCA_018780435.1 Myxococcales bacterium
TGCGGATCTGCTACCGAAACAACGCGGCCGACGCCGACGTGCTCGAGATGCTGGTGCGAGCGTTCGAGCTGCTCGGACAGCAGCCGAAGATGCTGACGGTCCTAAAGGAGCTGGCCCGCCTTCACGACCGGAACGGCCTCATGAATGAGCGAAACGCGGTACTCGAGCGAATCGTGCAGCTCGACCCGGGTGACGAGTGGGCCCGACGCGCGCTCTCGGGTCGCCCGATCGACCCCGTAACGGACCTCGGCTTTCAGGAGCTTTCATTCGACGAAGCCGACGAGCCCATCCTGGAGCCGAGCGCACCACGCGAGCCATCCAATCCGCCCCCGCAGCAGCTCAAGTTCGATAGCCCGCCGGCTGCGCAGGACGGAGACGCGCCGCTACCGACCGAGCTTGAGGATTTGAGCCAGCTCGTCGACAACCTCACCGCGAGCTTCGGACAAGGTGGGAGCAACGCGTCGGTCCCCCTGCCAGCTCCTTCCCAAGGGGCATCAGCGCTGGTGAGCGCGTCGTCGCCGGACCAGCCGGCGGTTCCTCCCCCTCTCCCAGCAACGGCGGCCGCTGCCGCCCCAGCGGGCATCCCTCCAGCGCCTCCAGGCCTGGCCGCGGTCGTACCCACGCCCGAGGTTCACTCGACATTCGTGGAACCGGTGCCCTCGCCGCCACCCGTGGCCGAGTTCGAGGAGATTGGCTTCGAGGAACTCGATCTCAGCCGAGTCGACCCGTCGAGTCGTCGTTCAACATCGGATGTTCGCACCATCGCCGCCCGCGGCACCGGTCCTCGAGCGATGGTGCCGGGGTCAGACCCAGGTGCCGAGGCGGAGCCGGATTCGCCCCTCCGAGTCGGTTCTCCTGTCGTCAGGCTCCCCCCGGAGCTCTCCGTGCCCTTCCAGGCCGACCCGCCCCTCGACGATCCGGGATCCGACACCATCATCGGTCCTATGGACCTGCTCCAGGCTCTCGACACGTGGCGCGCAACCCCGTCGCTGAGCACAGAGTCCGCCACCGACGCTCGAGTCGCCGCCGTCGCGGCGGAACTTCGGAAGCCGGACTTGGTGGAGTCCACTACTGGACGTGAAGCTTCGGAGATTCAAGCGCCGGTGAAGGCTTGGGACGAGTTCGACTTCGGCGAAGAGTCCATCGTGACCGACCCGGGACTCGGGCCGTCCATACAGTCCAGACGCGAGCCCCTCGACCTCGCTCTGGAGGCGGCGCGGGAATGGCCGCCGCTCCCCGCGGACGTCCGCGCCACGCTCGATGAGTTCGACTTCTTCGCGACCCAGGGTCTCGGCACGGACGCTCAACAGCTCCTGAGCGAGATTCCGGTCGAGTACCAGGATCACCCGGACGTGCTGAAGCGGAGAGCCGGAGACGCCCCGTCGGTCGATGGAGCCTCGGGGGCGTCATGACCGACGAGCTACAGGACTGGGAGAAGAAGCTCGACGCGCGTGAAGCCAGCGTGGCCGAGAAGCGGTCTTCGTTCGAGCGACGGCGCTTCGTCCTCGGAGAGCTCAGGGACACGGTCCGTGAGCGGGAAGCGAGTCTCCGCACGCGCGCGACTCGGCTGCAGGTCGAGCTCGGCGAGCTCGGGCGTCCCCACTGGGAGGCGGCCCTCGAGACAGCCCACGAGGCCGAGTTCTCCGAGCTTGATCGCGATCTGGCCGAGCTCCGGGAGGAGCGTCGCCGGCAGCTCGCGCGTCGGGAGGCGCTCCTCGATCGCCAGGATACCCTCGTCGCCAAAGCGTTGGCCCGAGACACCGGCGCGGAGGAGGCCCTGCTCGCTCGCGAACAAGCGATTACCGAAGCGTTTCGCCGACTGGTGCTCGACGCGGGCGACGCGGGTGGCACGCGGGCGACGCTGGGCTTCGACCAGAATCGTCGGCAACACCCGCGAATTGAGGTACGCCTGTCGGTACACTTCGGCTCGGAGCACAACTTCATCGCGGCGGAGTCCGAGAACCTAAGCGCTGGCGGACTCTTCGTCTCGACTCGCGACCGGCTTCAGGAAGGGCGCGAGGTCGAGCTTCGAATTCACCTGGAAGGCGAAGGCGAGCTTGCCGTGACCGGCATCGTGTCCTGGCAGCGTCGCGACACGGATCCGGGCGGCCCGGGATTTGGCGTCCGCTTCACGCGCATCTCCCCTGCGGCCGAACGAGCGATTGCGCGGTTCATCGAGCGGCGACCACCCTCGGTGGGCCCGCATGGGCACGGCTGAGTCCTCGGTCGCGCTCGTGGATATTCCCCGACTGCGCATTGTTTGCGGAGTTTTACCAACCGATGCGGGCGGCATTGGCTCGATTCGGCGGTGCCGAGGTGCTCGATCGCCCTGTGCAAAGCCGACGAGCAAGCCGACCACCCCATTGCATCGACATCGGCGCTCTTGAAGAGCGCCCGCTTCATGCGGAAGCTACTCGTTGCCCGGGGCGCTGGTACATCGGTTGCACCACAAGCGACGGGCAGCCGTGCAGACGGCCAAAACAGCGGAGAACCCTTGCGAAGTCCAACACCTAGACGGACCATCCCTGCGCTCGCCGCACGCAACCTTTGCGGGAGGTCGGGCGTTGCCCTTGCCGCCACGCTCATGACCGCCGCGGCCTTGCTCGCGAGTCGCGCCGCTTGGGCGGCTCCCGCATGCGGGAGCGCCATTCCGGGTGGGACGAACACCGTCGAATGGTTCGTCAACTCCTGTGCGTTTCCGGACACGGTTGGCTGGGATAATCCGAACAACGCCGCTGGAACCACGGCTGGGTCCGCGAGTGTGCAGGCCGCCGCCGGCGCGTCGAACCTCCTTCGCTGCACTGGCTTCACGGCGTGCGACCCGAACTTCAACGACATCATCACGAAGGTCGAGCTCATCTGGCGCGTGACGCTGTCGACCGCGTCGACCTCGGTCAGCTTCACCTCGAACGGTCTCAGCACGTCGTTCACCGGCTCCACCGTGACGACGAATGTGATACTCAACGTTACCTCTGCACAGATCTGGTCGTGGGACGCCATCGCGAGCCTCTCGGGGACCGCCAGCCGAACCGCGCCACTCAGCGGGGCCAACGCCTACATCGACAACATCCGCGTGAGGGTCACTTACGAAGTGTGCACGCCTGACTATGGATACAGCTGCTCACTCAAGCAGCTACAACGCACGGACAGCTGCGGGTTCATTACGGGCAACGTTCAGAATTGCAATGATGGAAATAGCTGCACTGACGACATTTGCAATGCAACCATTGGCGCCTGTGAGTACAGCGCAAAGGTGTGTTCCTTCGGCGATCCTTGCGTCACGGCGGCATGTAGCCCCACGTCGGGTTGCTACGCAGTTCCGAAGGTCTGTGGTGACGGCGACGTGTGCACCCAGGACCTCTGCCAGAGCGGCGCCTGCTACTACCCTCCCAAAGATTGCACTGACAACAACTACTGCACTTTAGACACTTGCTCGGCTGGCACGTGTTTACACGCCCCAATCATCTGCGACGACGGGAATGTATGCACCACGGATTACTGCAACGCCGTTGTGGGCTGTACTGCGGGCTTCAATGAAAATACCACTATCGAGTGTTATGATGGCCCACCCGCGACGAAAAACGTTGGCGTATGTAAGACTGGACTCATCACCTGCATAACAGGCGGAACTCCACCGAGTAGCTGCAACGGCCAGGTTCAGCCAGCCGCACTCGACCAGTGCGACGGTCTGGACAACAACTGCGACGGGGTCACCGACGATTCCTATGGCGTGGGCGTCGCCTGCGATGGCCCAGATTCGGACCTCTGTACCTCCGGGGTGACGTCCTGCTCGTCCTTGACGACGACTACGTGCATCCGGGAGGGTGCGACGGCCTACTACGCGTTCGACGAGCTGGCCGGAGCTGACGTTCGGGACGGGTCCGGCAGCGTTCTCCACGGCACGACGGCGGCGGCGGTAACCTTGGGCAAGCTCGGGAAAGCACGTGAGTTCGATGGGTCACAGTCCGTGCTGCTCCCCGACTTCGCTCCCCTCCGAAAGACCCTCAAAGCGCAGACGATCGCGATGTGGATACGGCCGAACGCCGCCCAGACCGCAGTGCTCGCGCAGAAGGGCACCTCCTGGGGACTGCGCCTCGAGTCGAACGGGAAGCTCTCCTACACCAATAGTGCGGTCAGCTTCTGCTACGGCTGCCAGGGATCACTCGGCCTCGTCCCGAGCGGCGACTGGAGCCACATCGTGGCCGTGTGGGACGGCACCCAGGTCCGGATCTTGGTCAACGGCGTCTCGGCCGGCTCGTATCCACTCGCAGGCACCGTGGCGCCGGTCGCCGGCTTGCCCATGCTCGGCTGCGAACCGGGCGCGAACGCGTGTGTGGGTAGCTGGTTCCAAGGCGCCATGGACGAGGTCGTCATCTACGACTATGCCCTCACCGATGCAGAGATCGCCGCGCTGATCACGGCTGGGGTTCCCGTGAAGGACAAACGCGCGCCGACCTGTGGCGAGGATCGCGACTGTTCCGGGTCGACTGACGGGGAAGGCAGCGTCAACTGCACGCTCCGCTATCGCGACGCGGACGGCGACACCTACGGTCGCACCAACGGGATGTTTGCGAATGTAATCGCGCGCTTCGGCTTCGAATCGACCATGGCGGAAGCGTTGACCGAGTCGGTGCCAACACGAAAGAACGTCGTTGTGACGACGGACGCCAAGGCGGGCCACGCCGCCATGTTCGAGAACACGGGTGGCGCCGCGTCCGAGCTCGTCTACACCGGGCTCAACATCGCACCCGCGACGGGCCTCTCTGGCGCGTTCTACGCCTACGTCGCCCCCGGGAACGAGGGGAAGGTCGTGACCGTGGTTCGCGCGCCCGGGCTCTTCCGAATCGACCTCGATCACACGACTACCCCGAAATGGAAAGTGGTCGTGGGCACCTCCTCGTCACCGCTTCTGGACGGCGTCGCGGGTTGGAACACGCTGTCGTTCAGTTGGTCCGCGAGCCTCGGTACGCTCAATTTCCGGGTAAACGGGGTCGCCGCGCTCCCAGCCGTGCTGGTGCAGACGCTCACGCCGGCGACGACTCTCATCGTGGGTCGCGACTTCACCGGTCGCGTCGACGAACTCTACGTCTACTCGTCGGTCGTCACGACCACGGCGTCAGCGACGAACTTGGCGACGACCCCGTCGGCGCGTTGCCTCTGCGCGAACAGTGGATTCTACACTGCGACCGTAGGCGGCGACTGCAATGACGGCGCCGGCGCCTTCAACCCAGGTGCGGCCGAACTCTGCGATGGCCAGGACCAGAACTGCAATACCACGATCGATGACGGTGCTTCGGCGGCCTGTAACGACGGCAAAGCCTGTACCACCGATGCGTGTGTCTCCGCGGTCTGTCAGGCGACCGTGGCTCCCGGAAACTGCCTCATCGCCGGGACTTGTTATGCCAACGGTGCTGCTAGGCCGGGCGGCCCGTGCCAAGCGTGCATCACGGCACAGAGCACGAGCAATTGGAGCGTCAAGCCCGTTAGCGACACTTGTATCGACGGCGATGCCTGCACCACGGGAGACGTCTGCGACGCCGGCGGGAACTGCGTCGGGACGCCTCTCGTCTGCAACGACAACAACGGCTGCACGTCCGATAGCTGTAACGCGGTCACCGGGTGTGTCTACGCGCCTCTGACTGGGAACACGTTCCCTTGCTACGACGGCCCGGGGGGCACCGCCGGTGTCGGTGAGTGCAAGGTGGGCACGGCCACGTGCAACGCGGGCGTGCTTGGCGCCTGCCTGGGTCAGCAACTTCCCGCGTCCGAGATCTGCGACGGTAAGGACAACAACTGCGTCAGCGGGATCGACGAGCCCTTCAGCGCCGGCCAAGCGTGCGATTTGGGTGACTACGGCGCCTGCAAGGACGGCGTGATGACCTGCACGAGCACGCTCACGTCGGGTTGCCTCGGCGATGGGCCCTTCGTCCTGGTCCCCTTCAGCGATCTGACGGGGACCTCGACCCCCAACGTGAGCAGCGGCGGCAAGAACGCCTTCCTTCAGAACGGCGCTGTCCAAGCCGCCGGCCCGGCTGGCTTCGGCCAGAGCGCCGGGCTCGACGGGAGCGACGACTACGTCGATCTGCCGACGTACCCGGAGCTCTCGGGCAGCGTGAGCGCGTTCACCCTCGCCTTCTGGGTCAAGTTCACCAACACGAGCGACGTTGCGCTCCTGTCGAAGGCGGGCGCGACGGCGACACCGGACCTGCTCGTGGCCGTCAAAGCGGGAATGCTCGATGTCACGTTCGGGGGCAACGTCATCCAGACCCACATCCCGTTCGCGCCGTCGTCCGAGTGGGTCCATCTCGGCCTCATGGTCAAGGCGAGCACGCTGTCCATCTACCTGAACGGCGAACGACAGCTCGTGACACCGCTCGGGTCGGCGACCGTGTCCCTGTCGCCGGGGACGTCGTGGACCTTCGGCCGCTCGCCCAACGCCGCCTTTGCATCGGTGCTCGGTGGGGTCGACGAGCTGATCGTGACCGCCGCCGCCGTGCCGCCGGAGCGCTTCGTCCAGTGGTCCCGTACCGACCATGAGTCCTGTAACGGCCTCGATGACGACTGCGATGGCACCCCCGATCCCGCCTTCGCCCTCACGCCGGGTGCCTGCGACTCGGCCGACGCCGACCAGTGCGCGACCGGCACGTCGACCGTTTGTGGGCCCGACGGGAACCGGACCGTGTGCCTCGGCGATGGCCCCGTCACGGCGTTCAGCTTCGACGCCCTGGGGTCGGGCCGCCTCGTCGAGCCCGTGTCGGGACCGAACGCAGCCGCCGTCGCGAGCGGCGCCACGGTCGTGCCCGGTAAGGTCGGATGGGCCTTGAAGCTCGCGGGTAAGGGCATGGTTCGCCTTGAGCACGACGGCACGGCCGCCAGCTTCGACTACGGAGGGACGTGGGCCACGTGGGTGCGCTTCGACGAACCCGGCGACATGGCGATCTTCAGCAAAGCCGGAAGCGCCGGCGCGGACGAGCTCGTGCTCATGCGGAAGCTCGGTCATCCGACCCTCGTCGCGGCCGGCGTGGAGACGACTTGGCCCTCGATCGTGTGGGGCGAGGGCACCTTCCAGCACGTGGCACTGTCCATTGCGGGCACCACACTGACGCTGTGGATCGATGGCGAGAAGCAGCTCCCCGTCGTGTCGCTGGGCTCCGCTTTGGTCGGCTCGCAGAGCCCCTACCCGTTCGTGCTGGGCGCGCGCCGTGTCGGTGCGGGCTACGGCGCATTCCTGCAGGGGGCCGTCGATGAGTTCTCGCGCACGTCCACCGGTCGCACGGCCGCGGAGATCGCGTCGCTGGTGACCGGCGACGCCTGCGACGGGACGGACAACGACTGCGATGGTTCCGTCGACGAAGCCTTCGGGACTCTCGGGAACCCGTGCACCAGCACGGGCTCTTGCTTTGAAGCGGGCACCCAAATCTGCGCGGACAACCTCGTCGAGACGCGTTGCAGCGGCGGGCCGAAGCCAGCGTACACGCCCTGTGCCGATGGCGATCCCTGCACTAAGGACGATCTCTGTGACTCGGTCGGCAAGTGCGGCGGGACGACCTATGCCTGCGACGACGGGCTGACGTGCACCATCGACTCTTGCAATGGCGCCGGTGGCTGCGTCTACACTCCGATCCCCAACTTCTGCGCGATCTCCGGTACTTGTGCCGCCGCTGACGCGGCTAAGTCGGACAGCCCATGCCTCGCCTGCAAGCCCGCGCTCACTCAAACGGCGTGGTCGCCCGTGAGCGAAGGTGGCGCCTGTACCGACGGGACCGCCTGCACCAGCGGCGACAATTGCATCGCCGGCTCCTGCGTCGGCTCCGTCGTCGACTGTTCCGACGGTGACGACTGCACCCTCGACGCCTGCAACGCCGCGACCGGCTGCTACACCGCGAACGTCCTCTCGGGTGGCGAGGCGTGCGATGACGGCCTGCCGTGTACGGAGAGTACGACGTGTAGCTCCGGCGTTTGCTCGGGCGGGAGCGCCGCCACGTGCAACGACGCGAACCCATGCACGGTCGACTCCTGCAACCCGGCCACGGGGTGTATCAACACGGTCGCCCCCCATACGGAGGCCTGTTACGACGGCCCCAATGGGACGAAGGGCGTGGGGCTTTGCAAAGGCGGCGCTCGCACGTGCAGCGGCTCGGTCCTTGGGCCGTGCGTCGGGCAGGTGCAGCCGACCACGGAGATCTGCAACTCGCTCGACGACGACTGCACGGGGGCAGCCGACGAGCCCTTCGCCGACTCGGGTAAGCCGTGCGACGGCCTCGATGCCGATAGCTGCAAGAACGGGGTGTTCGCCTGTAGTGCGGATTTGACGGTCCTCGAATGTGTCGGCGACGCCGCGGCGGCCGAGCTTTGCGACCTCAAGGACAACGACTGCGACGGACAGATTGACGAAGACTTCAGCACTCTCGGGGCGACCTGCGATGGCGCGCTCGACTCCGACAGTTGCCAAGCGGGCCAGCAAGTTTGTTCTGGGTCCGGCACCGGAACCGAATGTGGCCGAGACGGCGCCACCTTGGTCCTGAATGGCAACGAGGAGGGGCTCCGCATCTACACGGCGCGTGACGACAGCGGGGTCGGCAATCACGGGACAATGTTGGGAGCCCTTCTGCTCGGTGCGGGCAAACGCGGGAGCGGCTACCTCTTCGATGGCGTCGACGACGTCATCGAAGTCCCGGCATCGTCGTCACTGGTCCTGGGCAAACACTTCACGGTGTCGCTCCACTTCAAGTACGGCTCCCTCGGCGGGGTCGCGACGCTCTTCCAACTGAAGATGGGGAGCTGTGCCGACCTGGCCTTGCAGGTCAACGCCGCGGGCGGACCCTTCGTGCTCGTCGAGCAATCGACGTGCGGCAATACGACGCTCGCCGCGGGCGCCACCGTGCCGGCCAATACCTGGGCCCATCTGGCCGTCACTGGCGATGGCACCAGCATCAAGCTCTACCTGAACGGCAGCCTGAAGGCGACGCAGCCGATGACGGCTGGCGTGCTGGAGTCCGGGACGATCTCGCTTGGCGCGAAGGGTGGCGGCGTCGCCTTCGCCGGCGCACTCGATGAAGTCGCCGTCTGGCAGTACGCGCTCACGGCGGTCGAGGTCGCGGCCCTCGTTGACGCCGCGCCTAAGGGCGATGTCGAAGTGTGCGACCCTGTCGACAACGATTGCGACGGCCAGAACAACGAGAACGCCAACACGGACCTCTGTGACGGCGTCGACAACGACTGTGATGGCGCGATCGACCAGACCTTCTCGACCCGCCTGACGGCCTGCAATCCCTTTGCAGATGCCTGTGGTCTGGGTGTGCAGGAATGCAACGCGCTCGGTTCTCAGCTCGTGTGCTCGGCTGGCGGGCCACGCCTCTGGTTCCGCCTCGAGGAGCTCTCGGGGACGGTCGCCAAAGATGCGGTCGGCAATGTCGATGGCGTCGGCGTCGGGAGCATCACCTGGGGCCCGGGCCATACCGGCGGCGGCGTGATCCTCGATGGCACCGGGAAGTTCAACGTCAGCGGCGCCAACATCGGCGTACCCACGCACCGGATCGGCCTCGAAGCGCGCGTGAAGCCAACGCTCGGAGCGGCGAGCACGATCATCGGTCGAGCGAGCTCGTTTGGGCTCCGATTGCTCGCGGACCTTCGTCCCGAGTGCCGGCTCTCGGGGGTCGGTGAGTTCGGCGCTGAGGTCGTCGTGACCGGGAGTGTCGCGCTGGTCACGAACGCTTGGCAGCACGTCTACTGTGCGTTCGACGGCGGCGCCGTCCGTCTCTACCTCGATGGCAAGCTGGTCGGCCTCGGCAGGGCACAGCGAGTCAAGGTGCTGAACCCGTCGGCCCCCATCGAGATTGGCGTCGGGTTCGCGGGTGGCCTCGATGAGGTCGCCGTCCACGACCTCGACCTCCCGCACGTCAACGTGGCCGCTCGCGTCACGACCGGGATCCCGCCCAAGTACAACGTCCGTGAGATCTGCGACGCCAAGGACAACGATTGCGACGGCACCATCGACGAGGGTTTCGAGCTCGTCGGTCAGCGGTGCGACGGCAACTCGGACGGTTGCAAGAATGGGACGTGGGCGTGTGCCTCGAGTGGGGAGCTGGCTTGCCAGGGTGACGTCCCCGCCAACGGGACGGAGACCTGCAACGGCGTCGACGACAACTGCGACGGCCAGACCGACGAGGCCTTCCCGGCGAAGGGGCAGAGCTGCGACCTGACGACGGACGGAGACCTTTGCAAGAACGGTACGAATGTGTGCACGGCCGATGGCAGCGGCGTCGAGTGTGCGGGCGATACGCCGGCGGTCGAGGTCTGTAACGGCGTCGACGACGACTGCGACCTCATCGCGGACGAGGGCTTCGACATCGGTACTGCCTGCGACGGTGGGGACGCCGATCAGTGCAAACAAGGTACGTGGGCCTGCAACTCGCTCACCGACGATCGATACTGCCGCTTCGACGGCGGTATCGTCGATGTGCCGTTCACCGAAGGGAGCGGGCTCACCTTCGCGTCGCGGACCGGCCTCGTCGGACCCGGGGAGCTCTCGGGCGCGACCTGGGTTCCCGAAGGCGCCGACTTCGCGGTGCAGTTCGCACCCGGCGGGCTAGCCACGATCCCATACCACGCGTCGATGAACCTGCTCGGGCCTTTGGCGGTGTCGGCACGAGTCAAGGTGAGCGCCTCCGCTGGCCCGGAACCCGTGGTGACGAGGGGGCTCTCCGCCTCGCCGCACTTCTCACTCGACGTCGGTGGTGGTTCGGTCCGGTGCCGCTTTGCCGGCCTCGCGCCGTCAGCCTGTACCGCGGCGACGTCCGTGGACCAAACGTCGTTCCACACATACGCCTGTAGCTACCAGAGCGGTAACATCGACGTCTACGTCGACGGTGTGCCCGTGAAGCAGTGCGCCGTTTTCGGGTTGATCGTCGGCGGAGTGGATCCCATACGCCTCGGATCACTCAATGGTACGGCCACGGTGACGATCGATTGGTTCATCGTCGACGACACAGCGCTCACCGCCACCCTCGCCGCCGCGCAGGCCAACGACGGCGAAGCGTGCAACGCCATCGATGACGACTGCGACAGCGTAACCGACGAGAGCTTCCCGACGCTGACGTCAGCGTGCGACGACACCGACGCCGACCAGTGCAAGTCCGGCACGGTTCAGTGCGCGGCGTCGCTAGTCGCCGTCGAGTGTATCGGTGACGTGAATAAGGTCGACGTCTGCAACGGGCTCGACGACGACTGTGACGGGACGACCGACGAGGACTTCCCCACCAAGGGCCAGCTCTGCGATGGGCTGGACGCCGATAGCTGCCTCAACGGCAAGCTGACCTGCAAAGTCGACGGTTCGGCCGTCGAGTGCACCGGTGACTTGAACAAGCCTGAGGTCTGCGACGGGCTCGACAACGACTGCAACGGCACCACCGACGACGGAGTGACTGGCTTCGGGCTCGCGTGTGATGGCGCGGACACGGACTCGTGCGTGGACGGCGTGACCTGGTGCAACACCGCGGCGGGTGGCCCGGGCTGCGACGAGCTCGGGACTCGGCTCTTCGTGGCGCTCGATGACGCCCCGGCAGCGACGGCCATCAAGGATGACAGCCGCTTCAAGGAGTCCCTGACGGTGTACGGCGGCGGCGTCACGTTGGGGTCGGCAGGCAAAGTGGGCACTGCAGCCCTGTTCTCCTCGCCAGCCCGAATCGCAGCCACATCCACGTCGGCGCCGTTCGATGGCGCCACCGGGCTCACGGTCGCTGCGTGGGTGAAGCACAGCGGCCCCTACGCGGTGGCCCAACCCCAGACCATCATCTCGGTCGCTGCGAGCACCACGACACAGCTCGGCCTTTCGATCGTCAACGGAGGCCTCTCCTTCTCCCTGCGGACGACCAGCCTTGCGGCCACCCAGGTGGTCGGGTGCGAACCGGGAGTCGATGGGTGCGCCGTCGGCGTCAGTGCGGGCGCTTGGCATCATGTCGCAGCGACCTTCAGCGCAGGCGTCGTCCGCCTCTACGTCGATGGGGATCTGGTGCGCCAGGAGAACGTCAACGGTGCCACCGTCTCCAACAAGACCTTCCTTGAGGTATTGCAGCTCGGCGGCATCGGTGTCACGCCCACCCAGGCCTTCCAAGGCGCCATGGACCAGGTCACGGTCTATCGCAAGTCCATGGATCAATGGGCGATCCAGCACCTCATGACGAACGGCCCCGCCGCGGACTACGGCGAGCTCTGCAACGGGCTCGACGACAATTGTAACGGCACGGTGGACGAAGGTCTCTCGCTCGGGGCGACCTGCGACGGCAGTGATCCGGACACCTGCTCCGCCGCCGCGACAGCGTGTAGCGCCGATGGCGTGACGCCGCTCTGTACCGACTCGGGCGCCGCGATCTGGTGGAGCATGGACTCGGTCGAAGGCGCCCGGGTGGTCGACCAAGGGACGCTACGTAAGGACGCGATCATCCAGAAGAATGTCACCGTGACCGCAGGCAGCGCCGGGCAGGCGCTTGAGTTCACGGGGGCGGCCTCCGACGTCGCGAACGCGGGGACCGTCGACGTCTTCGGCGGGAAGAGCGAAGCGACGATCGCAGCGTGGATTCGTGCCGACAGTATCCTCGGGACGGCGCCGATCGTCAGCGCGCACAAGTTCGACTCGCCGCTGGGACGCACGTGGGCCTTCGGCCGTGACGACGACGGGCTCTTCCTTCGAATGCGCACGACCGAGGGGAGCGCGACGCCCACGACTGTGAGCTGCAACTCGTCGACCGTCTGCGGCGCCCTCTTCGGGAGCGGGACCTGGGTCCATGTGGCCGTCGTCGTGAAGGCCGGCAAAGCCACGTTCTTCGTGAACGGCGCCCCGAAGAGCACTTCGAGCCTCAACGGGTCGCTCATCGCCTCGGCCCGGCCGGGCGAGCAGCTCCTCATCGGCGCGGATCTCGGCGGCGAGCTCGGCGTGTTCGACGGCGCCATCGACGACCTCCGCCTCTACACGCGGGCGCTCACGAACATCGAAGTGTCTGCGCTCCCCTTCACATCGAAGGGCCAGAAGACGGATGCCTGCGACGGGCTCGACAACGACTGCGACGGGTCTACCGACGAGGACTTCCCGACCAAGGGGCTCGCCTGCGACGGCAGCGACACAGACCTGTGTACGAAGGGGACCTGGACCTGCGACGCGACGCTTTACGCGCTGGAGTGCATCAACGAGACGGCGACGGACTTGACCGAGACGTGCAACGGTCTCGACGACGACTGCGACGGTGCCATCGACGAAGCCTTCGCGGGGGCCGGGCTGCCGTGCGACGGCGACGACGCCGACCTCTGCGAGGAGGGGATCTTCGGCTGCGACGAGACGGGCGGGGCCCTGGTCTGTATTCAGGAGGGCCCCGACGCGCTCTGGCGCTTCGACGAGGGCGCGGGCGCGACGGCCAATGACACCGCTCGCACGGTCGGGGCGCTCAACCTGACGCTCAACAACACCCAGTGGAATACGGGCAAGTTCGGCAAGGCACTCGAGCTCCTGGGGAACGGCGGCAACGCACGAACCACGGCGGGCATCAGCGGCCGCCGCACCCTCCAGTTCTGGATAAAGCCAACCGGCGCTGGCTACGTCTACGGCCAGGCCTCGAATACGACGTTCCACTTCGGCGGATACTGGAACGCGGGCCTGCTCACGCACTTCCATCAAGATGGCGCGATCTCGCGGATCGCCACGGGCGCTGTCCCCGCGGGGGCATGGAGCCTCATCACCATCGTAATGGAGCCCGGAAAGCCCCAGGGCGTGCGGATGTATGTGAACTGCACGCTGACTGGAAGCGACACCCTCACTGCCAATACGGCGGTCGGCGAGTTCACCATCGGCCGCGTACTCGGTCTCTCTGACTACTACACAGGCCTCGTTGATGAGTTCTCGATGTACGGCTATGTGGTCACCCCGGCGCTGTGCACGACGCTGCTGACGGGTGTCCCGGCTGGCCATGCGAACCGGGAGCTCTGCGACTCGCTCGATAACGATTGCAACGCGACGGTCGACGACGCGCTCACAGGCGTCCCGGGTCAGGTCTGCGACGGCAAGGACGCGGACCTCTGTGAGACAGGGACCTGGACCTGTCGAACCGACACCATTGACGTAGAGTGCGTGAACGAATCCAACGCCGACCTGAAGGAGACGTGCAACGGCGTCGACGATGATTGCAACAGCCAAGTCGATGAAGGATTCGAGTACGCGGGCGCGGGCGTCGGGTTCCCCTGTGACCCTCCCGGCGAGTGTGGCGCGGGCGTCGTGGAATGCGGCTCGGCGACGAAAGCGGTGTGTACGACGGGCCCAGGTGGCTCCGCGCCGCAGACCAAGGGCGAGTCCTGCAACAACAAGGACGACGACTGCGACGGCGCCACGGACGAGAAGGCCGACGGCTCTCCCGTCACCGAAGCGTGTTACTCCGGCCCCGCGGGTACGGCAGGCGTCGGCACCTGCACCTACGGCATCCGGTCCTGTACGGCGGGGACGTGGGGGGTCTGTTCGGGCGACACGTTGCCCGCCGCGACCGACGGCGAGTGCGACGGCATCGACCAGAACTGTGACGGCGTGGCGGACGACGCCTTCGCCGACGCGTACTCCTGCACGGCTGATTCGTGTGTGGGCGGCGTGACGACGTCGGTGAAGGACAACACCAAGTGTGACGACGCCAATCCGTGCACCGACGACACCTGCACGGCGACGAGCACGACGGCCGGCGGATGCACCTTCATCAGCAACAACAACAACATCCCCGATCCGACCGTGTACAAGCAGGACTGCAAGACGGCAGCATGCGACGGCGGCGCGGTCATCTACAGCACGGACAACACAGTCACGCCAGACGACGGACTCTCGTGCACCGCCGACGTGTGTAACGCGGGCACCGCCGTCCACCCAATCCTCGACGGCTATTGCCTCATCGGCGGCACGTGCTACGCCGAAGGTGCGGTCGATACGGCCAACGGTTGCCAGGTGTGTGCTCCGCGCTTCAACAAGACCGCCTGGAGCAAAGTGCTGCACTCGGCCGACTTCGACGACACGACGACCGACACGAGCGGCTACGCGATGACCGAGCTCGTCGGTGGTGGCGTGAGCTGGGTCACCGATCCGAGCCGTCCGCTCTCCGGCCTCAATTCGCTCTACTTCGGTAACCCGGCGACGCGGACCTACGAGCAGGCCGGTTCACGCGTGTCGGCCAGCGCGCTGTCGGCGCCGCTGCCGCTGCCGGCGGACGTCAAGTACGCCCTCACCTTCCAGGTGTGGATGGAGACCGAAGGCTACACCGGCTCCGACAAGTTCGACGCGCTCGTGCTGACGGTCTACGACACGGCGGGCAACGCCACGGAAGTCTGGGACTCGATGAACGCGTTCGGTAGTGACACCGGCGGTATCTGGACGCAGGTCCTCGTCGACTTGAGCGCCTACGCAGGACAGACCGTCCGGCTGGACTTCACCTTCGACTCGGGCGACTCGTTCCACAATGATTACGAGGGCGTGTATCTCGATAAAGTCCGGCTTGAGACCGGGTGCTGCTTCAACAACACGCAGTGCGACACCGGTACGCCGTGTTTCTCGGGCTTCTGCGTCTCCGGCAAATGCAGCCAGACCCAGATCTGCTCGACCTGCAAGCGCACGCAGCCCTCAGTGGTGTTCGCGCTCGACCGCTCGTCGTCGATGGCAACCAACACGTCGGCCGGCGCACCCCGGTGGTCCATCGTTCAGCAGGCGCTCGCGGCGGCTCTCGACGACTACGATTCGCGCGTGAGCTTGGGCGTGAAGCTGTTCCCGTCGAGTTCGGCCGATAACTGCGGTGCTGATGTCGGCCTCGACCTGGACTTCCACAGCTCGGTGGAGGCGGTCAATACGCTCGTTGCCTCGGAGGCTCCGACGGGACAGAGCCCGCTCGGGGCGACGCTGGCGCGGATCTTGTCGGCGTACAAGACGCCGGGTGCCGTCGCCGAGAAGGGCAACAAGTTCGTCATCGTCGTGACCGACAGCCTCGACTCGTGTAGCGGCGATCCCGCCGTGCTGATCTCGGCGCTCCGGGACATCGGGATCCGAACGATTATCGTGGCTTACGACAGCGCCACCATCGAGCCTGGGCTCACGGCCCTGTCGCTCGCGGGTGGGCTGGCGCGTCCCCGCCTGACGGCGGCGGACATGGTCTACTTCCCGGCGGGCCAGACGGCGGGCGAGCTCGAGACGGCCCTTCGCAAGGCGCTCGATCTCACTGTGGGCGAAGCCTGTAACGGGATCGACGACGACTGCGACGGGAGCGTCGACAACGACGCGCCGGAGCTCGCCTGCAACATCAGTTGCAAAGATGGCAAGGGCGGCATACAGGTCTGTTCGGGCGGTAACTACCAGTCCTGCACGACGGCGCCGTCCATCGAGGTCTGCGACGAGCTGGACAACGACTGTGACGGCGCCAAGGACGAGGACTTCCTGCTGAAGGGCCAGCCGTGCTCCATCGGTACCGGCGCGTGTTACTCGCCGGGCACCTTCGTGTGCACGGGCAACTTCACCGGCCAGCAGATCGACTGCGACGCGCCCCCGATCTTCGGGTCGGCGGAGGTCTGCAACGCCATCGACGACGACTGCGACGGCGATACGGACGAGAACGTGACACAGCCGTGCTCGACGGTGTGTGGTGTGGGCGTCGACACCTGCACGTTGGGGGTCTTCACCTGTGACGCGCCGCCGCCGACGGCCGAAGTGTGCAACGGTCTCGACGACGACTGTAACGGGGTCACCGACGACATCGTCCCCGTGCGGTGTACGGGCGCATGTGGCAGCGGCTTCAAGGTCTGCAGCGCGGGCGTCCTCGGCGCATGCAGCGCCGATGGCAAGCCGGAGATTTGTAACCTCGTCGACGACGACTGCGACGGATCGGTCGATGAAGACGCGGACGGCGATCCGCTGACGCAAGTCTGTTTGCCGAGCGTGGCCGCAGGGCTCGTCGGCGCCTGTGCGGTCGGGACGGCCGTCTGTTCGTCGGGAGCCTACGGAGCTTGCGTCCCCGATCAGCTCCCCACGGCCGAGGAGTGCGACGGGATCGACAACGACTGTAACGGCGCCATTGACGACACCCCGGGCGGGACGCCGATTGTCGTCGATTGCTACTCCACGAGCTACCCCGGGACGGCCGGGATCGGGGAATGCAAGAAGGGGACACGGACCTGCAGCACCGGCACGCTCGGAGCCTGCGTCGGGATGGTGACGCCGCTCGAAGAGGTCTGTAACGGCAAAGACGACGACTGCGACGGAACGGGAGACGAAGATCCCGGGAACATGTGTATCCTCGAACCCGGCTGCGCGGCGGGCGCCTGCCTCTGCGACCAGGCTCAGGATGGGATGTGGCGCTGCTATCTGGACTAGACGAGACCGGCCTCACGCTTCGCGTCCGGGGCCGCCCCGGCATTCAGGCCGCGCTCCCGCTGCCCGCTGACGGCAGCCCAGTCGACGTTCGGACGCTCTGGAGCGGCTCGACATCGACGCGCGACCCCGCTTACTGCGCCTTCTTGAGTGACCTCGCCGCCGCCGCGAAGGCGGGGCAAGTGACGCTAGAGTTCCCTCCTTTCGTGACGCCGGTCCTCGAGGAGCCGGGCGCCTGGAACCTCATCGGGGACGCCGCGTTCGCCGTCGAGTACCCGGACGCGTGGGACACGCTCTCCGAGTCGTCCCCCAATCACGCACTCAAGCGTTTCGAGCGGCGCCTCTACCTCTCGCACCTCACATCGTGGCTCGAGTCTCTGCCGAACGGCGCCGACGTACTCGACGTCGGTGGGGGCATCGGCCGCTTCAGCCAGGAGTGGCTGCGCCGCGGGTACCGAACCAGCTTGGCCGAACCCAATGGGGGCGCCCTCGCCCTCGCCCTCGGCCACCTCGCGCGTCAAGGCGGCGCCTTCTCGCTCTGGCAGCTTGCCGCCGAGTCGCTCACACCCTTTGCGGACGAACGTTTCCACTTGGTCAGCGCGATGGAGGTGCTGTGTTACCTCTCCGAGCCCCAGCGTGGCTTTGTGGAGGCGGCGCGGGTGCTGCGGCACGGCGGGCTCTTCGTGGCGTCGGTCGAGTCGCCGGTCGGCTCGCTTGAACCGGGGGTGAAGCATTCGCTCGACGACATCACCGCGGCTCAGTCGGTAACCGAACAAGCACGCGAGGGCGATTTGTGGGTGCGCTACTTCACCGCGGAGCGCCTCCGGGCCGCCTGTGAGTCGGCCGGACTCGTCGTCGAGACGATCATCGGGACGCACTATTTGACCGATGGGCCACTGCACCACGCCGTCGACGTCGACCGCCTTGGAGACGTCGAGTACGAAGATGGCCTCATCGGGGTCGAGCACGTCCTGGCCGGGAGCACGCGGTGGGCGTCTGCGGCTCGGGCCTGGCTGGTGGTCGCTCGAAAGCCGTGATGATGCCGGCCACCCCGGCCCCGGGGTCGACGACCTGGCGGGGCACCGGCGCCATGGTCGCCACGGCGCTCGTGACCGGTCTCTGGGTGGCGCTGCTCGTGTGGCTGCAGTGGGCTCGCTACGACGCCGGCTTCCACTACGAGTGGGAAGACGACGCTCTGAGCCACCAGCTGCTCTGGAATGTCGGCCGCGGCGACTTCTTTGAGAACAGCATCCATCCCTTGCACCGGCCCTCGCACGTCGAGGCGGCACTCCTGTGGATCTGGCCGATTTGGTCGACGCTCGCGTCGTTCCTTGGACCATGGCCGGCGCTGTGGCTCGTCAAGGCAGCCCTCGTGGCGAGTGGCGCGTTGGCGACAGTGCTGCTCGTGCGCCACGAAGGTCGAGGACAGCCACGCGTTGAGCGCCTCGCCATGGTCTGGGCCGCTGTCTATCTCGCGCTACCCGGCACGATCGCGCTCGCGGTCTCGACCTTTCGCCCCGTGGCGCTGGCGGTGGGGCCCCTGCTCTTTCTGCTCTGGGCCTGTCGGGCCGAGCGCTGGCGGCTCGCGTTGGTGCTCGCCGCGCTGGTGCTGAGTTTTCGCGAAGATCTAGCGCTCGCCGTCGTTCCGCTTGGGGCCGTCGCCTGGTGGCGCGGGGCACCGCGATGGGCCGGGCTCGGGCTCATCGGACTCGCGGCGACCTGGTTTGTCGTCGCGACGCAGGTCGTGATGCCCCTGATCATCGAGCAGGACTACACCCAGACGGTCGTCGTAAAGAACCTCGGGTTCCACGCGGGCGCCTTGCTCGGACGGCTCGTCGAGCCGACTCACCTCCTCGGCGCGCTGGCGATCTTGGGACCGGTGCTCTTCCTGCCGCTCACACGGCTGGAGAGCATCATGGGTGGCGCGAGCCTCGCCGCCGTCATGCTCTTCGACGGCGGCTTCGCGGGTAACCTCCTGCACTTCATTGCGCCCGCGGTCGCGGCCGCCGTGGGTGGCGCCGTGATCGCGTCCTGCGGGCGCCCGTGGGCCATGCGGGCGGCGCTGGGTTGTCTCGCGGCCACGCTGCTCGTCCACGTGACGCCGACCGGTCTCGCGCTCGTGGCGACCGACTGCGTCCACAACGGGCCACCGAAGGACCCCTGGATGTGCGACGTGTGGTCGCCCTTCGACCCGGCATTTCGCGCGCGTGGCGTGGAGGACGCCGACCGAGACGCCCTGGGCGCGCTGATCCCGCCAGAGGCGAGCGTCACGGCGACAGGGAACCTATTGCCCGTGCTAACGCCGCGAGCGACGTTGTGGGAGTACGGCCATGATGACGTGCCCTTTGCGACGGCGGACTACGTAGCCCTCGACGGGGTCGACCGCTATGCGGGAGCGGGGCGGTATCTGGGCACGGGAGACCTCGCGCCACACCAGCGAGCGCTGACGGACGGCGGATACGCGCTCGTGAAGCGCTTCGACAGCGGCCTGCTGCTCATGAAGCGACATGGGGCGCCATCGCCGACCCTCTCGGCGACGCTACGGGCGCTGATGCCGAGGCGACCAGACGGGGGCAAACGCGGAACGCGCTCGCCGGGGTCGGACGTGCGCGACCACGAGCGGGGGCCCGCGCCGCAGTAGGGTGGCTACTTGCTGCCGCCGAGGTCGAGGGCGTTGATCTTAATGCGCGGGCCTTTGCCACCGCCACCGGTGCTGCCACCGTCGCCGGTGGGGCGCTTGCCCGTGCCCTTGCTGCCGCTGGTCTTGACGACTTCGACGACGGGCGCCACGAAGGCGACCTCGATCGGACGACGGTCGGTCGCGCGGCCTGCTTCGTTCCACTCGGGATCCCGCGCGTCGGTCGGGGGCGCCTTCACGATGGTGATCGGGGGCGGGAGCGGGACGGGCTTCGGTGCGACGGCCACCGGCGCGGCCACCGGGACCTTGGCGGCGGCCGCGGCCGCTGCTTTGGCTTCATCGGCCGCCTTCTGCGAGGCCCACCAGCCGTAGCCGGCGCCACCCGCGCCCAAAATGGCGACGGTAGCGATGGCCCACGCCATGGCCCCCGACTTCTTGGGGGCAGCCGTGACGGGCGCCGGCGTAAAGGTGGCGACAGGCTGCGCCTGGCTTGGTTTGTTGGCGGCTTCGCGCTCGAGGATCTTGTCTTCGCGGCGACGGGCTTCCTGCTCGCGGAGGGCGTCGAGGACCTTTCGACGGCCCTCCTCTTCCTTTCGCTTGGCGTCTTCTTCGGCCTGGCGCTTGTCGCGCAACTTGGCCTGTAGCTCTTGCAGCTCGCGGTTGGCCTCTTCGCTGGTCTCATTGAGGAGCGACGCGAGGAGGGAGTCGCTGTTCGACTTCGCCGGCGGAGGCGCGGCTTTGGGCGCATCGCCGTCGTGAACGTGAAGGTGACGAAGGTTGTCCAGAGTTGAGCGAAGACCAGCTTGTTCTGCCATGACGCCTCCCACCAAAGTAACGCCACGAGGCACCGGAAACGTTCGCCCCTACGCAAATGAGGTGGCGCTGCTCCGATGACCTGATGACGCGACCGCAAACTGCCGCGTGGCGAAGGACGGGCCCGGACCCCGAAGGGGCCTGGAACCGAGTCCCGGAATCGCAGCATATCGGCCCGGACGACTCGCTGTAAAGCCGCACGAGGCCCTTCAGAACGCACGAGCGACGAGCGCGCGCTGCGAGCCCCCGGCGCCTTCCCCACTGGGACTGAACTCGGCCAGTGAAGACGAGAGGACATGCACAGGCCAGGGGCGAAGGTGAAACACGACATCGATAGTGGCAGGCGCCCTCGCGACAATGATTCGAGTCGGCAGGTCCCTCCTGGACCTCTGAACCGGTTCAGGCGGTGGAGTCGTTCACGGTGGTGATCGCGGACCGACCGGGTTTCGAGCGCATCAATCAGGGAGGCGCGGCCACGGCCGGCCTCCGAGGGGGGGAGCGTCACGTCGTGCTCGGCCCGGTCAAGTCGCCCCGCTCGCCGTCCAGGCGAGATCGGCCATGGGCCGACTCGAGCCCCTGCGTCGTCCCCACGGGGA
>JADMJS010000027.1 GCA_018780435.1 Myxococcales bacterium
AGTAGTAGCGCTCGATGTCGAGGTCGTGGCCGAGCACGCCGACGCGCATGTCGCGGACTTCGTCTTCGTAGCGGCCCGTGATGAGGTCGACCGACGACGACGCCTTCTGCTCCTTGGCCTTCTTGCAGCACTCCTTCTCCCCGGACGAGAGGTCGGGGTGCTCGCACGGATCACATCCCGGGCTGCCCGGGACCGGCTGGCCCTGGCTCGAGGGACCGACGTAGCCGCCGCCCGTGCCGCCGCCCGTGCCGCCGCCGTAGCCGCCGCCGCCGTAGATGGGCCCAATCGGGCTGCCGCCACCGCCGCCGCCGCAAGTACCGACCACGCGCGTGAACCAGAAGGTCTGGCAATCCTTCGCCCATTGGCCGTTGATGCACTTGTAGCCGTAACAGGTCTTCATCGGGTAGGCGTACGCGGCGCAGCCGCCGCCGGTGGCACCGCCGCTCGTCTCCGCGGTGAGGCGCGTCACCCGGTAGCCAATCGTGACCGACTGTTTGGCGTTCAGCGTCGTGGGCATGGCGCCCTGCAGCTCGAACTTGTAGTCCGGTGAGCTTGGGAGCGTCGGGAGCAGCTCCTCCGCGCGGATGAGTCCCTGATTGGTGAAGGTGATCTGTCCCGTGAACGCGTCACCTGGCTGTAGCCCGTCCGGGATCACCACGGAGGCGGGCGTCATCGTGACGACGGCCGCGGGCACGTCGGTCTCGAAGGTAGCCTGCAGCACAATGGTGTACTTGTCTTCGATAGTGGTCTCGTTCACCTCCCACTCGATGGTGACGAGCTCGGTCGACAAGAAGACCTCGGTCGCGCCCGAGACGCCTGCTTTGATGACGATACTGCCGGCAGACGCGGGGTGACCGGCCGCGCTGACGCGATACTTGTAAGTGCCGACGGGGAGGTCGCTGAAGAGCACCTCGCCCGACGCGTCGGTCGTCTTGGTCGCGGTGAAGGGCTCGCCGAGCTGCTTCACCAGCTCGATCTTCGCGCCCGAGACGCCGAGGACGACCTGGCCGCTGGCGTTCAGCGTCCCGGTGTAGATGTCCGTGACGCGGAAGACTTGGCTGCCGACGCCGGAGTCATCGACCCAGACGTAGAGCGGGACGTCTGCGACCGTGCCGCTGACCGCGCTGACGCGCAGGTAGACCGTGAGCGGCTCGAAGGTCGTGAGCGGCGTCGTCGCGGTCGGGGCGAAGGTGACGGTGATGGGCACTTTGGCGCCGACCCCGAGCTCAGCGACGGTCTTCTCGCTCGCGATGAAGATCCACGCCGGCGCCGGGCCGGTCTTGGTGGCGTTCATGAGCGAGAGCGAGAGCGACTTGAAGGGCGCGAGGCCCTTGTTGCCGAGCGTCAGAACCTCCGAGATGAGGCCGTCGCGCGCGACGCCCGTCTCGAGGCCGGGCGGCGTCACGGTGAGGACTGGCTTGGCCTGGGTGACCGTGTAGGCGACCGGGATGGTGCCCCACGTGCCCTGATCGCTCTCGACGATGAGCTCGAAGCTCGACGCGCTGGGCGCCGTGCTGTCGGCCGTGACCGTAACGGGGAGGGACCAGGTGCCCGCGCCGCTCGCGTTCTGTGCCGGCGGGAGGGTGAGCGAAACGCCGAGGGGGAGCGACGCGCCGCGGACGCGGAGGCCCGTGAGCACGGTGCCCGCGCTTGTGACGGCCTTGACCGGGATGGTGTGCGGGTAGTTTGCGGCGAGCGAGAGCGTGGCGTTGCTCGGGCCGACGGCGATGCGCTGAATGGTGAAGGTGGCCTGTACCGTGCGGTCGTTCACGTCGGGGTGGCGCGCCCATGCCTGATAGACGCCACCTTCGCCCGGGAGTGGGTTGAACGTCGCCGTGAACGTGCCGTCCGAGGCCGTGAAGACGTCGAAGCGGCGGTCGAAGCCGGCGAGAGAGACGATGACGGCGACGGGGACACCGGCGGCCGGCTGGGACGTCGCGGTGTCGGTCGCCACGCCGGTGAGCGCGATCGGAGACTGACCGTACGAGTCCGCCGGGGTGGCGCTCGTGAGGAGTGCCCGATAAGGCGGCTCGGCCAGCGAGATCGGGAGACTGCCTGAGAGTCCGGACACTTGCGCGTGTTGCGGCTCGCCGATGCGGTGGTGGACAGCGTCGATGACGACGCGCACGAGCACATCGTCGGGCGCACCGACCGGGACCGGGACGGTAATGAAGCCCGAGGTGAAGGTGGCGCCCGGGGCGACACGGGCGACGACGGTGCCATTCGCGAGCGCGAGAATGCCATCGCCAAAGGACTGCTGGAGCGCGGCCGAGGAGAGCGTGTTGCCGTCGAGATCGGTCAAGATGGCCCGGATCTCGGTCGACGCCTTGCCGCCTGACGACGTCGCCGTGACGAGGTCGACCGTAGCCGTGCCGGTGTTCCGGAAGACGAAGCGGACCTTGCCCGTGATGCCCCGCGTGAACTTCTCGTTCTGGAGCTCCATCGTGTAGCCATCGGCGCCGAGCGTCGCGACGTCGCCGTCGATGATGCGGACGGTCGTCCCCGCTTCGGGGAGCAGCTCAAGGGTGAGCGCGACCTCTTCGACTTCGTCGAGCGACTTGTCGGCGGCGACCACGACCGGGACCTCAACCGGCGTGCCCGCGGGTGCGTCGAAGGGGTTCGAGAGGAAGGTCTTGGTGCCGAGCTTCAGCCTCACGGTCGCGCCCGTGAGCGCAGACTCGCTCTCCACCGCGACGGGGACCGTGTCGAGGAGGCCGCGACGGAGCGCGTCCGGGGCGGCCAGCCAGGTCGCGGCGACCGGGAGGACGGCGCGACGTTCCGGGCTCTCGAAGCCGCCGGGATCGACAGCGCGAACGCCGTACTCGTGCTCCAGACCGTCGTAGGCCGTGTCGGCGAAGCTGAAGCCGCCGATGAGGCTCAGGTGGTCGTCGCCGTCGCGTGCGACGCGGAAGCCGCCGAGCTGCGAGATGGGCTTCGGGTGCGTCCACGCGAGCAGCGGGAAGGTGCCGCGCTCGTAGGTGACGGAGAGCGACGAGAGGGGGAGGAGGCCCGGGTTCAGGTAGGCCGTGTTCGAGACGGGCGAGACGTTGCCCGACTTGTCGACGGCGACCACGACGTAGGCGTGAGCGGTGAGGCTCGGGGTGGGGTCGACGACGTAGGCCGTCGTGAGGCCCGGAATGAGCGGCGTGAGGCCCGTGACGTCGGCGATCGGCGTGGCGACGGCGCGATAGACGCTGTACGTGATGGCTTCGGTCGCGGGCGAGGCCGTCCACGAGAGTGCGATGCCGTTCGTAGCGAGGAGCGCAGCCAGCGCGGTCGGCGGCGGCGGCGCGGTGCCGTCGGAGGTGACCGAGACGGTGGGGCTCGTCTCCGAGAGCGACTCCATGCTGTTGGCCGTGCGGACGCTGGCGACGGCGTAGCGGTAGAGACCGTCGGCGCCGGGGTCTTCCTCGAAGCTGGATTCGGTCGTGCGGGCGACCTCCACGAGCGACCCCGCGCCGTCCTGTCGGAAGATGGCCGTCTCGGTCGCGCCCACGACGGGGCTCCAGGTGAGGCGCACGAAGCCGCCGGGGAGCGCCTTGGCGACGAGACCGAAGGGAGCTTCGAGCGCCGGGAGCTGTCCCTGATAAACCTCCACCGAGACGCCATCGCCGTTCGGGCCGAGCGCGGTGCTCACGTTGCCGAGGTCGTCGACGCCGGTGTAAGCGAAGTCGAGCCGCTCGGCGGTCGCGCCGGCGGTCTCGGGCAGGATGAATCCGCCGGTCCAGGTGGTCGGGCCGGTGCGAGCGAGCGGCAGCTCCGTGGGCGAGGTCGACGAGACGCTGAGAGTCCAAGAGAGCTGCGGGGCCTCCTCGTCCGGGAGCGGCTCGTCGAGCGTGAGCGTGACCTGTACGGAGACAGGCGAGGTCGCCGAGTTCTGGATCGGGCTCCCTGGCGTGACCGCGAGGTCGATGGCGTCGGGCGCGTCGGTGTCGATGAGGAGGGAGCCGCCGGCGAGGATCTGGGTGCCGCGGTTGTTCACGAGGTCGCGGGCCGAGAGGACGGCGTTCGCGACGCCGCTCGCGGTGTCCTCGTCGATGTCGAAGGCGCCTTCGAAGGTGAAGTCGCCTGTCTGGGTGAGCGCGATCGGCAGGGGCAGCCCGCCCGCCGTGGTGAGGCTCAAGAAGGGCACGGACGAGAGCGCTTCCGAGAAGGTGACGAGGACGTCGACGGGGCCGACGCCCACACGCTGGCCGATGGTCGGACCGAGCGGCGTGAAGACGATGGAGGTCGCCTTCGGGAGCGTGCCGTCGGACTTGGCCGTGGCCATGATCGAGAGCGCGCTCTCGGTGCCGGCCTTGTTGGTCGTAGTGACGCGGTAATACCAGGTGCCATCGGTCGCCGGTAGGTCGTCGCGCTGGAGGCCGGCGGCGGGGGTCGCGTTCAGCTTCGTAGCTTGGGATATCTGATCGAAGGGTGTCGCCGATCGGTAGACCGTGTAGCCCGCTACCCCGGAGAGGCTGACGTCGCCCGCGGCGTACCAGACGATGCGCACGACGCCGCCTTCGCGGGCGGTGGCCGTGACTTGACGCGGGGGTTCGGGCACCGCGTCGTCGAACACGACGGTGATGATGGGCGAGCCGGGGCTCTCGCCGCCGGTGTTGGCGGCGGTGGCGTTGAGCGCGTTGTTCCCGGGGACGAGCGGGACGAGGAGGCTGTAGTTTCCGCCCGAGTCGGCGTTGCCAGTAGCGAGGACCGCGCCGGCCCGGTAGATGCGGACCATGGCTTTGGCCTTGGCTTTGCCGATGACGAGGATGGTGTCCTTGTTCGTGGCGGCGCCGCTCACAGGTGACGTGATGGTCGGCGCCGCAGGTGCCGCGAGCTGAATCGTAAATGAGAACGGGGTGATGCTGATGTTGCCGTGCGCGTCGGTGGCCTCGACCGTGAGCGAGTGCAGGCCGTCCTCGAGACCTTCGAGCGCGAGGCCGATCTTGAAGCCGCCGCTTGCGCTCGAGTCGACGCCGAGGAGGACGTCGTCGAGCAGGAAGCGGGTGGAGGCGACGCCTTCAGGGTCGGTCAGGAGCGCTTCGAAGGTGCCGTCGACCGCGACGATGCCGCCGGACGCGAGGGTGGCGCCGTTGTACTTCATGCCCGTGAGCACGGGGCCGACCACGTCGGCCTCTGGAGTTCCGGGGACGCTCGCGACGACGGGGTTGAAGCCGCCCGACTTGTTCACGGTCACGACCGCGAGGTGGCTCTCGACGCCGTTCTGGAGGCCCGTGACGAGGGCCGAGGTCGCGGACGACGGTGCGAGGAGGGTCGGCGTGAGCCCGGTGACGGTCGTGAGCGGCGCAGCCGAGGCGAAGACCGCGTAGTGGGACACGCCCGAGATGACCGGGGGCGCCGTCCAACCGAGGGTGAGCTTCTGGTGACCGACGCTCGTGATCGCGGCTCCGGCGGGGTTCGGCCACCAGGTGTAGCCGGTGGTCGTGCCCGCCGCGCTGGCGTTGCCGAGGGTGTCGACGGCCGTGACCGAGATGGCAAACGATGAGGCTGTCTGGAGGCCGGTGGCGGTGGCGAGGGTTCCGGTGGTGGTCGCAATGAGCTGGCCGCCCACGACGACCTTGTAGTTCGCGAGGTCGCCGCCGCTGTTCGCCGACGGGTTCCACGCGATGTCGAGCGACGTTGCGCCGCTTGCCACGACGCGGACGTTGGTCGGAGCTTCGGGGCCGGCGTCGTCGACGGGGATGGCGCTGACCGTGGTGACGACGGGAGACTCGAGCCCGGACTTATTGACAGTCGTAACCGCGACGTAGGTGCGGGTGCCGTTGGTGAGGCCGGTCACCGTCGCGGTGGTGGCCGTCGGACCCGTGGTGACGAGGGGGACGAGGCTGGTCACGTCGGTGAAGGCCGCTGGGAGCGCGTAGACGCGGTAGGACTGAACGTTGGCGGTCGGCGCCGGCAAGGCCCACGACACGGCGAGGCTCTTGTGGTGGGGCACGAGCGTGACGGCCGAAGGGTGCGGCATGACGGTGTAGCCGGTGATCGTCGTGGCGCTGCTGCGATTACCGACCGCGTCGTACGTGCGCACGCCGACACTCACGGCCGACGCCGGGAGCAGGCCGGTCAGGGTCGTCGTGAGGACGGCCGGGCCCACCGTGGCGGCGACGGTGCCGCCCTTCAGGATCTCGTAGCCCTGGAGGTCGCCGCCCGTGTTCTTGGAGGCGGGCCAGGCCAAGGTGAGGGACGTCGTGGTGCCGGCTGTGACCGCGAGGGAGACCGGGGCTTCGGGCGCTTCGTTGTCGCCGGGCGTGGCCGCGACGGTGGTCACGAGCAGGGGCTGGGCGTTCGACTTGTTCACGCTGGTGACGGCGACGTAGTAGGTCTGGCCGTTGGTGAGCGGGCTGAGCGTCACGGTGGTACCGCCGGGGTTGGCGGCGACTGGGGTCTTGCCGGCCACGGAGGTGAAGGGCGCGCTCTCGAGGTAGACGGCGTACTGGAGGAGGCTCGTGGCGGGGCTGACGGCCGTCCACGAGACCTCGATGCGGCCGGTCTTACCGAGCGCGACGACGCCGGAGGGGTTCGGGATCAGGGTGTGGCCGGTGAGCGAGGCGCCGATGGACTCTTTGCCGTTCGAATCAAAGACGCTGACGCGAAGGGCGTACGCCGTCGCGGGGGTGAGCGCGAGGAAGCGATAGCCCGTGGCCGTGCTGGGCAGCGTGGCGACGAGCGCGTTGCCGACATAAGCGCGGTAACCAGCGAGGAGCCCGGCGGAGTTCGCAGACGGCGTGAAGGCGACCTCGAGCGCGTTCGAGGCGACGTCGATGAGGTGGAGGTTCGTGACATCTTCGGGTGGCGGCGGATCGGACTGGATGGACACGACGTTCGAGAGCGGCGAGGCGTTGCCGGCCGCGTCGACCGCGCCGATGGCGTAACACCAGAGACCCTCCACCGGGGCTTGGTCGTTCGTGGTCGTCGTCGTGATGGTCTGAACGACGGCGGCGCTCGTGAGGTCGGTGCAGGGCGCCGGCGCGCGGCGAAGCTTGTAGGTGAGACCGGCTTCCGGAGCGGTCCACGAGAGGACGAAGTAGCCGGCCGGAGCCTTGACGCCGCTGAGCGTGGGCGCGGCGGGCGCGTTGGCGTCAATGACGAGGGTGCTGCCGGCGGTGATGGTGGTGCCGACGTTGCCGCGGGTGTCGGTGGCCGTGACCGCGAGTGTGGCGGTGCCATCGCCGGTGTTGGTATCGACGGGGAGCGACGCGGTCCAGGTGGCACCAGAGCCCGAGAGCGTGAGGGAGATCGGGGACTTGCCCTCGGGTGTGAGCGTGAGCGAGGGCGTGACGACGGCTTCCGAGAAGGTGAGCGTGAGGGTCGCATTGCCCGCCTTGAGCGGCGGAGCCGGCGAGACGGCGATGGCGACCGTCGGCGGGGTCGCGTCGATGACGAAGCTGCCGCCGGTCGTGATTACGGAGCCTGTGTTGCCGACCAAGTCGACGAGCGATGCAGCCCAGGTGCCGGTGCCGCTGGCCGTCCCGGCGGGGATGGTCAGGCTGCCGAGCCAGTTGTTGCCGGATCCGGCCGTGAGCGTGACAGGGATGACCTCATCGCCCGGGAGGGTGGCCGCGAGAGTCGGGGGCTGGCTCAGGAGCTCGCTGGCGGTGAGGGTGACCTGAATGGTCCCGAGACCAACCGGCGAGGCCGGGAGCAACGTGATGGCGTTGACCTTGGGCGCGGCCGTGTCGGCGGCGGCGACGGCGTCGTTCGATGGGGCGCTCTCGTTGCCCGCGACGTCCGTCGAGGTCACGACGTAGTGGAAGGTGCCCTGCAGTGCGGGTTTGTCCCCGTAGGACAGCTCGGTGATGCCCGAGATGAGGGGCGAGAGGCCCTCTGTCGTGGTGATGGGGTTCGTGCTGCGCCAGATCGTGTAGAAGGCCGGGACTTCGTTCGGCTGCGACCACTGGAGGAACACGACGCCCGACGCGAGAGCCTGGGCCGTGAGGTCGGTGATGGCGGCCGGCGGGCCGGTGTCGACTCGGACGGTGACCGGTACGGACGCCGGGCTGGTCCCGAGGGCGTCGCTCGCGGTCGCGCGCAGGAGGTTCGGGCCTTCGATGAGGCCAGAGACGTCGAGGCGCCACATGCCCGGCCCACCGGCCGCGGCGGTGCCGTTCGTGACGGCTACCGTCCAGCGGTCCAGGACCGGGGCCAAGTCCTCCGGAGCGGGCCGCCGGAGAATGCCGCGCACCGCGAGTGTGGAGCCGACGTTCGGGTTGCCGGGGAGCGCGGAGGCCGCGAGCCAGGACGGGCCAGTCATGCGGACGGAGTCGATGCCAAAGGTGCCGTTGTGATAGCTGACACCCACGGACCAACCTGCGCCACCATCTTTGGTGGAGGTGTGGAGTAGGGTCCAGGTCGTGGCGGACGCCAGCTTGTACCGATAGACGGCGCCGGCCGTCGGGCTGGTCTCGATGCGCAGGTCCACCCACTGGTTCAGCGGCGTGGGCGTGCTGACCGTCTTGACGCTCGTGCCATCTTCGTAGACCAGGACGCTCGACGGGGTCAGGTAGATGGCGAAGGGCATGGTCGTGTAGCTGAAGCCCTGGCCCGGGCGGAAGAAGCCGAACATGGCGTGGCCATCGACCGTGCGCCGCACTCGGAACTCGACCGCTTCGACGCGACCTCGTTCGTAGGGGATCTTGGTGCTGAGGTAGCCGATGCCCCAGGTGCTGTTGCCGCCGGTGAGCGTGACCACGCCCGACGCGACGGTCGTGAGCTTGTTCTCCCAAACCGCGCCGTTGACGGCGGTCCCGCCGAAGGTGTCCTCGAAGCGGGTCGCGCCGGGGATGAGCACTTCGCTTTCCAGGGTGCCGTCGCCCAGGTCGGCATCCGCGCTCAGCGGGCCGTAGTAGGACGCGCCGGGCGTAATGACCGGGTCGACTTCGACGAGGCAGGTGGACGCCGTGGTCGCGGCGAAGACGTCGATCTCCGTGACGTGGGCGCCAACATTGACTGTGTTTCCGGAGAGATAGACGTCGATGTAGCGAACGGGAGTCTCGGGACCGGGGAGGGTCTGGAGGCCCTGGTAGTCGACGCCGGAGCCGGTGCGGTCGACCCAGGTCGTCGCGTCGGTGCCATCGCGGCTCACGACGACCTTGTAGTTGTAGTAGCTGCGAGCGTCGCCCGCCCAGAGGCGCAGATCGATACGCCCGATGAGCTCCACGCGGGGGAGCACGACGCGCCCGACGTAGAAGAGCTCTTCCGTTTGTGCGCCGATCACGTACCAGTAAGTGCCCGTGCCGGTGTCGCCGTCATTGCCGGCCGAGGGCGTGGTGCCGCCGAGGATCATGGCGCCTCGCGAGGTCGCGGCGAGGTCGATGGTGCTGTTCGGCGCGTCGGTCGTGATCGAGAGTCCGCCGCCCGTGGTGACACAACCGACGCGGCGGGCGCTCGACGACTCGGCCTCGATCGCGATGTCGCTCGCGAGGACGGCCGTGGTCTCGCCCGAGGGGGCACCGTTGACGGTGACGCCGACGGTGGCGCCGGCTTCGGCGGACCCGACGACCGTGACGGTGGATGACGCGATCAAGCTGCCGTCTTCGGGCGAGTGAATGACCGGTGCGGTCGGGACGGCGGGCGCCGTCGTCACTGTGATGGTGTGTTCGGCGGTGAGACCACCGCCGTCCGTCGCCGTGGCCGTGACGGTGTGTGTTCCCGGAACCTCATTACGAATATCCCACGCGAACGTAAACGGCTCGGTCGTGTCGGTGCCCGCGGGGACGCCGTCGACGGCAAAGGTCACGCTGATCACGGCGACGTCGTCATCGGCGCTCGCAGCGACGACGATGGGTCGATCCACGACGGCACCGTCGACGGGATCGGTGATGGTGACGGTCGGGGGGACCGCATCGCGGACGGCCACATTGCTGGTAGCCGAGACGAGGCCGACCTGATTGGTGCTGCGCATGGCAATGAAGACGGTGTCGGTCGTCGGGAGCCCAGTGACGGTGAATGTCTCAGGCGTGCCCGGAGCGCCCGGCGTCGGCTCACCCGTGAGCGGGATCGCCGCGTCCCAGTCGAAGCGAGTGCGCGATGCGGCGTAGGCGGTCGGAGACGCTGCGCCCGTAATGGTCACCGCGTCGAAGCGGACGCGACCGACCCCGCCGACACCACCCGCGCCGCCGCACCCGTTCGCGCTGCCGCCGGCGCCACCGCTGGCTCGCGTGGTGCCAGTGAGGTCGAGGACGTCAGCCGAGAGGTAGAGTGTGCCGCCGGCACCGCCGCCACCGCCGCCCATGCCACAGCCGGCGCCGCCACAGCCGTCGCCGTTGACGCCGACCTGCCCCGTCGCGCCGTCAGCGAGAATGAGACCATCGTTGTCGATACGTGTCGCCGCGATGAGCAGCGCACCGCCGCCGCCGCCGCCGCCGCCGGGGCCGCCGCCGTCTTCGTCGGCGCCGCCTTGTCCGCCCGCGCCGCCGAAGCGGACGCTATCAAGCGCCGGATCGCCCCCGAGCTCGCCGCTACCACCGCCCGCATGGCCACCGCTCGCGACGCCGACGGCGCCCGCAGTGGCGTAGCCGCCACCACCGCCGCCACCCGCGTCCTGGGTTC
The DNA here is from genome assembly GCA_018780435.1 of Myxococcales bacterium. Lineage (GTDB taxonomy): Bacteria > Myxococcota_A > UBA9042 > SXOO01. The sequence goes on from JADMJS010000027.1 coordinate 10,552, forward strand.
CGACGCCGCCGCCGCCGCCGGTGCGCAGCTTCGCGTTGCTGCGGGCGGGTGCAGTTCGGACGTGGCTCTCGCCCTGAAGGCCCGTTTGGTTCTTGATGCACTGCCGTCCGACGCCGCGATAGCCGAGTCCCGTGAGCGTGATACGGCCACCGGGCTCCACGACCAGGTCCTCCTGAAAGCGGAGCGCCAGGAGACCGCCGACCGAGCCGTCGAAGGCGTTCGTCGTGAGAGTCGCATCGGTGGCGACGCGACCGCGTCGGTAGTTGGGGACGCGCTGTACGACGGCGGTACACGCGCTGCCATCGATGGCGAAGGGGATCGGCCGGTCGAGGGTGACCGACGACGCGTCGATGGCGGCCACGCGGATAGGATTGCCGCGGTTCCAGGTGTGGCGCCCGACCTGCGCTTCAACCGCGGCGTCGCACTGGACGACGTGAATGAGGACTTCCACGCCGATGGGCAACCCGATCGTGCTGGTCACCGGCAACACCGTCGCGCCCGCGGCGACGGCGGCGGAGAGGCGGGTGCGCGTCGGGTTGAGCGTCACGAGGCCGTTGACCAGGAGGTCGCCATCGGTGCCATCGCCACGCAGGTCGACTGCCGTCGTCGCGTAGCGGACGTCGTAGGCGACCACGTCGGTGAGGTTGTCGTCGGGTGCCGTCCAGGTCAGTTGGGCACCGCTCGGGTCTCCGTCGACGGGAGCGACGGCGAGGTCCTGAACCGCGATGGGCGGGGACTCGTCGAGGGTGAAGGAGACGGTGGCCGTGGCCTTGTTGCCGGCGAGGTCAGTGACCGTCAGGACCGGGCTCAGGTTGCCTTCGTTCGGATAGGTGAAGGGCGGGCTACGGTTCGTGTCGTCCTTGACGACGAGCTGCGCTGTCGGGGTCTGTACGTCGGTGACGACGTAGGCGAGCGTCACGTCGGTGCCGGTGGGCGTGGTCACCGGCGTGATGCTGATGGTCGGGACCGTGTTGTCGGCGATGAGGGTGCGGGTCACGCCAGCGCGGTTCAGGTCGGCGTCGACGGCTTCGACGCGGACCGTGTGGGGGCCGTCGGCGTAGAGCGTCGTGTTCCAGTCGAGGGCGTAGGGGGCGGTGGTGTCGGTAGCGATGAGGACGGAATCGACGAAGAGCTCAACCTGGATCACGCCAACGTTGTCGCTCGAGCTCACCGAGATGACGGCGGTGGCGCGATGGTGGGTGCCGTCTGCGGGCGAGGAGAACGTGACTGCCGGTGCGCTCGTGTCTTTGGCCTTCTCGAAGGGGACGTTCGAGAGAAGGGCGCGGTTGCCGAGGTCGTCGACCGCTTTGATGGCAGCGTAGTAGGTGGTGCCGGCGGTGAGGCCGGTCAGGAGCAGGGTGGCGGGCGTGCCGGCCGCCGTAGGCGCGGGAACGCCGCTGATGACCGTCGCCGAGGCCCAGGTCGCTTCCGTCAAGGCGCTCGTCGAGATTCGGACCTCGTAGGCGGTCGCGGTGCCCACGGCGGCGTCGTCTCCGGGGGAGGTCCAATTGAGGCGCAACTCGCCCTGGTTTGTACCCTTCGCGGAGGTGAGATCGGTGATCGCGGCGGGGCGCACCGAGTCTATGTGCACGAGGGCGGCATTCGACGGGTCCGAGAGGATACCCGAGCCCGCGTCCGCGATGGCGTCGATCACCGAGTCACCTTCGGGGAAGACGACGTTCGGGATTCGGAAGGTGCCAACACCGGTCCCGACTCCGCCACCCGCGACGTCGACGAGGAACGCGTCGAGGAGGGGCCCCTGAACGAGCGTCGAGGGTCGGCTCAAACGAGCCCGGAACCGGAAGGGGCGGGTCGGGTCGAGGAGGCTGACCTCGGAGAGCGGACGCCAGCGATAACCCCGCACTTCGATGGCCTGAATACGCACTGTGCCGTCGTAGACGTTGAGAGTCGGGTGCCAGCTCGCGCCCCCGTTATGGGTGGACGAATAGATCTTGGTCCACGTTGTTGTGCCAACCGGGCGGTGGAAGGTGTCGACGCGCCCGACGTCGGTCATGACGAAGCGGACCTCTTGTGCCACCGACGGGGTGTATGTAGTGGGACTCGCACGGTTATTTCCGTCTTCGTAGATACGGATGGTGCCGGCGTCGAAGTAGACGGCGTGGGCCAAGGTGACGTAGTCGAACCCGGCGTTCGGTCGCCGGAGTCCGACCATCGCCCGTCCCGAGGTGGCGAGTACCCGCATGTAGACTTCGTAGGCCGAATATCGGTCCCACGTGGCGCGTGTCGACGCGTAGCGGGTGGTCCAGGACGTGGCGCCATCGACGCGGAGGCCGCCGTCCATGCTGCTGCCGGTCGAGACGCGATAGATTGTGTCGTCAATCGTGGCGCCGGTCAGGTTCGACGTGAAGAGGGGCATGTCGTTAGAGATGTCGACCCGGACGGTGCCGCTCGATACCGGCGCGCCACCATCCGTGGCGACGACGCGCGCGTTCGAGAGCGCCGTGGCGGCCGGGAAGCTGAGCGCGTCCGTGATGGTCGTACACGCGAGGACTCGGAACGAGCCGTACGCCTCGAGCTCAGCGAGGCCGGCTCCGAGGCCGAAGTAGGTATCGGCGTGGAAGCGCAAGAAACGAGCTTCGACTGGAACGGCGTAGTCGATGGTCACGCGGGTGGTGATGTCGTCTTCCGTCAGGGTCCCGGCGTGGATCTGGGTGAAGTTGATGCCGTCGTTCGACACGGTCAGTCGGTAGTCTTTCGTCGACCGATCTCGGGAGCCTCCGTTTCTACTGTTCACAAGACGAATTTTGGCTATAGAAACGAGATCGCCGAAGTCGATGGTGAGTGTGGCACCGGTCACGCTGTTGGGGGCGAGCCAGTAGGTCCCGGCGTTCACGCCGTCTTCGAGGGCGCCGTCGACCGCTTTCGCGGCGGCATACGTCGCGGAGTATTCGGCGCTCGACACGATTGAGGCGCCGAGGGCCACGTTGCCGTAAAGCCCCGCGCTCCCGAGCTGGAGGCCGTCGCCGGTCGCAGTAGGCACGCAGAGGCCCGGTTGGTTCTTCGGCGCTTCGGCCTCGACGCGCGTCGTCGTGGCGCCCGTCGCGACGACCGTGGCAATCTCGGCGCCGTCGAGGCGCACACGCACGGTGTCACCGGCGTCGGCCGTCCCGGCGATGTCATGTGACGGATCGGTGGACCGGAGCCCCGTCAGGGGCGCTGTGAGCGTCGGCGTGGTGGCGACCGGCGTCGCGACGGTGATGGACACCCCATCCGAGGCGGCGTTCTCGAAGGCGTCGCGAGCCGTGACGGTGAGCGTGTGCGCTCCCGGGGTGAGCGTTCGAGTATCGAGGCTGAACTGCCAGGGAGCAGCGGTGTCAGTGGCGACGATGGTGCCGTCGACATCGAGGGTGACCGTCGTCACGGCGACGTCATCGTTGGCCGCGACGACGACGTCGATGGTCTTCGAGACCGTGGCCCCGTCGAGCGGCGCAACGAGCGTGATGGTTGGGAGGGTCCGGTCGACCAGCACGAGGTTCGAGACGGGGGCCGCGTTGCCCGCAGCGTCGACGGCGCGGACGCCGACCGAGAGGGCGCTGCCCATCGGGAGGCTCGAAACGATGACGCTCTCGACCTCGCCCGGCGTGAGCGTGGGCGAGGGCGGGAGGGCAATGATCGTACCGTCATCCCAGGCCCAGGCGCTGCTGCCCGGGTGGTACCGGAGCTCGTAGTGGTCCGTCGCGCCGCTATTGTCCGCGGGTGACGTCCACGTGAAGAGGACGCCGGCGGCGCTAGCGAGATCGGTGATTCTCGCCGGCGGGAGCTCGTCGCCCGACGCGACCGCCGTGGCGACGTTGGACAGGACACCGGAGCGGCCCGCGGCGTCCACGACACGCATGGCGATGAAGTAGGTCTGGCCACCCACGAGGCCGGTGGCGCCGAAGGTCTCGACGATGCCGGCGTCTCCCGGGGCGTCGACCGGGAGGGTCGGGAGCGCCGCGAAGGTCGCGTCCGTGATGGGGCTCGTGCCGATGCGGACGTCGTAGGTCTGGGTGAGGGGATCGATGCCGGTGGGGGCCGTCCACGCGAGGTCGATGGCGCCGGTGCCCGAGCCGGTCGTGGCGCTCAGGTCGACGACGGCTGGGATCGCGTCGAGCCCGTAGACGCTGCCGTTGCAGCCGGCCTGATGGCCAGTGCCGGCTTGCGCCCGCTTGATGCCCGTGAAGTCGCTCTGGTCGGCGATGATGGCGATACGACCGCCAGCGCCGCCGCCACCGCGCGCGTAAGAGGTGCTGCCACCGGTGCCGCCGTCTACCAGAATGGAGCCCGCGCCCGACAGGGTGGCCGCGACGAGGACGATGGTGCCGCCAGAGCCGCCGCCACCGGCGCAATCGGTGCCCGAGACCGAGCCGGAGCCGCCGGAGGCGTTGATGCTGCCATCCACGACAGCAGGTCCACGCGAGGAGATTCGGAGGAGACCGCCACCACGACCACCGGTCGTGCAGCTGTTGCCGCCACCCGAGCCGAGGTCGGTGGGATCGGTCGCCGAGCCGTAAGCGGCACCACCCTGGGCCGTGCCGTAATTCCCAGTCGAGCCGCCGCCGACGCAGCCGTAGCCGGCGCCCCCGCCGCCGATGCGCGGTCCTCCGGCGCCGCCGGCCCCAGAGCCGGTGCCGCCCGCGGAACCGCGAGAGAGCCCGGTGATGGTCCCGCCGCTCTCGACGGCGAGGGTCCCTTCGGCCCGAAGATGGAAGGCCGTGGTTCCCGTCGGGGCGACGAGAGTCGCGGTGTTTCGGATGACGATCTGGGCGGCGGCGAGCTCGGTGCCGAGGTCGAGGGTGGCGTTCGTGGCGAGGTCGAAGGTCCCGGAGGCGTCGATATCGGCGCCGAGTCCGACGATGACCGCCGCGCGGCGACGGACAAGGAGGTCCTTGACCACATAGGCGCCCACCGGGAACGGGGTCGACGCCCCGTTGGTGCGATCGCCGCCGTCGACGATGAGCGTACCCGTCGCTTCCAGCCAGATCGTCCCGGCGCCGCCGCCGCGAACGCTGCTGGTGCCGCCGTATGCCTGCAGGGCAGGAGGCGTGCCCGGGCCCGCAATGTGAATACGCCCGCCACCACCACCGCCAGCGCTGGCGTACGGAAGGCTCGGCCCAGCGCCGCCATTGACGGCTACGGTGCCCGTGCCGACGACGCCCGTGTCACCGCGTAGGACGACCGTCCCGCCCGCGCCGCCGCCACCGGCGTAGTCGTTCCCGTTGGCCGCGCCGGTCACGCCGTTGGCCGTAATGGTGCCATCGACCGTGATGAGGCCCGGAGTCTCGATGACGATGAGGCCACCACCCGCCCCACCCGCCGCGCCGGACGTTGCGCCGCCGCCCGAGCCCAGGAGCGTCGGGAGGAGCGCGTTACCGGTGGTCGAAGCGCCAGCGGCGGTCCCGTTGTTTCCGGTGCTCGAGCCGCCGCCGCCGCCGTAGCCTGCGCCACCACCGCCGATTCGGTAGTTGCCGTCGGGTCCTTCGGCCGGACCGCTCGACGACGCGAAGCCGCGCCCATCGAGCGCCACGGTCGTACCGGCGGCGAGGAAGACGTCGCCGCTCGCCGTGAGGCGACAGGTATTGACGTCGGGGCTGTGGTCGAGTTTGCCGGCGCTCTCGAGTCGGAAGGTCCCCGTGGTGAGGGTCGTGTTCAGACGGAGTAGTGAATTCGTCCCGGCGACGAGGCTTTGACCCGCGACCGTGACCGCCGCGCCGTCCGGAATACGTAGCCCGGCGCCACCGCGGACCGTAAGCGACCGAAGCGCGTGAGTCCCCGTCGGGATTGAAGAAAGAAGGCCCGCGGTGCCGCCGTTGTCGATGACGAGTGCGCCCGGTGCTGGGAGGAGGAGCACGGTTCCCGCGCCGCCGTTCGTCGCAGCCCCGACCCCGCCGCGCGACTCGACGATGGGCCCGTCTTGGACCGGTGCGTCGATGACGATTCGTCCACCACCGCCGCCGCCGCCTTTGGCGTAGGCAGTGTCGCCGCCGCCGCCACCATTGGCGGTGATGCGACCCGAACCGCGGAGCTCGGCAGCGGTGAGCACGATGGCGCCGCCGGAGCCGCCGCCGCCGGCATAGTCGTTCGGGGTCGCGACGCCATTGGTGCCGTCGGCGCGAATCTCGCCATCCACCGTGAAGACGGTGCCCGCACTCAAGACGACGCGTCCGCCACCCGCGCCACCAGCGGCGCTCGTGTGGCCGCCGCCCGCATGACCCACGGTCGCGGGGGCCGCGAGTGAGCCGACTGTGACGGTCTCGACGTTGCTGCCGTTATAGCCGTTGCCGAGCCCGCCTGCGCCGCCGTAGGCGCCACCCGCGCCAGCGATGCGGTAAGCCCCGGCGGTGCCGACGCCGTCGCCCGACGACGCGCCGCGCGCGGTGACATCCACGCGCGCGGACGTGGCGATCTCGAAAGTCCCGCTGGCGGCGATGCGGCTCGTCGCGACGGCGGCGTCGTGCGTGATGACCGCACTCGAACGTACCGCGACGCTCCCCGCGGTGATGGCTCCATTGACGATGAAGGTCGACGAGGTCTCGACGAGGAGCTGGTCTCGTACCGCCAGGCTGGCCGTCGCGGGCATTCGGACGCGTGCGCCATCGCCGGTGGTGACGACGTCATAGGTCATGGCCGTCGCTGGGAGATCCGTCTCGATGCCCGGATAGCCGCCGTTGCGAACGAGGAGGATTCCGGCGGCGTAACCGGCGCGGCGGATGAGGATGGTCCCCGCGCCGGAATATTGGGAGGTGGACGAGCCGCCGCGGGTGCTGGCGGTGACCGTCATGGCGCTCGCGTCGACGATGATGCGCCCACCCGCACCGGCGCCGCCTTTCGCATAGGCCGTGTCGCCCCCGTGACCACCATAGGCGTAGATGCGACCGAAGCCGACGACCGCGGCGGCGTTGATGGAAACGGAACCGCCAGCCCCACCGCCGCCGGCGTAGTCGTTCGGGACTGCCGCGCCGTTTTGGCCGTTCGCTTGGATCAGACCGTCGACAGTGACCGTCCCTGTCGCGGTCAGGGTAATGAGCCCACCGCCCCCGCCGCCGGGTGCCGTGGGCGTGCCACCGCCCGCCGCCCCAGCGGCTGCCGTCTCGGGGTCGCCGAGTGTGCCCGAGCCGGACGTGCCGCCGTTGTAGCCAGTTCCACCGCCCGATCGACCGGCGTGGGCGCCGCCCGCCCCGCCAATTCGATACGCGCCCACTGCCCCGACCCCGGCCCCCGTCGTGCGCCCCTTGCCAGTGGCGTCGATACGCGAATCGGCGTCGACGAACACGTCGCCGTCGATGGCGAGGAGGAGCCCCGCGAGCCCGGCTCCATGGGTGAGTACGGCGCCGGTCTCCACACGGAGCCCGCGCGCGTCGACAGCCGCGTCGATCTGCACCGACGCCGAGGTGGCGAACACCAGCTCGTCGGCGTCGATGGGACTCGTGAAGATCGCGCTCGCGTTGCGCTGAACTTGGACGACGCCACCGACGACGGGGACGGCGACGGGCGTGATCGTGCCGACAACGCCGTTGTTGTCGATGCGCCAGTCCCCGGGCCCGGACAGGGCCTCAGATGAGACGATCGTTCCCGCGCCGGCATGCCGTGCGCCGGTCCCGCCAAAGGCCTGTAGCACGACGGTCGGTGCCAGCGTGCCGATGAGTCGGATGCGGCCGCCGCCACCGCCGCCACCACCCGCGTAGGCGTGGGTCTGGCCCGTGCCACCGTTGGCGCGGATGGTGCCGCTGCCGTCGATGTTGGCGGCCGTGACGTGAATGGAGCCGCCTGCGCCACCGCCCGCCGCGTAATCGTTTGCGGCGCCTGGACCGTTCTGACCATTGGCCGTGAGGGTGCCCGCGACGGTCAACGTGCCCGAGACGACCAGCGCAATGGCGCCGCCGCCTTTTCCGCCGATGTAGCCCGCCGAGCTGCCTCCGCCAGAGCCGAGCAGGATGGGGTTCAGAGGGCTGCCCGCAATGCCGCCGCCCACCGTCGTCCCGTTATAACCCGCCGACGCGCCGCCCGGGGCCGAGTGACCGCCGCCACCACCGCCGATGCGGTAAGCACCCGTGCCGCCTGCTGCGGGGCCGGCCCCGGCGCCATAACCCTGTCCGTCGGCGCTGAGCGTGGCGCCCGCCTCGATGGTCACGGAGGTCGCCGTCAGGGTAGTGCCGACTCCCGTCGTGGTGTCGGAGGCGAGAGTCAACGTGGCTCCAGCCTTGACGACGACCGCGCCGTATTCGTAGGAACCCGCGGGCAGTGAGGTGTTCGAGGTGACGATCAAGTCGACGGCGCTGCCGGCCAGGGGCCACAGCAGCGTCGCCAGCGCGATCACGAGAGTCCGAGCAGTGACCCGGTACGTCGTCCGAACCAGTACCCCGTTCTCAGTCGTCAACATGGACCGTTCCTCGCCACCCGTCTGAGGATGCACCTACGGGCGGGGTATACCCCCCCACACCCCCGATTGCGGGCTACCCGACAAGAGACTGCCAGACGCGAGAGCGGCCCACAAGGCGCATCGGCGCGCTTTCGGGAACCGGTCTATTTTGCAATGATTCAAACCACTTGAGAGCAGCCCCACCTGAACGTCGGTTGGGCCGTTTTGTCACGACCCGGCCGGCCCCGGAAGCCAAGTGAGACACTGTGCCCCAATTGGCATGTGTCGGCAGGGTGCCCCCCCTAATCGTGCTCCCCTTGCGTAACGCGACCCGCCACCTCTAGTGTGTCCGGTGATGCGCCTCCGAGTTCTCGCCAGCCCCCCCTTCGCTTCCCGCGCGCTCTACGCGCTGCTCCTCGTGTGCGCTTCAGAGCGTGCTGGGGCTGACGAGCCAGCCCGAGAGCCGACCTTGCTCCTCCTGAAGGGCGACTATGGCCCGGCAACCTTGGTCGGGCTCACGGACGAAGCGCCGCAATCACCCAAGGGCCCTCAGACTATCTCGGTGGGCCTCCGGGGCCGCTACGCGACCATCCCCGACACGCTGCTCGATGCGTTTCTGCTCGACCACACGTCGCTCGACGCATGGGCCATCGGCCTTGAGGTCGGCATCAACGGTCCTGTCGGGTCGCGCTGGCTCTTTGCGATCGACTACGCACGGCTCGCGATGCCGGGCGGCAACTTCCGAGTCGGCAAGTCGGCCTTTACGGCGGCGGAAGCACCGAACAAAGCCGACTACACTGAGGTCGACTTGCACCTCATCGCCATCGGAACGCAGCTCCTGTGGCGCACGGCGATCGTCCCGACCTTCGGTGTCCACTACGGCATCGGTGTCGGGCTCGGCTTCACGCCCGGGGAAGTACGCACGACCGAAGTGCTACCGACCTGCGATGCGCCCGTCGCGGAGTGTCCGCACTGGCAATCGGTGACCCACGAGACGCACGACGCGCCGTGGCCCGTGTGGCCGCTCATCGACGTCGTCGCGGGCTTCACGTGGGAGCCGGTCCCGGAGTTCGGCCTGCGCTATGACTTCGGATTCAATGGGCTTTTGTATACGGGCATGACGGCGGACGTGAAGTTCTGATTCGTCACTCCGGGTCGAGCCGCGGCGCAAGGACCTTGCGGACGCCGCGGTGGTCGGCCTTCGAGATGATGCCGTCATACTCCATTCGTTCGATCATCTTCGCCGCGCGGTTGTAGCCGACGCCCAGGCGACGCTGCACATAGCTGATGGAGCTATTGCCGGTCTCGACCACGATCTGGACGGCGAGGTCGAACTTCTCGTCGTACTTCTCCTTCGAGAGGTCCTTCTGCTCGTCGTCGTCGTCGTCCGCGAGGATGGACATGTCGTAGACGGGGGGGCCGAACTTCTTCAAGTGGTTCGTGACGCGCTCGACTTCGGCGTCGCTCACGAAGCAGCCCTGGATGCGCTGGAGGGCCGCGCCGCCGCCCGGCGAGCTGAAGAGCATGTCGCCCTGACCGAGGAGGTTCTCGGCGCCCATTCGGTCGAGGATGACGCGCGAGTCGATCTTCTGCGACACCGTGAAGGCGACACGGGTGGGCATGTTGGTCTTGATCAGGCCGGTGATGACGTCGGCCGAAGGGCGCTGCGTAGCGACGACGAGGTGGATGCCGCACGCGCGGGCCATCTGGGCGAGGCGCACGATCGAGTGCTCGACCTCTTTGCCGGAGACCATCATGAGGTCGGCGAGCTCGTCGAGGACGATGACGATGTACGGCATGTGTACGAGTTCGTCTTCGTGGATGTTGTCCGGGAACTCGCGCACGCCGGCCTGAAGCCGCTCGATCTTCTGGTTGAATCCCACGACGTTACGGACGTTGCAGCGGGCGAGAAGCGCGTAGCGGCGCTCCATCTCGGCCACGGCCCACTTGAGTGCGAGCGCCGCTTTGTCGGAGGCCGTCACCACCGGCAAGAGCAGGTGTGGGATGTCGTCGTAAATCGAGAGCTCGAGCATCTTCGGATCGACGAGGATCATGCGGAGCTCGGTCGGCTTGTACCGGTAGACGAGACTCAAGATGAACGCGTTGACCGCGACGGACTTGCCGGAGCCTGTCGTACCGGCGACCAGCATGTGCGGGGCTTTGGCGAGCTCGGTGACGACCGGGTTACCGACGATGTCTTTACCGAGGCAGATGGGCAAGCGCCCGCGGGACTCCTGGAAGTCGCGGGAGGCCAGGATCTCCTTCAAGAACACGGTCTCACGGACCGCGCTCGGGATCTCGATACCGACGACGCCCTTGCCGGGGATCGGCGCCACGATGCGGACGCGCTTGGCTTCGAGCGCCATCGTGAGGTCGTCTACCAGGGCGGAGATCTTCGAGATCTTGATGCCCGGCGCGGGCAAGAACTCGAACATCGTGACGACCGGCCCGGGCTGGATCTTCACGACGTTGCCCTTGACGCCGAAGTCCGCGAGCTTGGCCTCGAG
>JADMJS010000454.1 GCA_018780435.1 Myxococcales bacterium
CGTATCGCGACGTCGGAGATCGTCACAGCGTTCCTCGGCTTTCGCTCGAACCCAGAGAGGAGGGCGGGTCAAGCGGTGGGCGGTTTGGGACCGGTGGGGGGCTCAGAGCGGCGGGGCGTCAATCGGCCTTCGAGACGGCCGCGTTCGCAGCCGGCTTCGGGAGCACGGCGCCAGGGCGCCAGGCGGTGCCCGGGTTGTCCACGACTCGGTCGGTCGCCGCGACACCCGAGCGAATGAACATCTTCCCGTCCCGCGTCTCGAGGACGTCGAGCTCGCGCTTCTCGAGGACATCGTTCTTGCCGACGGCGAGCACCGCCGGCTGATCGCCCGTCAGCAGCGTCGTCATCGGCAGGGTGAACACGGAGATGGGCTCGATAGCCACCGTGGCGTCGACGAGCGAACCCGCGAAGAGCTCACCCTTGCTGTTGTCGACAAGCGCCTCAATGGGGACACGGTGGGTACCCGGCTCGAAGCTGCCGAGGATGAGCGAGACTTCACCTTTCGCCGTGCGCCCGGCTTCGCTCCGAACGTCGACCAGGAGGCCCTTCTTCAGCCGCACCGCCTCACGCTCGGCGAGATGACCGCGGAAGCGCAAGGTCGCGAGGTTGTCGATGCGGAAGAGCGGGACGCCGGGCGCCGCGAGGAAGCCGTTGCTGGTGGGCGCCATGGTGACCGTGCCGCCCATCGGCGCGACGATGGTGGTCTCCGACTTCATGACCTCCACCGCCTTCCCGGCCGCGATCGCCTGTGAGATCGCCGCCTTGCTGACGCTCTCTTGTCCCGCTGCCATCTCGAGCTGCTGCTCGGTGCCGACGCCGGCCGTGGTGAGCTTTTTGGAGCGCCGGAGGATGTCCGCGGCGGCATGCTGCTGCGCCTTGGCGACCTTCAGTGCGGCCTTCGCTTGAGCGTCCTGCACGGCGATCTCCGGCAGCTCGAGCGCGGCCATCTCCTTGGAGGCCTCCACGACGTCGCCGCGCCGGTAGTTCACGGCGGTGACCCGGCCGCTCACCTTGAACGCGACTTCGACGGACGACTCGGCTTCGAGCGTCCCTGTGAAGGTGAGCGTGTCCTGCGCCTGCGCGGCCACGGGCTTCACGAGGTCCGGCGGCCTCACGATGGACGCCGCTTCGGCCCGCGCGACCCCTTCTTCGGCCGTCTTGACGAGCTTCTCCTTTCGCACGTCGATCTTGTCGGCCAGGGCGACGCCAAAGACGCCCGCGCCGGCCAGGAAGAGCACGAAGAATGAGATAACTTTCCATTTCATGTAGGGGTACTCCGTTGGGGCGAGGTCTGCGCCGTCGACCGGATGGGGTTACGGCTCTGTGGCCAACGAGGGGGGCGTGCGCCGGGTGCGTTCGGCCGCGACGGCTTCATCGAGACCACGCAACAGGATGGACGCGGTCTCCGGGACGGCGACGCCACCGATGAGCAGCCGGTGCAGGTTCACGGCGTAGTGCCAGAGGTCGGGCTTCTCAGCCGAGTCGAGCATGCGCCAGTTGAGCATCATGATGGCGCCCGTCGTCACCAGGGAGAAGACGTCCGGGTCGACCGAGATCTGCAGCTCGGGCGGGTGACGGTTGGCGTCGAAGGTGGCGCGGAAGCTCTGAACGAGCGCCGTGACGAACTCACGACGCAGGCGCAGGTGAAGTGGGCTGCCGCCGAGCTCCATCAGCATTCGAAACACGTCGCGGCTATGCCAGAAGAGCTCGAGGAGGCTCATCGTGGCGTGCAGCTCTGCACCCGCATGGGCCGCGATGTTCTCGACGCTCACGGCGGTGCAGTGCATCTCGTCGTGACACTTCAGCTCGGCGAGGACGTCCTCGAGGAGCTGGCGCACGAGCTGCTCGAAGAGCTGCTCCTTGCCTTCGAAGTGCAGGTAGAACGACCCTTTGGAGACGCCCGCCCGTCGCGTGATCTCCTCCACGCGCGCGCTCTCGAGACCCACCTCGGCGAAGACTTGCCGACCCGACCGGAGGATGTCGTCTCGAAGTTTGGGGTTCGGAGGGCGTCCCACGATGATCACCTGCGGCGGCGCTCGAGCGCCCACGCTGAACGTTGACTCAGTGACTCACCGGTCAGTGACTGGCGAGTCACTGACCGGTGAGTCAGAAACTAGAGGTGGCCCAGTGGCTTGTCAACGCTATTTCTGACCGGCGAGTCATTTTCTCGAAATCACGCCACGTGCTGCATGATTACAAGCACTTCGACACATCGATTCCGTTGAACGATGTCGTTCTGTAGACTCGGACGATGCACTTGTCGACGATGCGACTCCCCTCCCCTTCGACTCGCCGGGCCGCTCAGAAGCTCGCTTGGCTGCTGGCCTTCGGCGTCGTCGCCACGAGCGCGCCGCCCGCCCGCGCCGAGAAGCACGCGGCCAACGTCGTGTGGCTGCACCGCGCCGGCACCGCGACTCTGGAGTCGCTCTGGAAGACGGAGCTCGCCCGCGGAAAGCCAGTCATCGCGGTCTTCACGGCCGATTGGTGTACGCCGTGCAAGGCGCTCAAGACCTTCCTCGACGACGATCCGAAGGTCAAAGCGGCCGCCGCCCCCGCGCGTTTCTTGTTCATCGACGTCGACGAATGGCGGGGGCCGGCACAGTCGCTCATCGCCGGCGTAAACGCGCAAATGCTCCCCACGGTGGTGCGCGTCGACGCGCAGGGCAAGCCGCTCGTGACCTGCTTCGGCACCGATCTCGGCCTTCTCTCGGCCGAGAGTGCCGCGTCCAACATCAAGCGCCTCATCGCCGGGCAGGCTCCCGAACGCCCGGATTACGAGAAGGACCCGAACGTCAGCCGCGACCTCGCCGTGGCGGACAACGCACGCCAGATCGCGAAGGCCAAAACCCGGCCGCCCGTGAGCGTGCAGGTCCTGAAGAAGACGGCGCTCGCCGGGGGTGGCACGCGGGTCTCGCTCCGCCTCCAGCTCTCGAACGCAAGCGGGGCTCGTCGCTTCGTGGTGATGCCTAAGGACGCCGCGAAGCCCCTCTCCCAGAACCCGAAGGTGGCGCTCTGGCGCGAGCTCCGCTTCACCGAACACGTCCGCGCGACCGTCCTGGAGTTCGAGGGCGAGCCCGCGTTCTGGGCGATCCCGGTCGCCGGTTTTGGCTCGGCGGACATCGCGGGGCTGGAGATCGATCTGCCGCCACGCCAGACGTCGTTCGAGGTCTGGACCCTCGCCTCGCTCACCGTCGGCACCGCGCCGGTACAGTTCCAGAAGAAGCTTCCGTACGCGCTCACGATCGCTCGCGGCGCGGAACGGACGGTGCTCTGGTCAGCGAGCAGCCCTCCGGCGACGAGCCTCGTCATCGCCGAGCGCCACCCGGTGACGATCCCGTGAGCCACCTTCCCCTCGCCAGCACGCTCGCGCTGCTCCTCGCGGCCGCGGCCTCGTCCTGTTCGGCGGACGAGACCGCGGCGACCGGCACGCTCACGGTACTTCTCGGCTACCACCCACTCGAAGGCGACGTCACCGCGACCTTCGTGCCGCTCTCGAACGGCCAGGCCTTGCCGGTGCTCATGGGCGGTCAAGGGGCCGTCATGTGCATTGTCGCGGCGGAGCTCGCCGGGTTCGTCCCGGAAGGCAGCTTCACCGTCGACGTGGCCTTGCGAAAGAGCAACGGCGACCCGTGGGCCTTCCCGAGAGTGCGGCTCGAACCCGTCTGGTCAGAGGACGGCACCGCCTACTTCGCCAACGTGTGGCTCATCTTCTCCGACCCACCGTGGATTCGCCCCTGGGAGGGCACCACGGCCCGGCTCGAGCTCACCGCCACGTCGCTCGGCAAGGATGGCGTGGGCGGTGGCATCGTCTCGACGGCGGCGCTCGACGTGGTGCTGACGCCGTCCGACGCCGTCGCGGGCTCGCGGCCGCCCCCCGAGCCCGACGTCCCGGAGTCGCTCTTCGAGGACACGATCGAGCCCGAGGACACGGCGTCGCCGGACGACACGTTCGAGGAGTCGGAGGACGTGACGGAAGACGGGGTCGACGTCGAGTCGCCACGATCCGGCGAGGAGTGACCCCTGTGAAGGGATTGCCACAGGCCGCGCGCTTCCGTGGCCGAGACGGCACGGCGTGGAGCGTTTTTCTCGCCACGATGCAGTCCTGACGGGCTGGCACGATTCCCGCTCAGGCGGCCCACACCTGTGGAGGTCGCCATGTCCGAACGAGCCC
>JADMJS010000101.1 GCA_018780435.1 Myxococcales bacterium
TCTGGGTCTTGTTGTCGTTGCCGACCGGGGTGCAGTCGATGATGACCTTGGCCTGGGCGATGGCGTCGGTGTGGGTCATCTGGGGTTCGAGGCCCATCTTGCGGAAGGCGTCGGTGGTCTCCGGCGTCGCGGCGAGGATCGCGCCCTTCTGGACGAGGACCTGCACCTTGGCCCGGTCCGTCATGCGCGGCGTGGCCTTGTGGAAGGTGATCTGATCGAGCCCGAGCTGCTGCCGAAGCACACAGAGGATCCCGATGAGCGGCTCCCCGATGGTGCCGGTCCCTACGACGTGAATGTTGTTCTTTTGGCTCATATGACCTCGGCGCTGACCCCACAGGCCACCAACATGTGAACCCGGAAGTCGGTCGATGGGGCTTCCCCCGTTGCGCGTAGGCCGGCCCGAGGTCTATCAGAGAAACTCGCTGCCGCCGACGTCCAAGGTCGAGACTAACCCCGCGTTCGAGCGGTCGCAACCGTGTCCGATGCCGATGGGATCAGTGCAGTGAGATCGAGTAGCGCTCCCGACCGAGGCGCCGAAATCCGAGCGCACGATAGAGGTAGGACGCGGGGGCGTTCATTCGGTACGCCTCGAGATCGATCCCGCCCGCCCCCGTCACCGTCGCGTGGTCCATGAGGCCGGCCACGAGACGCCGGCCGATGCCACGACGCCGCAGGCTGTCGCCGACGAGGAGGGTCTCGATCCAGTAAGCGTCACCGCAGAACTTCACCGACACCCGGCGGTGAGCGACCAGGAGCCCGGCCGCGGCGGGGTGGGCGCCCTCCCCGTCCGCAGGCGTCTCCACCAGGCGAGCGACTCGAACGTAGAGGCTCGCCGACTGTTCTTGAACGAGCCGCCGAGCCGTCTCCCACTGCCGCTCGGCCACGATCGGGAGGCGCAGGTCTTGGAGGTCTTCGGCGATGAGCTCCGCGATCGCGGGGATGTCGTCCACCGTAGGCGCGTCGATCACAACATCCGATACGGCGCTCATGCGGGTGCCGCCCCCGAGTCGATCGCCGCGCGGAGTGAGTGGAGGTAGTCGTGAACGACCTGCGCTCGGGCGGCGGGGGCCGTCTTGAAGGCGAGGTCGACCAGCGCGCTTCCGACCACGACCCCGTCGGCCGTCGCCGCGAGCCGCGTCGCGTCCTCGGGAGTCCGAACGCCGAAGCCGACGACGAGGGGGCACTCGAGCATCGAACGCACGTCCGCGACGCGGCTCCCCGCGTCGCTCGAGGCCAAGGTGAGGCCCGTGACTCCGGTCGTGCTCACGTAGTACGCGAAGGCGTCAGCGTTCTCGTTCGCCAGCGCGACCCGCTCCGGTGGCGTCACGGGCGTGATGAGCGGCACGAGCGCGAGGCCGTGGGGACGCAGCGCCGCGAGCAAGGGTCCGGCTTCTTCCGGTGGGAGGTCCACCACCAGCAGCCCAGACACGCCTGCGCGTGCCGCGTCCGCGGCGAGACGCTCGAACCCGTATTGCAGGAAGGGGTTCAGATACCCGAACAAGATCAAGGGGATCGTCGGGCTCACGCTCGCCGCGAGAGCGAGCACTTTCCCGAGGTGGGTGCCGCTGGCGAGCGCGCGTTCGGCGGCGCGCTGGAGCACCGGGCCGTCGGCGGACGGGTCGGAGAAGGGCACCCCCAGCTCCACGATGTCCGCTCCGGCGCGGGCGGCCGCGAGCACGAGGTCGCGGGTGGTGTCGAGATCGGGGTCACCCGCCGTAATGTAGGGGACCAGCACTTTGGACCCGTCGCGTGCCCGACGAGCAAACGCGGCCGTCAGCCGATCGCGGGGGAGCTCCGTCACGGCGCCGTCCTCACCGCGATGGCCTCGATCTCGACTTTGGCATCACGCGGGAGGCGCGCTACCTGGAAGGTCGAACGCGCCGGCTTGTGGTCGCCGAACCAGTGCGTGTAGACCGCGTTCATCGCGGCGAAGTCGGCCATCGACTCGAGGAAGACCGTGGTCTTGACGACCGAACTCAGCGACGCACCCGACGCCTTGAGCACCGCAGACAGGTTCGCGAGGACGCGCTCGGCTTGCGCCGTGACATCGCCCGGGACGATGGCGCCGCTGACGGGGTCGAGTGGGATCTGGCCGCTGCAGAAGACGAGGCCGAGGGCGGACACGGCTTGGCTGTAGGGGCCGATGGCCGCAGGGGCCGCGTCGGTTGCGGTGAACGAAAGGGCGGGATGGGACGTGGACGCGGTCATCGGAGGTGGCCTCGACAGAACGGTGGTGCACGCGTTTTAGGCGTTTCGAGGCGCCTTGCCCAGACCGAATCGTCCCGTCCGCTCTCCGCCGCTAGCCCGCCCGTTACAAGAGCTTGTACACGCGCATCACGCTGTCAAAGGCCTCGACACGCCCCTGACGGTCGACCAGGAAGAACGGCGCCCGTGTCATGCCGTGCGCCTCGGCGAGCGCGCCGCCGGGGCCGCCGCCGGGGGTGCGCTCGTCGAACCACACCACCTCGTCGATGCGTCCGAGAACGCCCTTCCCGTCCAGGAAGGCCGTCGCTTCGATGCACTTCGGACACTCCTCGCCGCTGAGGAGCCGCTTCTTCACCATGGTCACGCGCATCGTCTACTCCTTCCGGGCTGGGGCTGTGCGCCGACGCATCATTGGCGCATGTAGTGGCAGGTGTACCCGCCCGGGTGCTTTTGGAGGTAGTCCTGGTGGTACGACTCCGCGGCCGTAAACGGACCGGCCGGCACGATCTCGGTGACGACCGGCGCTTTCCAGGACCCACTGCGGTCCACTTTCGCTTTCACGCTGGCCGCGATCAGCGCTTGCTCCGGGGTCGTGGTGAAGATGGCGGAGCGGTACTGGGAGCCGACGTCGTTGCCCTGGCGGTTCACCGTCGTCGGGTCGTGCATTTTGAAGAACCACTCTTCGAGGAGCGAAGCATAGCTCAGCTTGGCGGGGTCGAACACGACCCGTAACGCCTCGGCGTGCCCGCTGCGGCCCGTCTTCACGTCCTCGTAGCGGGGCGACGACGAGTTGCCGCCGGTGTAGCCGACCTCCGTCTCGAGGACCCCCGGCACCTCTCGGATGATCTCCTCCATACCCCAGAAACAACCTCCGGCCAGGATCGCCGTCTCCAAGGTCGATTCACAGCCCGGCGCATCCCCTGGCGGCGGCGCGGCGCAGCTGTTGTCCGTCTTGGCCGCAGGAGGTGTGGCAGTCCCGCCGAAGAGCGGGGCGTAGTCCCCGTAGCCTTGCGCCGCGAGCTGTTCGACCGGCACGAAGCGCAGCGACGCCGAGTTGATGCAGTAACGCAGCCCGGTCGGAGCCGGACCATCGGGGAACACGTGCCCGAGGTGTGCATCTCCCGCGGCGGAGCGCACCTCGACGCGCACCATGCCATGCTTCACGTCGCGCCGCTCGGCGACCCGGCCGTCTTCCACAGCCCGCGTGAAGCTCGGCCAGCCCGTGCCGGAGTCGAACTTGTCACGCGAGCTGAAGAGCGGCTCGCCGCTCACGAGGTCGACGTAGAGCCCGTCGCCTTTGTGGTCCCAAAAGCGATTTCGAAAGGGTGGCTCGGTCGCGTCGTTCTGGGTGACCTCCCATTCGAGTGGAGACAGGCGCGCCTTCAGCGTGGCGTCGTCAGGTCGGGTGTAGTGGCGAGTAGTCACGCGATTCTCTCCTGTGCGGGGACCCGAAGGGGGCTTGCCGGCAACGGTCGGCGTTACGGCGTCCTGCTGGGACGACGTCTCGGGAGGCGCCGAGCGACACGCGCCGGCCCAGAGGGTTAGGAAGAGCGCCGCTAGTGCGCAAGTCTGGCGCCGCGCGCCGGGCGCCCGGTTCGTGTCGATCGGTGTTTGCAACATCAACGTCATTCTCCTGCGCGTCGCCTTGCCACGGCATCGCCGCGCCGATGCGACGATGTGCACTTGGCGCGACGGGCGCGCACGGTCTGGTAAGCCGCTGAGCCCCACCCGTTACACGACGCTGTCGCGACCTGCGGCGCGTCGGTCCCGAATTTCGCCCGTCCTCTGGCCCGAGGGCGAGTGCGACGTTATGCTCCCGTCGCGTTCGACCGTACGGGGCCACGGGGCCGAGAACACGCCGAACCCTGATGCAGAGCCCAGGTCCTGGTCCACACCCTCTTGGAGGCAACTCGTGTCCGATAACAGCTTCGGTGGCAACGGCGCAGACGGCAAGGCGAAGCTGGTGCTTCTGCGGGGCGGTGGTGGCGACGGTGCCGAATACACCCTCAATGCGACGGAGCATCGCGCCGGTCGAGAGCACGGCCTGATCCTCTTCCCCGATGACCCGACCGTCTCTCCGTCGCATGCGGAGTTCTTCTACCAGGACGGGCGACTTCGGGTGCGCGACCTCGGGAGCGCCAACGGCACCTACGTCCGCATCCGAACCCCGGTCGAGCTGGGCGGTTCGGACCGCTTCGTCTGCGGCGAGCAGATGTTCGAGCTGCGCACGGTCGCCGAGCCGCCGAACCCGTGGGTCGACGACGTGTGCTTCACCGGCTCCGTCGTCCCCGACGATCTCGACTTTCAGTTGATTCAAGTCCTCGCGGGCGACCGACCCGGCATGGTCCGCGGATACGGCCCGACCCGGGTCACGATTGGCCGCGAAGGCTGCACGCTCAGCTTCCCGAACGACCGCTACATGAGCCACGAACACGCCTCGGTCGGCCGCTCCGGCAGCACGTGGACGCTCGAAGACAGCGGGTCAAAGAACGGCACCTACGTTCGGATTCGAGCCGACGTCCCACTCCAGGACGGCGACACGCTCTTCATCGGCAAACAGCTCGTTCGCGTCGACATCGCCTGAGCCCGGCACCCGCCGTCAATTCGGTGGGACGTCTTTCATGAGGCGCTCGTAGTAGCCCTCCCGAGGGAACTCATACTGCTCTTGGAAGCGCTTCGCCTGCTCGCGGGCGTCGTTGAGCGCGGTCGCGATCTCTTCCTCCGTCGGGTTCTCGAGGCGCCGGCCGTTCACGAAGATCGTCGGCGTCGCGCGGACCCCGACGAGCCCGGCCAGCAAGCGGTCCTCGTCGATTCGGGTTCGGAAGGCATCGGTCGCGAGAGCCTTCTCGAAGAGGCCGGTGTCGAGCCCGATCTCCTTCGCGTAGCGGACGAGAGAGGCGCGATCAAGGGCCGACTGATTGCCGAAGAGGCGGTCGTGCATCTCCCAGAACTTGCCGTAGTCCTCCGCGAAGAGCGCAGCGGCAGCCGCGTCGCGCGCGTGTGAGTGGCGCGCGAGCGGGTTGTGCCGGAAGACCGTGCCGACGTCGGCGTCCTTCGCAATAGCGGCTTCGATCTTCTTAGCCATCTTGGCGCACGGTGGGCATTCGAAGTCGCTGAAGACCACGATCCCGATGAGGGGATCGGGAGCCCCCCGCTTCGGCAGCTTGCCGAAGGGCAGGTTCCGCAGGTTCTCGATGTTGGTCTCCGGCTTGGACTGTAGCGGCATCCGCATGGCCGCGCGGTTGCAGGCTTTTCCCCGGGCCGCGATGAGATCCAGGCCTTCGGCGCGGTAGCTCTCGACCTCGGCGAGCGTCTGCTTGACCATCATGTCGAATACCGCAGGGTCGAGGCTCCCCACGAGCTTCCGGCCGTTGAGGAGCAAGGTCGGCGTCCCATCCGCTTCGATCGCGTCGGCGATGAGCTTGTCCACCACGAGAATGTTGGCGAGCTGCGGGCTCTTCCGGTCGGCATCGAAGCGCGCCATGTCGAGCCCGAGCGCCTCCGCGTGGCTCCGCAGAGTCGCGTCGTCGAGACGGGCCTGATTGTCGAAGAGCCGTTGCGCGTATTCCCAGAACTTCCCTTGTTGTTGCGCGGCGATGGACGCCATCGCGGCGGGCTTCGCGTCGGAGTGGAAGTCGAGGGGCAGATGCCGGAAGCCCACGGCGACGTCGTCACCGAGCGCGCCACGTAGCCGATCGATGCTGATCCGTGCGTCGCGCGTGAACTGGCACTGAAAGTCCCCGAAGAGCGTGACGATGATGCGCGCCTTGTGGACGTCGCCTTGAATGGGCGTGCCCGCCAGCGAGTACGGCGTGTTTGGAATGAGTCGCTTGAGCTCCACCGGGAGGTGAGCCGCCTCGGGCGGGATGAGGTTTGGAGGCGTCACCCACCCGTCACCGTCTTCGACGACATCGGGGGTCGCGGGAGCCTCACTCACGTCGGCGCGGTCCAGGTCGGACGCGGGCGATAACGCGGCGATCCCCGCGGGGGGGGCGGGTACCGGGTCCAATGCCGCGACGGCGGTGCCCTCCACCATGGGGTCGGTCGTGGGTGCTGCCGCGGGTGCGGCCACCGTGAGTTGGCCTTCGAGGCGACCCCGGTCGCGGCCGACCACATAGCCGACGACCAAGCCCGCAGTCAGCAGGACCAGGATCTGAAGGAGGTCTCGAATGGAAAAAGAGGAAGGCACGTCAGGACCGGTGGACATGGCGCCATTCTGACACGACGACGGCCGCCTTGCACGGGGCGACCTGCGCCTTCCTGGGGGGCGTGAGTCCCCGCCGAGGACGGCGGCGACATCGGAAAACTTGACCCTCACGATGGGCGGGAGGACCGTCCCACCATGCTACCTCCGAATGCCCAGTCGCGCCCGCCTCGAGAGCGTCTCGGCGAAACCCGGGATCCGGGCGGCACCTTTCTCTCCAACCTTCGTCAGCTCGCAGGCGTCGTCGGGGTGACGGTGGCGCTCTATGGCGCGGTCGCCCTTGCCCGGGAGGAGCCCACGAAGCCTGCCGCGACGACCGGGCGTCCCGAGGCCACGCCAGGGCCGGGCCTGCGAATCAAGGTTGCCAAGGGCGAGACCGCCATCGCGATTGCGCGTCGGCATGGCACGAGCGTCAGGGCCCTGTGCGACGCCAACGGGCTCACCGATCCGCACCGGATCTATGCGGGTCAGGTCCTGACCATCCCGGTTTCGTTCGATTCGGGGGGCGAAACGACGGCGCTCGTTGCGGCTCCGACGATCGCCGCCGCAGCGCCGGCTGAACCGGCCCGGCGGCGTCCATCGGTCACGGCCGAGCCCGAACCCATCGTCACCGACGTCCAGTCCCTCGGCGTGCTCGCCGCGGCGCCGTCGACGAGCGCCAAGCTGGTCGTACGCCCTGCCCCGCTCACGCCCCGCGCGCGACTCGACGCCTCGCGCTTCGAACGATTTGGTGTGGTGGTCCTCGGTGAAAAAACGTCACCGCGAAAGACGACGCTGGTTCACGGCGCGTTCGACGTGACCGAACCCCTCCGAGCCCGCTGATCGCCGATCAGTCGCCGTGAGACAGCCGTCTCCGTGCGGCGGCCGCCCACTTCCGGGTCTTTGGACCGGGTTTGGTCGACGCGATCTTCGAGAGCACCGACAGCGCCTGGTCCCGGGGGACGTCACGGAGCGCGTCATCAAGGCGCGAGAGCACCTCGTCGACCTGAGCGTGGCGCCGATGGACATAGTCCCGAACGCGCTGAGCGGCGACGTCCGACTCGCCCATGAACAGGCGCGCGAGCGCGCGCTTCGGTTGGGTCTGCGTCGCGGGGTCCGCGGGCGCTGCACTGCCGGACGGTACTGCACTGCCGGACGGTACTGCACCGCCGGACGGAGCCGGCGCTGCGGTGTCCTTGGCCCCGGCTGCTGCTGGGACCGCGATGTCGAAGATCGTGGGCATCGCCGCCGAGGGCGCTGGCTTTGACTCAGGCTCGTCCCCCGCCGCGGTGGGTGCCGCGTCCGGAGCGGCCGCTCCGTCGGTGGGCGCGGCGTCGGTGGGCGCGGCATCGGGGGGTGCGGCGTCGCCCAGGTTGGGCTCCGGGCTGACGTCGAGCGCCGCCATCAGGGCACGGGCTTCCGCGAGCCGGTCCGCCCGTTCGTCGGGCGAATCCAGGAGGCCAGTCACGAGGTGCCCCGACAGCGTGGTTCCGCTCGCGAGCGTGTCGGCGACGCGATGCCAGAAGGTGCGCGTGGTGGTGGGGGCGCCACCCGTGGACAGCTCGCCCGTGGGCGCTTCCGCGCTCGCGGTGGCCGCCGGAGGTGCTTCCGCGTCTTGCGTCGAGGGATCGGCCGATGCCAGTGCGGCCACGTCGGTTGCTGCCGACAGCCAGTCGGCGCCGGAGGAGTCCAGCGGCGTCGGCGCGTCGCCGTCCGGGCGTTGGGGCCGAGGGAAGGCGAGGCTGAACACGATGGCGAGGACCGCGACGAGCGCGACGCCAGCCGCCCACCGAACGTTCACCCGCGGCTCCCGACGGGCGCCGTCGGCGTCTGCGAGCGTCATCGGCGGCATGAGGCGCGGGCCCGATTCGTCGTGAGCCCACGGCGCGCCTTGGAATGCCTGCGGCAGGACCTGCGCGGGGGGTGTTGGCCGCACCGGAGGGAGGGTTACATGGAACTCAGGAACGGCGGGCGCGCGCGCTTCGAAGGGGCGAAGGGGGGGCTGTGCGGGTGTCTCGGCGGCGACCGCAGCAGCGTCGGTCGCGCGTGGGGTCGCGGGGAGGCGGTCTGGAAGGTACGCCGCGAGGTCGAGCTCGGAGCCACGACGCGCGGGCTGAGGCGAGTCGTCGACGGCGACCTGGGCGCCGGCCTGCACGATCTGGAGACTCACGTGGCGCGAGTCCGACGCCCGCTCGACGAGCTCAACGAGGCGGCGCGCCGCGACGGCGGGCACCAGCGCACCGCTGATCCGAGAGATCTCGTCGAGAGGCACTGCGCTGAAGAGTGACTGGTTGGTGAGGAGGAAGCGGTCCCCCTTCGAGAGCACGACCTCTTGTTCGAGGGTCTCGACGTCGGGAGACGGCGACTGACCGAGCAACGGCTCGTCGTCGTGCGATGCGAACACGCGAAGTAGAGGGCGCTTGCCCACCATGAGGCCGAGATCGATGTTGCCCACGCGAGCCGCGTAGAGCCGACCGCGCCGAACCAGCACGACTAGACAACGTGCGTAGGCGCGACCAAAGGCCTGGCCTGTCATGGACCGGTGATGGAGGACCCCGCTCGCGTGTTGGAGCGCTTCGATGAGCCGCCCGCGCGGGTCGGAGGCGACGCCGCTGCGGAACTGCGTCAGGACAGCACTGACGGCGAGGCGGCTCTCGATACGGCCACCGCCGGCCCCCCCTTCGCCCAGGACGAACACGGAGCCGAGGTAGAGGTGAGCGCACCCCATGACGCACGGGTTCTCGCCGCCGTCCTTCCCGCGGGAAGCGTAATCACCTACGACCAGTCTTTCGTCCTGCATGGTCGCGGGAGTCTAGGGCCCAGAGCAGAGCTGGTCCAGTGTCAATTTTTCCGCGTGGAGCCCGACGACGAAGGCCGATCGGTCATCGCGACGCTACGTCGCTGTACGCCGGCGGCAACTTCCGGAGATCGCGAAGGAAGCCGGGAACCGCATGAAGTAGGCAATTATTTCCGGGACTTATGTCGATTTGCCCTCATGCCTTGCTCCGAAAAAAGTTTCAGGCGACGGCTTCGGCCGCGTGAATGGCCGCCCACACGCGTCGCTCTTCGGCCTCCATCACCTCGGCTTCATCATCCTTCTCGTGATCGTAGCCTTGGAGATGGAGGACCCCATGGATCAGGAGGTGGGTTGCTTCGTCGAGGAGGCTCCGTTCGTCGCGCTGGCGGTCGGCGGTCTCGAGGCTAATGATGACGTCGCCGAGGACCTCGGGGTTCAAGTCCGCGAACTCGCCCTCGTTTTGAGCGAAGCTGAGTACGTCCGTGGGTTTGTCTTTGCCTCGGTAGTCGCGATTGAGCTCATGGATCGCGGGGTCGGACACCAGCGTGCACGCGACCTCCTTGTCGTCGACGTTCGTGAAGCGAGATACGAGCGCCGTCCGCTTCCGAAACGCCGTGAGGTCGAAGCGCACCTTTCGCTGGCGACTTTGAACGTCGATCACGCGACACCTCCGCGCGGATCGACCTCGGTGGCGGCCGGTACGGGGACCGGCGGGACCGTCGTGACGTCCCCCATGTCCTGCCGTCGTCCGGCGCGTGCGTAGAGCTGGGCGTGTGGACGTCTCCGCGACGCATCATCGCGTCCGTACGCCTCGACGATGCGCTGAACGAGGGGGTGTCGCACCACGTCTTTCTCGGTGAAGCGAACGACGCCGATGCCGTCGATACCTTCGAGGATGGAGACCGCGTGTTCGAGGCCGCTCATCTTGCCCGGATCGAGGTCGGTCTGCGTGATGTCTCCCGTGACGGCTGCCCGGGAGTTGTTCCCGAGCCGCGTGAGGAACATCCGCATCTGCTCGGGGGTGGTGTTCTGGGCCTCGTCGAGGATGACGAACGAGTCGTTCAGCGTGCGCCCCCGCATGAACGCGAGGGGCGCGACTTCGATGATCCCCTTCTCGATGAGCTTCCGTCCGCGCTCCACGTCCATCATGTCGTTCAGCGCGTCGTAGAGCGGCCTCAGATAGGGGTCGACTTTTTCCGCGAGGTCGCCGGGGAGGAAGCCGAGCTTCTCGCCCGCTTCGACGGCGGGCCGGGTCAGCACGATACGCTTCACATCGTTTCGCAGCAGCGCGGCGACGGCCATCCCCATCGCGAGATAGGTCTTGCCGGTGCCGGCCGGCCCGACGCCGAACGTGATGGTGCAGGACCGCACCGCCTCGACGTAGAGTTTCTGATTGAGGTTCTTCGGCGCAATCTTCGACCGCGTGCCCGCGATGACGACGGTATCCACCCACACCGCTTCGAGGCTCGCGTTTCGGTCCGTCGACAAGATGTCGACCGCGCGGACGACGTCCGCGACGAAGACCGGATGGCCGCGGCGGAGGACCGCTTCGAGCTGCTTCAGGACGGCGGCACCGAGGTCGACAGCGAAGCCATCCCCCCGAACGGTGACCTCGTTCCCACGGGCGGCGATCTGCACACCCAGCCGGCGTCCGATGACTCTGAGGTATTCGTCGTTGGCGCCGCAGAGGCGCTGAAAGATGCTCGGATCCTCGATCACGAGCCGGGAGGCTTTCTCGTCGTTCAATCGGACCTCACGGCGGTCTGCACCGCCGGCCTTTTCTCCAAGGGCGCGCCTTCCGAGGCGTCGCCCGGGAGTCTACGGGCCGGAGCCGGGGAGCGCTAGCGGGGACGACGGACACGTAACCGTCGCCACGCCGACGAGGGCGACCCGCCGTCAAGCGACGTGAGACGACGGGATGCGCGCGTCGCAGCGGAACATGAAGCCTCCGCTTTCGCCCGGCTCAACGTCCCAGTCCGCCACGGTCCGCACGTCGTCCGAGAAGAGCTCCACGCGACGACGCGTCAGGGTCTCGAGCGCCGCGCTGAAGGGGCCAGGCAAGTAGCCCGACTCGGACAAGGTCCGGAGCTGTTCGAGGTAGCCGGGTTCTTTCCAAGCGGGCCCCGCGAGCACGAGCGCGTTCCACACCGTGACGACGACCGACAGCGTCGAACGGAGGAGCTCGGCCGGTGGCGGCTCGGGGAGCTCCTTCAGCAGGGGCTCACCAAACACGAGGAGCGTCTCGGATATCTTGCGTTCGAACACGAAGCACGTCCGGCCGGAGCGGGTCAGCCGTTGCGGCGCTCCGATGCAGCCGCTACCTTGCCAGTCCCGATGGAAAAGCCCAAACACTCGACTCAAGCCGGTTCGCAGGGGAAGCCCCCCGCCGTCAAGATCATCACCCAGAACAAACGCGCGCGGCACGAGTACGCGATCGAGAGCGACTTCGAGGCCGGCCTGGTGCTCACAGGGAGCGAGGTCAAGAGCCTCCGCGCCGGCAAGGCCAGCATCGACGAAGCCTACGTGCGCGTCGACGGCGGCCACGGCGGGAAGCCGCTGGAGGTCGTCCTGGTCGGTGCCACTATCGCCGAGTACGTCTGGGCAAACCGCTTCAACCACGAGTCCACCCGCAACCGGCGGCTCCTGCTGCACGGCCACGAGATCGACAAGATCGCGACTCGGGTCCGCGAGAAGGGCTACACGCTCGTCCCCATCCGGCTGTACTTCAAGGGATCGCGGGTCAAGCTCGAGTTCGGACTCGGTAAGGGCAAGAAGCTCTACGACAAGCGTCAGGACCTGAAGGAGAAGGACACCAAACGGGAGATCTCGCGGGCACTACGCGAGCAGTAGTCGCGGGGTCAACTGGCCCCAGACGGTCGGCATAAATCTTGCTGAGCGGCGCGCCATGTCGCCCTTCCTTCGCTGCTCCGTCGTGTTCCTCATCGCCACGTCCCTCGGCTGCGCCGCAGAGCCCGCCGACACCATCAGCGTGGGTGACCTCGCCTTGCCCGATGAAGCCGACCAAGTCGAGCTCCCGGTCGGCGACTTCGACGGCGAGAAGTCGGACTCGAGCACGTGGGGCGCGGCGACGACGTGCAAACCCATCCCCGTGGTTGAACCTCTCGTGGACCCGGCGATCACCATCAGCCTCGACGGGCTCACTCTGCACCTCGTCGACCGTGCGGGCACCTACGACCGAGTCTTCCCGATCGGCCCCGGCGGGTTTGAGAACGGCGTCTCCCTCACACCGACCTCGGAGAACCGCCCGGACGGCCTGTTCTGGGCCCGCCTCGACCGCCCGGCCGCCATCGCATCTTCCGATCCGAGCAAGCCCTTCTGGGCGTGGAACGAACAGTGCCGGTTCTGGTGGACTGACGAGACCGGCAAGAAGATCCCGGTCTTCGCCGGCCTCCCCTTCATCCGCCTCGAAGGCCCCTCGGTCGCGGCCTACGGCATCCATGGCCCCATCGATAACTTCACGGCGCCGAACGGGGGTGTGCTCCGGCGCGGCTTCGTGAGCCACGGCTGCATCCGCACCGCTGCCGCCGACATCCTCGAAGTTTACGGCCGCATCGCCGGCAAGAAGGTCCCGGTCCGCATCCAGAAGGCCGTCGAGAAGACCGACGCCGGCGCGGGGATCGACCTGCCGGCTCGCTTCGTGATGTCCGAGTGTGCCGCTGACGCCGATTGCAACTTCCCGGGCGGGCTCTGCAAGGTAAGCCCCTACAGCGGTCGTGGCTTCTGCACCCGCGCCTGCACGACGACGTGCCCCGACAAGACCGGCTTCGCCACGACCTTCTGCATCAAGGATCCCGCCGACGCCACGAAGGGCTTCTGCACGGTGAAACCTTCGCCACTCAACGGCGGGTGTCGTCGCTTCGACGGCCTCATCGAGGCCACATCGGTACCGCGCTTCGACGGGCTCAAGACCAGCCCGGCGTGTATCCCTGGCTCCGAGGGTTGGATTGGCGACCGCTGCCTCAGTAGCGTCGACTGCCTCGGTGGTCGGATCTGCCGACCCACGGACGGCGGACCGGCCGGCATCTGCACCACGCCGTGCCTGTCCTCGTGCGCCGATCAGGCAGGTGGCTACGCGCCGACCTTCTGCATCGCCGATCCGGACGCGACCACGTCCGGCATCTGCACCGCCCGGTGCAGCACAAACGACGACTGCGCGGTCGGGACGACGTGCGAAGCGGAGCCGCGCTTCGGCAAGACCACCCCGATTCGTTCCGTCTGCTTGCCCTACTGAGGCGGCCTCAGACCTTCGGCGGCCGCGGCCCGAAGAGGGCCGTCCCGACCCGCACGAAGGTCGCGCCTTCGAGCACCGCCTCGTCGAGATCGTCGCTCATCCCCATCGACAGCGCCGGGAGCGGGTGGCCGAGCCGAGCCGCGAGCCGGTCACGGAGCTCGCGGAGGGCCGCGAACCAGACGCGTGGCGCGTCGTCCGGGGGCGGGATCGTCATGAGGCCGACGAGACGCAACGACGGACAGTGGCGCAAGACGTGCTCGGCGAGCGCTTCGGCGCCGTCGGGCGCGACGCCGCCCTTCGACCCTTCGCCACCGACGTTCACTTCGAGGAGCACGTCGAAGTCGGCTCGGCCGGTCAGCAGCCCGTCCAGGTGGTCGGCCAGCCGAGTCGAGTCGAGCGTGTGCAGGCAGCTCGCGTGTAGCGCGACGGCTTTGGCCTTGTTTCGCTGGAGGTGCCCGATGAAGTGCCAGCGCGCCGTTCGGCACTGCGGCGCTTTCAGAACAAGCTCCTGGACGTAGTTCTCGCCGAAGTCCGTGACCCCGGCGGCATGCGCGCTCTGCACCTCGGCGGTCGTTCGCGTCTTCGAAGCGCCGACCAGCGTGACCGAACCCGGCGCACGGCCCGCGCGCCGTTCGGCGTCGCGAACGCGGGCGAGGACCGCGGTCGCGTTCACGGCAGGAAGTCCGTCGCGCCCATCTCCTCCATCATCTGAATGACTTGGCACAGCGGCAGCCCGACGACGTTCGTGTACGAGCCCGAGATGGACTCCACGAGGTAGGAGCCGACGCCTTGGATCGCATACGCGCCGGCTTTGTCCATCGACTCGCCGACCGCGACGTAACGCTCGACCTCGTTCTTGGACAGCGGCTTGAAGCGGACCGTCGTGCGTACCGCCTGAATGCCCTCCTTCTCCCGCTTCAGGTCGTAGATGCAGAAGCCCGTGATGACGGTGTGTTCACGCCCCGAGAGGTTCATGAGCATGTCGTAGGCGTCGAGGTTGTCGCGGGGCTTTTCCAGCACCTCCGACCCGAAGACCACCACGGTGTCGGCCCCGATGACCCATCGCACGCCCTCTTCCACCGTCTTGCCGGTGACCCGTGAGATCCGCTGCGACGCGAGCGGCGCGTCGGGCTGCACCGAGCGGACCCGCTGCACGACGCTGAGCGCCTTGTCGCGAGCGAGGCGCTTCACGTAATGGTCGGGGAGCTCGTCGGTGCCGCGCTCCTCCGGGACCTGCGACGGGATCGCTTTGACGGCGAAGCCGAGGCGCTCGAGGAGCTCCTTACGACGAGGCGATTGCGATGCGAGGATAACTTGAAGCGACATGCCGCAGGGTTATCCCGAGAATTTCCGTGGGGTCAATCCCCAAGGTGAACCCAGGCCGAGTGGGCGCTCCCCGCGACTCTTGTTGCCTCGCCTTCCCGAGCAGGTAGTCTCCCCCCATGCCCAAGGCGCCCGCGCTCTCTCACGTGCCCGAAGTCCTCGCCCCGGCGGGTGATCTCGCGTCCCTCGACGCAGCCCTCCGGAGCGGCGCCGACGCCGTCTATTTCGGCCTCGACGACGGCTTCAACGCCAGGGCCCGCGCAGCGAACTTCCCCCGGGAAGGGCTCCCGGCCACCGTCGCCCACGTCCACAAGGCGGGCGCACGCGCCTACCTCACGCTCAACACCCTGATCTTCGAGGTCGAGCTCCCCGAGGTCGAGGCCATCGTCCGGGCCGCGGCCGCCGCCGGTGTCGACGCCCTCATCGTTCAGGACCCGGCCGTCGCGCTCATCGCGCGCGCCGTCTGTCCCGCCATGGAGGTCCACGCCAGCACGCAGATGACGGTCTCGAGCCCTGACGGCGCCGAGCTCTGCCGCGCGCTCGGCATGACACGCGTCGTCGTGCCCCGCGAGCTCTCCGTAGACGAGATCCGCCGCTTTCGTGCCGGGACCGATCTCGAGCTCGAGGTCTTCGTCCATGGCGCGCTCTGCATGTCGTGGAGCGGCCAGTGCCTGACGAGCGAAGCGTGGGGCGGCCGCTCGGCCAACCGAGGGCAATGCGCGCAAGCGTGTCGTTTGCCCTACACGCTGATGGTCGACGGCGAAGCGCGCGACCTCGGCGACGTCCAATATCTCCTGTCGCCACGGGACCTTTCGGGCGTCGCGGTCGCAAAGCAGCTCGCGGAGATCGGTGTCCACGGCCTCAAGATCGAAGGTCGGCAGAAGGGCCCGGTCTATGTCGCCGCCGCGACGCGCGCTTTCCGCGACGCCGTGGACGGCTTAGCGCAGCCCGACGGCCCGTCTACCCAGCGGCTCGCGGACTTGAGCCTCGCTTATTCGCGAGGTGCGTCACTTGGTTTTCTCGGCGGCACCAACCACCAGACCCTCGTCGAGGGGCGCTTCCCCGAACATCGCGGCATCTATCTCGGCCGTGTCACCAAGGTCGGACGGCAGGAGGTCGTGGTCACGCGAGAGTCCCGAGCGGGCGACCCGGTGGACCTCTCGTCGTGGCACCCGGCGCCCGGGATGGGCGTCGTCTTCGATCAGGGCCGCCCGGCGGAGGACGAGCCCGGCGGGCCCCTCTTTCGAGTCGACGTTCGTGGCAAGACCTTGACCCTCGGCTTTGGGCGGCCTGGCCCCGATCTCGACCACGTGAAGGTCCAAGACCGCGTCTTTGTGACCTCCGATCCCGCCCTGCCCGGCCGGCTCGCCGCCGAGGTCGGCCGCGGCGAACAACGCCGTGTCCCCGTGGACCTGAGCGTCTCCGGTAACGCAGGCGCGCCACTGGTCGTCGCGGCGCGCGTGCGTGGCGAGCGTGTCCACATCGTCAGCGGGGGCCCGCTCGGCGCCGCCGAACGCGGTGGGCTCACCGCCGACCTCGTCCGGGACAAGCTTGGCGCGCTCGGCGACACCCGCTACCGCCTGCGTGACCTCGACACCTCGCGCCTCGCCGCCGGGCTGCACTTGCCCGTCTCGGAGCTCAAAGCGCTGAGGCGCGAGCTGGTGCTTCGTCTCGACGCCGCCGTCGACGCGCCGCGCACCTTGGCTCCGGGGCCGGTGCTACCGCCGCTCAAAGCCGAACGTTTCCGGACGCTTCCGCCCAAACTGGATTCCAGCGGCCCCTTGCTGGTGCCCTTGTGCCGTACTGAAGAGCAGCTCGACGTCGCCCTCGGGCTCGGCTTCCCGGAAGTCGAGCTCGACGCGATGGAGATGGTCGGCCTCGGCCGCTGGGTGGAGAAGGTCCGCGCCGCGGGTCGCCGAGTGGTCATCGCGACGGTCCGCGTTCAGAAGCCCGGCGAAGAGGGCTTCGACTCCCGCATCGCCCGGCTCCGCCCGGACGGCGTCCTGGTCCGTCACGTCGGCGCGCTGGCCGCGTTCGCCCGCATCCCTGCCGAGAGCCGCCCTACCCTCCACGGCGACTTCTCGCTGAACGTCACGAACTCACTCACCGCGGGCGTGCTCGCCGAGCGTGGCCTCACGACCCTCACGGCGTCGCACGATCTCGACGAAGTGCAGCTCCTCGCGCTCGCGGCGGAGCTCCCCGCCGGGCTCCTCGCGGTCACCATCCACCACCACATCTCGACCTTCCACACCGAACACTGCGTCTACGCGCACACGCTGAGCGACGGCCGGGACTTCAAGACCTGCGGCCGGCCTTGTGAATCCCACCGGATCGGGCTCCGCGATGAGAAGCAGAAGGTGCACCCGGTCATCGTGGACGTCGGCTGCCGAAACACGGTCTTCAACGCCAGCGCCCAGAGCGCCCCGGGCCTCGTGAAGCGCCTGTCAGGGGTCGCGCGACTGCGAATCGAGCTCGTCTGGGAGAACCGCGAAGAGACCGAGCGCGTACTGCGGGCCTACCAAGAGCTCGCCCAGGGCCGAATCACGCCGCGAGACGTGCTCGCACGCATCGGCCTCCACGAGCAGTACGGCGTCAGCAAGGGCACCATGACCGTACTCGAACGCAGCGCCGCGCCCGCCGCGGCGCGACCAGGATGACGTGATGAGAGCCACCCTCGCCACCCTGCTTGTCCTCGCCGCTTGCGGCAGTGAAGAACCCGCACCGCGGGGCAACGTCGTCGCGAGAGACGGCGAGTGCGCTGCGCTACTCGAGCTACAATGTGACTGTTGCGGATCGGGGCGAGACTATTGTTTGCAGTTCGTCGAGGAGACGGTCGCCTCCGGAGAGGCTCGTACGGACAGCACCGAAGCCGAGTGCGCCGCGCGGCGGGAGCGCGTCGGCACCGACGTGCCCAAGTGGTGCACGGAGACTTTCGTCACCGTGGAGCAGAAGCGGGCAGCGTGCCAGGGCTTTGCACCCTGAGAAGGCACGGGGCGCTCATGGAGAACGCCCCGCCCCTCATGCCCATCAGAACGGGTAGCCGCCCTTCTCCACGGCAGCGTCCGCGATGAGGTCGCGGTCGGCGATCGGATTCGACCGGAGGTCGATCGCCCAGCGGTCAACCTTCTTCAAGAGCTTCTCGAGGTCCTCGCCCGACGCCAGCGACCGGGCACATGCCCGGGCATTGGCCCGCACACGGTCCGCCGCGTGCGAGAGGGTGAGCCGCGTCATGGCGTCCGACACGGCGCTCGGGAGCCCCGCCTTCTGGCGGTAGAGCGCCCGTCCAACGACGGAGTCGCCGACGTAGGCGTCGATGAGCAGGTCCGCGAGATAGAGGAGGATCTGTTGCTCCTTCTCGAGCGAGTGCATGTACTTGCCGACTGCGGCCTGGAGCAGCACCCCGGCCACGCCCTTCATGCGGTCGACCGCGTCGCGCTCGTCGGCTAGCGGCCCTTCCGCGACCGGCTGCGGGCCGGACTCGAGGCTACCGAGCCACTGCATCGCGCCGAGGCGCCCTTGCATGGCGCGCTTCAGCAGCATGCCCGGCACGAGGAGCCGGTTCACTTCGTTGGTGCCTTCGAAGATCATGTTGATGCGTGAGTCGCGGAAGGTGCGCTCGGCCGGATAGTCCTCGACGTACCCATAGCCGCCGTACATCTGAAGGCACTCCGACGCGAGCACGTTCAGCGTCTCCGAGCAGTAGACCTTCGCGATCGACGACTCGATGGCGTATTCCTCGATCGGCCGCATCTTCTCTTTGCCGGACTTGCTCTCGTCCAGCGGCCCCATGGCGGCGGTCATGTCGTCGGACAGGCCCGCGATGCGATAGCTGCAGGTCTCCATGGCGTAGATCTGCGCCGCGGTCTCGGCGACCTTCTGGCGCAGCGCGCCGAAGCTCATGGTCGACTTGCCAAACTGCTTACGCTCGGTGGCGTACTGGATCGCAGCCGCCAGCGCCGCCTTGGCGCCGCCGTTGACGCCCATGGCCAGGGTGTAGCGACCGACGTTGAGGATGTTGAACGCGATCGCGGCGCCGTCGCCCGGGTTTCCGAGCAGATTTGCGACGGGGATCTTCGCGTCGACGAAGGTGAGGGGCGTCGTCGACGAGCCTCGGATGCCGAGCTTGTGCTCCTCCGCGCCGGCTTCGAAGCCAGGCGTGCCGCGTTCGACCATGAGCGCCGAGAACTGGGGCTTGCCGCTGCCGTCGTCCACCTGGCAGAAGACGGTGTAGACGTCGGCGAAGGACCCGTTCGTGATCCATTGCTTCGTGCCGTTCACGACGTAGTGCGTCCCGTCGTCGCTCAGCTTGGCGACGGTGGTCGCCGCTTGGGCGTCCGACCCGGAGCCCGGCTCGGAGAGCGCGTAGGCGGCGATCTTCTCACCGGAGGCGAGGGCTGGGAGCCACTTTTGCTTCTGCTCGGCGTTTCCGAAATAGACGAGCGGCAGGGTCCCGATCTTGGTGTGGGCGCCGAAGCTCACGGAGAAGCCGCCGTAGCCGGAGACGGCTTCGGAGAGCATGCCGGAGACGCGGTGCGGCAGCCCGAGACCGCCGTAGGCCTCCGGGACGCCGGTCATCAGCAGGCCGAGCTCACCGGCCTTCTGGAGCAGCTTCTTACCAAGGACGTAGTCCTTGTTCTCGAGGGCCTTGATGTGGGGGATGACTTCCCGTTCGACGAAACGACGCGCCGTCGCCGCGAACTCGAGCTCGTCCTTCGAGTACTGCTCGGGGGTGAAGATCTCCCGTGAACCCGTCTTCTCCAGAAGGAACTGCCCGCCTACGACCGCCATGAGACCACCTCCGATGAAACTGCGGGCGTTCTGAATGAACACCCATTCAGAATCCTAGGGTTCCGATGGCGACGCGTCAACAGGGCACATCGATTTAGCCGTTGGGGGGCTGACCGCGTCGTTCGAGGCAGGGGGGCTCGCGCGACGGCGCAGAGGGAAAGCAGGTCAAGAGAACGTCGAACTCGGCAGTCGCAGCTCGTCCGAATGCGGGCTCAGATGGACTCGCGTCTTGGGGCTCTGACGAAGGAACGCGTGGCTCCGGTCTTCAGGTCCAGGACGTAACGATTGTCATGAAAGTCCTCCACGTGAACTTCGGAGTCCGTGACCGTGAGGACGCCCGTGAAGATGTCGGCGCCACTCGTGGCCCAGATGACGTCACCCGACAGCGCTACGTAGGCCACCTCGAGCTCGCCGTGCGACACCAGACCCATGCCGTGACTGGTTGGATGCACGCCGAAACACGACGCCGAATCAACCTGCGTCGACCAAAGAATCTCGAGGCCGGGCAGCGAAAGACTCACGATGTTGGGGCCGATGGCGACAAAACAACGGTCGTCCAACACGCAGAGCGACCGCGCATGAACGCCGGTGGCCCCCGCTTCTGCGCAGAGCGCCAAGGAGGCCAGCTCAGTGTCGGTTTCGTCCCAAACGATCAGCCCGTGACAACTCGTTCGATGGTGGTGGGAATGCTCGGGGTACCCACGAGAGTACGGAAACGACATCGTCGCAGTGCCGTAGGCAAACGCCGATTCGTCTCGCAACTCGAGCCTACGACCAGCTCCCATGCTCCAGTTGAGCGAGCGCACAGTCATCGGCTCGCGCCCATGCCGCGGTGCGGAATCAGGGAACGATCTTGGAGACGTCCGCGACGGCGAAGCGACGGACTCGCGTCGTGGCGCTACCCTCCTCCGTCGGCGTGCAGGTGGACTCGACGACGACGCCGACACCCTTCCAGGGAATCATGGCGACGACGTGGGAGAGCTTGGTCTCGCGGGAGCCCGCGCACTTGCCGAGCCACTTGTCCACATCCTTGACCACCGGGAGCGTCGTCATCTCGGAGGCGTCGCCGATACGCGCGAGGATCTGGTTCTCCTCGGCATAGACCACGAGGCCCCAGTCGAGCACGCGGTAGCGGCCCGTGAGGTTGCCCGAGAGCCCAGCGGCTTCGACGACGCCGTACTTCGCGAGGCTGCTATCGAAGCCCTCGCGCTTGAGCGTGGCCTTGTCCGGCGCCACGGCTTCGACCTGGTCGGCGACCTCATACTTCGCCGTCTTCACGCTGATCTTGGCCTTCTTCCACTTGCCCTTCGTGAAGGCGACTGCGGTGTGCGTCGTGGTGGTGCCGTCGCTCTCCTCTTCGAGCCCGACGACGACGCCCTTGGCTTCGATGAGCCCCACCGGGACCTTCGACGACAGCGTGAGGGGCCCCTGCTCGGCCAGCGCCGCAGACGATGCCGTGAACCCGAGCGCAAGGGCGAGAAGGCCAGCGGAGCGGAAGAATGTGCGTGCGATCGACTTCATGTGACCAAAACTCCTCGGGAGGACACGGCCCTTGCCGGCCCTGTTGGACGAAGGCAGTAAGGGCGGGAGCGAGAACGTGTACCGGAGAGCCGGCTGGGGTCAACATTGACGCCTCGTGGGGCCATGCCCCTCATCGTCGACTTTGCCCGGTTCCCAGCGCGGTGCTACGTTGCGGCGCCGCCCGTTCTGCAACACCGGTGGGCCCCGTGCGTGTTCCCCGGTGCCTTGGCGCGCGGCGATCACACGGCGAAGAAGGTCTTTCTGGCGAAGCTCGGTCCATACAACCTGCTCGATCGCATCGC
>JADMJS010000172.1 GCA_018780435.1 Myxococcales bacterium
GACCCGATGCCGTCGCTCACGAGGACCGTGCTCGCATTTCCGCTTCGGCGGGAGTGAAGGCCGGTCCGGCGGTGTCCGGGTCGGTCGTATGGAAGCGAATCGTCATCTGCTGGACGCACGTGCCCCAACTCCACGCCGTCCCAGCGATGCCGTAGAGGAAGCAGGCCTTCATGCGCACGCCGCTCGCTGGGTCTGACTGGCAGATTCAATCGAAGATCCTATCCGCCTAACGGCGGTGGTGGCGGCGCAGCCGAACCCGGGACGTCGGCTCCGAGCGGCGCCACGGACCGTCCCCCGAGCGGCAGCAATGGCGCTCTCAATAACGGCGGGAACGGCTCCAATGCAAGCGGACCGGCCGGCGGCAGTACGTGCGCCACGACGGCAGGCAATGGCGGCAACGGAGACGTCGGTGGCGGCGGGGCTCGTGCCCAAACCTCGCGGGCAGTGGCGACGCAAGTCCGGCGTTGAATGCCGGCACCTGCATTGGAGCCTCCGCGAGCGATCAGCGCGGGAACGCTCGGCCGCCCTTCCGACATTGGGAAGCGGCTGCCTTTGAGTACTCCGCCCTGAGTACGATCCAAGTGCTCGTAAAGAGGTCACTTCGTGGCTCTCGTCGTGCTTCTCCACGTTGGCCGTCATTCCGTGTATCGTCTCCCCACTGCGCGAGGCGGCAGGTGCCGTCATGGA
Organism: Myxococcales bacterium; assembly: GCA_018780435.1. GTDB lineage: Bacteria > Myxococcota_A > UBA9042 > SXOO01. The sequence goes on from JADMJS010000172.1 coordinate 688, forward strand.
GGCCTGATGTCCAGCTACCCCGTCGCTATGCGCGACGCTGCCTTTCGTCATCATCGCTGCGCCGATCGCTTGATGCAGGCCGACGAGTTCGATGAGGCTGGCTACCTGTTCGGACTTGCTGCCGAGTGTGCAATCAAGGCGATGAGCGAAGTCTTGTCGTGCCTTCGTCGCAGCGACCTCCAGTACGCTCACTTCCCTGAGCTCCGAAATCACGTCCTCGACTACGCCGAAGGCCGACGTGCCACCGAGCTCTCTAGACTCATGGCAAATGGCCGGTGCCTCGCAGGATGGCACGTCAGCATCCGATGCAGCCGAAAGAAGGCGGTCACGAGCAAGACGGTGAAGATCTGGAGAGATGACACGGTCGCTGCCTTGAACCTAATGGAAAGCACATGAACTCGACACCGACTCGATTCGACGACGCGTTGCCTGCGTTCGTAAAAGGTCTCGCGCGACACCTGCCGCCGCATGTCATCGTGAACGGTGTGGTCGTTCGCGACATGTTCGGCAGGCTCGCATTCACGTCCGCCAGTTCCATCAGCGACCGCGCGCTCAAGAGGATGAACAAGGACCTCGAAGAGGCCGTCGGCCACTACGCGCGGCCCCATGGTGCGGTCATCGTTGGTGTTTCGGACGGGAAACCAGTATCCATCCTGAATGATCCGGGGGCGCTGAAGACCTGGGTTTCCGGCATGGAAATTCGACTCGTCGACCGGCGACTCTCTGGCGGTGACTGGCTTCGAGAGGCGAAGCAGGCCGTTGAAGGTGCGATCGCTGACGCCGTACCCACGGTGGTCTTTGCAAGCATGAAGGGTGGGGTTGGTCGGTCAACAGCGCTCGTGGTCTGCGCACTGGACCTAATCCGCGCGGGGCGCCGTGTGCTGATCGTCGATCTCGACATCGAGGCGCCAGGGCTCGGCGTCATGCTCCTGACTGACGCGGAGCTTCCCCGTTTTGGCGTGATCGACGCACTCGTGGAAAGGAAGCTCGGCCCACTCGACTCCGACTTCCTAAGAGACATCGTGGCCTCGTCTGCCCTCGCGAGTGGCGCATTGCTCGTGTGCCCCGCCCTCGGCGCGCGGTCCATTGCAAATCCAGCGAACGTGCTTTCCAAGATCGGACGTGCCTACGGCGACGCCGAGGACGCCGATGGCAAACGACTGACACTCATGGACCAAGTCTCCGAGCTCGTCGACGGTCTCAAGCGAATTCACGGACCGGACGTCGTGCTCGTGGACGCTCGAGCCGGTCTTCACGAACTCACGGCGGCCACCATACTGGGGCTCGGCAGTGAGGTGCTCCTCTTCGGACTCGACGAGGCGCAGACGTGGGTCGCGTATCGCATCTTGCTCGCTCAGCTCGCCGCTAGCTCACACCGGATTGATTGGTCTGACGCCTTGACGCCCGTACAAGGCAAAGCGCCAGCCGACGTGTCGAAGCGTGCGACCTTCAAAGAGAAATGGCGCTCGCTGCTGGCCAGCATGACCGTTCGCGGGTCGCCCCTGTTGAGCCCGAAGGAGTCGCTGCCGGGCGAGCAGTACGAGTGGGATGAGTCCACCGGTATCGAGCTCGAGCTCGACGAGCGCCCTTGCGTGACCGTGCTCTACAATGAGAGTTTCTCTGCGTTCGCTCCGCTGTCACCCCGCATGGACGGGCTCGACAGCAAAGTCTACGACGCAACGTTCGGGGACCTGTTCGAGCACGTTCGTCGTGTCGTGGGGCTCACGTGAGTCACATACCGACCACCGCAGTTCGTGGGTGGTTGGCCTCGCTGCCTATGGACGCGTCGAACGATGCCCACGGCGTGAGCGGACCTGTCCCCGAAGAGATGTATACGCCGGAGGTACATGCCAGTGCTCTTGCGGTCGAGACGGCGATCGTAGCGGGCGGGCGTGGGACCGGGAAGAGCTTCTGGAGTGGCGTTCTGCTCGATGAGAGTTGCCGCCGAGTGGCCGCAGTTGCTTACCCGCAGCTTCGGCTCGACCGAATTAGAGCGCGCGCCGCGTTCACGGGTCTCAAGGGCCAACTGGGCGTCGACCGAGACAAACTAGACGCCGCAGTGCCCCAGGACGCGAGCCTAGACCAGGCGCGTGCGTTCTGGTGGGCAACCGTGTTACGCGCTCTTGCAGGGGACCGCGGCGAGCCCGAGCGAGCGCCGGCCGCCTTCATCGGTGCTGTGTCACCCGAGGCCATCGACGCGGCTCTAGACGAAGCAGACGCGAGGCACGCCGCCGCAGGCACGCGGCTCGTCATCGTATTTGACGCTGTCGACACCGTCGCCTCCACCTGGCCGCGACGTCGACTTCTCACTCAAGCGCTCCTTGAGGTCATCTGGGCGTTTCGAACGTGGCGCCACGTCCGCCCCAAGCTGTTCATCCGCAGAGATCAGCTCGACGACGACGCGATTCGCTACGTCGAGCTGCCGAAGTTGCGCGCCGGTGCCGTCGATTTGAAATGGCGCGGCGTCGACCTCTACGGAATGCTCTTCACGAGGCTCTACGCGAGTCCAGTCGCCGAGCAGGTCCACCGGCAGCTCGGTGACTCGACGCCGCTGCCCACTGTCGTCAGCGCGCTCCGGTCTTCGCAATGGCCGCTGCGCCGCAGTGAGGCGGTCCAACGTTCTGCGATGTCTCGACTCGCCGGTGACTTCATGGCGGACGGCCCGCATGGCCGCAAGAAGGGCACGACCTGGGACTGGCCCCTGCGGCATCTGAGCGACGCACGAGACGAGATCACGCCGCGCGCGTTCCTCACCCTGGTCATTGCAGCAGCGAGGAGCGAGGGTCGACCTGACTTGGTACTCCCTCCGAGGGGGATGCGGCTCGACGGCATGCGGGCCGCGTCTCGCGAACGCGTCAATCAGCTCTATGAGGAGATCCCCTGGATCAAGACCGCACTCGCGCCTCTCTCGGGGCTCGAACTGCCGGTCGACGCGGAGCTGGTCTACTGGTGCTGGAAAGCCTCGACGACCATCGGTGTAATCGAGAACGACGCGAAGGCTAGAGGGTTCCTCGCGCCCTGGAGCGACGTCCCATCTGAGGCCGCGCTCACAGAAGCGCTAATTCAGCTTGGCGTCATGATGCGTCGCTCGGACGGCCGACTTGACATGCCGGACCTCTTTCGCGTCGCGTCGCGCCTTCTCAAGAAGGGGGCGACGGCGCCGGTGTGAACAAAACGATGGGGATACTTGGCGCTCATCCCTTCGGCTGTCGCGGCGTTGGTTGCGTGTTGATGCGGTCGACGTCAGTCGTCGGCTAGTTCAAAGCTGGCGACCAGCTTGGCACGCAGCTATCAGCGAATACCTGCTCAAGGTCGGGGGCCGCGGCGTCGTGGTCGGCCTCTCGGGCGGCATCGACTCGGCGGTCACAGCGGCGCTGGCGGTGCGGGCGCTCGGCCGGGAGCACGTCCACGGGCTCGCGATGCCGAGCGAGTTCTCGTCGGACCACAGCCTCGACGACGCGCGTGAGC
>JADMJS010000532.1 GCA_018780435.1 Myxococcales bacterium
AGATGTCGGTGTAGCCGTCGTAGTAGGTCGTGCCGGGGAAGGTGCGGCCGCGGACCGCGATGACCTCGTCGCGGCCGTCGCCGTCGAGCTCCCAGACGCGGCCTTTCGTGCTGTGGGGCGTCGCCGCCCCCGCTGGCGCGCCGTCCCACGGTTTGCCCGAGGGCGAGGCGACGCAGCTCGTGGTCCAGGTGGCGGCGCCGTTCGGGGAGACCACTGTCAGCTTGCCGCCGGAGTCGATAACGAGCAGCACGTCGATGGAGTCGCGGTCGAGGTCGATGAGGCGAACCCCGGTGTAGCTTGCTGCACGGCGGCCCACGCTGTATGTTTTCTACGGTGGATTTCTTTCGGAGGCTACCATGAGCGCCGCTTCACAACCCGAGCTCAAACCCGGCTGCGCCTACCGGACCCGGGACCTTCGTCGGTGGAGCGCCAACCCCACGCGCCTTGCACGACGCCTGGTGCAGGAAGGCAAGCTGCGGGAGGCCGCGCACGGCCTCTACTACGCGCCGATCCCCTCGAAGTTTGGCCCTGCGCCCGCGTCTAGCGAGGAGCTTTTGCGTGCCTTCCTCGGCGGCGAACCCTACTTGTTGACAGGCCCGCCCTACTGGAACTCGCTGGGCCTCGGGTCGACGGCGATGTTCGCAGTGACGCTGGTCTACAACACTCGGCGGAGCGGCGAGTTCCGGCTCGGCGGGCGTCGCTTCCTGCTTCGGCGCGTGTACTTCCCCGAGCAGCCGACCGCCGAGTGGTTCATCGTCGACCTACTTCAACACCACGACATGGCCGGCGCGGGGCTGAGCGAGCTGCGTGCTGGGCTAGTGGCGACGCTGCGAAGCGGGCGTTGGGACCGGGCGCGACTGCGCGAGATGGCCGAGACCTATGGCACGAAGGCGACGCTCGCGTTGGTTGATGAGGTCCTTCGCGAGTCGGAGTACGCTGTATGAGCTTCGTGCATGACGACGCCGGGTTTGGGGGCCTGCTCACACAAGTCGCTGATGAGACGGGAGTTGCCCCCGCGCTGGTCGAGAAGGACTACTGGATCACCCACGCCCTCTGGGCAATTCACGAGACGGGTCTCGAAATCTGGTTCAAGGGCGGGACTAGCCTGTCGAAGGGATTCGGAATCATCGAACGTTTCTCTGAGGATCTCGACCTGATGGTGGAGCGCGGCAGCGTTACGTCGCTCCCCCACGTAAGCAGCTGGACGAGCCTGAACAAGGGGCCAGTCGCGCAGCGCCGTGCGTTCTATCGAGCTCTTACTGATGCCTTGACCATCCCAGCCGTTCCGGTGAAGCGGGACGACAGCCGTGAGGACAAGTACGGTCGCGGCGCCGACTACCTCGGCCGCTATCCGGGCGTCTTTGTCGCCAATTTGCCCGGTGCCATGAGCCCGTCGGTGCGGCTCGAGGTCGGACACGCACGGGTCGTGCCCTTCCTCGCCCGACCGGTGACGTCGTTCGTCCACGACCATCTGGAGAGGATCGGCTTGCTCGGCGAATTCACCGACAACCGCCCACACGCAGTGCGGTGCGTGCACCCGCTGGTGACGCTACTCGAGAAGCTCGACGCGCTGTCGCGCCGGTACGGCCGCGAGGCCATCGAGGCCGACAGCTTCGTGCGCCACTACGAGGACGCTGCCCGTATCGTGCGAATGCTCGAACGCCTTCCATCGTCCGAAATACCGGTACGCGTTCTCGCCGACGACATGGTCGTTCAGAAGGATGTCGCGGCGCTGCCCAACGCCGATGACCCCTCACTGACGCTCGACGATCCGACCAAGCGCGCTGCCGTCCTTCAGGCCCATGCGCGGATCGCGCCGATGTTCTGGGGGCCTCGCATCTCGCTCGACGAGGCCTGTCGGACGTTGCGAGATTGGGTATCGAAGGCGCTCACGTGAGCCGGCCGAGCGACGCGCGGCATTGTTATCACGGCGAGGTGAGGATCCGCAGTACGTAAGGCCGCCCCGCCGAGTAGTGCTGTGCCGCGTCCTTCGGGTAGACGCGGACGAGGTAGGTGGGGGGTGGGGTCTCGTTGCAGCCGACGCAGATGGCGGACGAGTCGAGCTTGCCGACGCCCTGTTTGCCGGAGGTGTAGACCTTGGTGCCGTCCTGGTTCATGAGCTCGAAGTCGTAGTCTTCGCCGGGGGGGCTGACGAGCTGGACCATCATGCCGCCGACGCCGGGGAGGCGGTAGTAGTCGACGTCGCCCTTGGTGAGGTAGGCGCGGATCTCCTTGGTCGGGAAGCGGAGCGGCCAGGCGCGGGCCATGGTGTTCGAGGGCTCGAAGGGGTCCTTCGCGTTGGTGCGGTTCAGCCAGTTGGCGTCGCCGCGCTCGATGATGCGCTCGGGGTTGGCCGAGCCGAGGCCGAGGCGGTTGCAGTAGACCTCGCCGTCGACCGAGGGGGAGTAGACCTCGAGGCGGGTGTCGTTGTTCACGTCGCCCACGACGACGTCGACGCTCCACGCGAAGGTGCCGGCGAGCTGCGGCCAGCCGTCGAGCGGGAGCTTCTGGGCGTCGGCCGAGCGGACCGTGATCTCGTTGCCGGCCGCCGAGATGGACTCGGGCTTGCCGTCGCCGTCGAGGTCGACGAGCGCGCCGCGGGCCGCGCCCTCGAGGTCGCCGTCCTGGTCGAGGTCGGCGAGCTGCGGGAGCGGGACCGTGTCGATGGTCGGGAAGACGCCCGCGCTCACGAGGTTCACAGGGTCGAGGACGACGTTGCCGGCGAGGAGCCTCAGGCTCGCGTAGCCGTCGTTCCCGAAGTCCGCGATGGTCGGGGCGACGAGGTGCGAGCCGACGAAGCTGGCGTTCGGCGGGGCGATGGAGGCCTCGACCACCATCGCGGTGCCGTTCCAGCCGAAGATGTCGGTGTAGCCGTCGTAGTAGGTCGTGCCCGGGAAGACGCGGCCGCGGACGCGATGACCTCGTCACGACCGTCGCCGTCGAGCTTTACTCGGTGAGCAACCGAGTAGCAGAGCAGTTCAGCACCTCGATCCCATGCTCCACAAACAGGTGACCGAAGTAGGCTCTTTGTGTGAACGATGATGAGTTGCTGTTCATTGCATTGTCTGGTGAGAAGAGCCCGACCGCACCTGGAATGGGCGCTACTGGGACCGAATGCAGCCCACGGATGCACCCGCACATCTCCATTTCCCGCAACCGGTGGTAGTTCCAGGTGTGGAAGTGGTTCGACAGATCCAGTACTATGTACTCGCCCTGCCTCTGGGCTTCGGATCCGCGACTTCGCCAAGCTGCGTCCAGATCCTGTGTCATACTTCGTGTTGCGCTCGACAGAAGCTCCGCTAGTTCGTCATGCCTCCCTTCCCCGACGAGCGTCCAGTAGCCCCGCTTGGCGAGTCTGAGCCAAGTCTGGTCTGCCCTCGTCTTGAGTTCACATCCAACGCCATCAACTTTTAGGTCCGGTGACTTGGCCTTCCCAGACCTCAACAGTTCCACGTCGTGTCCAGTGATGTGATAATGATATGTTAGTTGACAAAGCGACACAGCATGTCTTAGCTCGGTTAATTCGCCCATCTGAGCCTTGTTGTACTCCGCAATCATCAGCTTCGGATCGAATTGACTCTCTATGAGCAGGTCTGTGAGTAGTGTGAAGACGATATGCTCTCTCACGTGGGTAGTGAATGTCTTCAGCCCCAGGCTCTTCAGCTTCCGGTGCCGCTCGACAACGTCCTGCGCTGTCAGCCCATAGCACGACTCAACGTTCAGGCCGGATTGGCCGAGCCATATCATTCCTTCGGACGTTGCGTGTAGCTCGAGGCAGCTCGTCACATGGCCGAGTTTATGGAGTAGCGACTCTCAGGTCGAGCCTCAAGACAGCTTTCTTGTCGTACAGCGAAACTTGGAGGGGTTCTAGGGCCTTCTGTCCTGTTCTGCCCCGCATGACGCTTCCTAACGGGCGATGGAGGCAACATGGAAGTTCGCTCGCGTGGCCGCCACCTCGGGCAGACTGGCTCCGCCCGACGACTCCGCCTCACACCAGCAGCAGAAGTCGCGTGCAAGTCGAGCGAAGCACTCTAGCGCCGCGTCCATCGCGGGCATCTCAGGTCACGCGCGCCAGCGTCACCACGTATCGCACACGTCGAGGCAGCGGTTCCGGTCGTAGAGGCTGTCGGGATGACGGTCTTGGGACTCCTGT
>JADMJS010000405.1 GCA_018780435.1 Myxococcales bacterium
GCGCACTTGGCCTTGACGGCCTCGGACGTGAGGTACTTGTCGAGCGACGGATCCTTGAGGCCGTGCTTCTTCAGGCCCTCGAAGACCTCCTTCGCGCGGAAGTTGCAGGAGTACTTCATCTCCTCGTCGGTCGCGTTCTTCTCGAGCACGACGGCGCCGAGCTCGACGTAGCACGCCTTCGCCAGCGTTGCGGCCTGGGCCTTGGCCCACTCGGTCCCGATCTTCTCGAGGCCTTCGAGCGTGTAGTTGCACTCGAAGGGCACGTTAGCCTTGTCGGCGTCGGCGGCGCCTTCGGTCTTGACCTTGGCCACGGCCGCGAGCGCCTTGGCGATGTCGTCGGCTTTGCCGAGCTCGTCACAGAGGGTCTTGGCCTTCTTGCCCTCCTCCTCCGAGATCATCTTTCCGTACTTCTCGAGATCGAAGCAGGAGAACTTCTCGTCCTTCTTCAGCTCGTCGCGGAGCTTCGTGAGGTCGGCCGTGAGGCTCTCCGACGCGGCCTTGGCGAAGCCTTCGCACTCCTTGACGAGCGCGGGGTTGTCCTTCTTCTCGAGGGCGGACTGGCAGGTGTACGAGGCGCTCTTGAAGTCCTTCGTCTCGACGGCCTTCTTGACTTCGCCGACCTGCTCGCCGGCACGACCCGCGGCGCGGACCTCTTCACAGAGGGCCTTGGCCTTGGTGCCTTCGTCGGCGGACACCATGGCCGCGTACTTCTCGTACGTCATGCACTCGTAGTCCTTGTCCTCCTTCATCTCCGTCTTGAACGCCGTCATTTTGGCGCCCAGGTCGGCAAAGGCCGCCTTCGCGAGCTCGTTGCAGGCCTTCACGAGGTCGTCGTCGGTCTTCTTCTCGAGGATCGAGTCGCAGACGTAAGCGACGTCCTTCCAGTCCTTGGCCGCGGTCGCCTTCGAGATCTTTTCGAGGCGTTCACCCTTGCGTGCGGCCTCCTCGGCCTTCTCCATGCAAGACAAGAACTCGGCGCACGGCTTGTCCATGCAGTCGCCCATGTTCTTCAGCATGTCCGGTCGCTTCTCGACCATCTTCTTGCACTCGCCAGCGAGCTCCTCCGCCGACTCGTCCTTCGCCTGGGGGACGCACTCCTTGATCTTCGGCGCGACGGTCTCGCACGTCGCCTCCTTCTTGCAGCCGGAGAGACCCAGCGTCGACCCAAGGGCCAGCGCGACAATCGTGGTAACCATGTTCTTCATGCCATCTCCTACGGCTGCGCGGCGCTTTGGTGGCGACGAGAGTCCCACTGCGGACGGTCGTACCACGCTCTCAGGCCCAGCCCTTGCTTGGCGCGCGTTCTAGCGCGGTCAGAGCGAGTTCGCTAGCGGAATGGGCCCGTTTTCTTCTACGCGGTCATGTTCACGCCGCGCCCGACTCACCGTCGTGCCCGCGCCGATCGGTCTTGGCGGTCGCACCGCCTTTGTGATATCCCGCGCCCTCGCTTCGGGCGCCGCGTCGGTTCGCGCCGCTATCGAAAGCGCGTGAACATCGGCCGGGAGGCTCTCCGTGCTCATCGACATGCACGTCCACACTAGCGCATCTGACGGCTTCGACATCGGCCTCGACGAGGTGATCGAGCGGCTCAAGCAGCGCGGCATCACGGGCGCGCTCCTCGCCGAATGCGACGTCGTCCCCAACTGGGAGGCGGTCAAGGCCGCGTCCGAACGAAACAAGTTCTCGCTCTTCGTCGGCGTCGACATCGACGCGGCCGATGGGCGACTCATCGCGGTGCCGCAGGACCCCACCGACGCTCGATTTCTCGAACAAGCGTGGCGGGGGGACGACGGCGACACCAACCTCGGACTCGTCAGCCGAGCCATGGAGGCCATGGGCGGCGTCGTCCTGGCAGCGCACCCGTATATGGATGACGGTGGACCGTCGCTCGGCGACAAGATCTACCGCGCTCGCGGCATCGCGGCGATCGAGATCCTGTGCGGGCTGAAGGACGACCTCGCCAACGATCTCGCCCTCGAAGCCGCCGCGTCTCTCAATCTGCCGAGCTTCGGTGGTAGCGATACCGGTCCAGAGGGCGAACGGCTCGGGCACTTCGCCACGGCGTTCGCGGACGCGCCCCAGACTCAAGAGGACTTCGTCGCGGCCCTGCGGGACGGCTCCTTCTGGGCCGTGGAGCTTCGTCGCGCCGGCACTCGCCGCGCTCCACCGCGTGGTGACCGAGGTGATCGCGGCGATCGCCGCCGCTGAACGTACGTGCGCCCCCTCCCCAACCTCGGCTCAAGGGAAGATCGGCTCGAGGGAACAGGGGAGGGGAGGCGCCGGTATGCCACGTCACGACAGCCCGGACCCGCTATGCCTCGTCCCGCTGCCTGCCCCAGGTCGATAACGAGGAGTCCCAAGGTACCATGACCACCGCCGCCCATACCCGTCAGGAACTCGACGCCGTGACCATCCGGTTCGCGGGCGACTCCGGGGACGGCATGCAGCTCACCGGCGATCAGTTCACGTCTGCGACCGCGGTCGCCGGCAACGATCTCGCCACCCTGCCTGACTTTCCCGCCGAGATCCGAGCGCCCGCTGGCTCGCTGCCGGGCGTCTCCGGCTTCCAGATCCAGTTCGCGTCTCACGACATCTTCACGCCGGGTGACGAAGCCGACGTGCTCGTGTGCATGAACCCGGCCGCGCTGAAGACCAACCTCAGCGCCGTTCGTCGTGGTGGCATGATCATCGTGAACAGTGACGCGTTCACCGAGACGAACCTGAAGAAGGCGGGCTACGCACTGAACCCGCTCGACGATCAGTCGCTGAAGGACTACGCCATCCACAAGGTGCCCATCGAGACGCTGACGCTCGAGGCCACCAAGGGGCTCGACATCCCGTCGCGCACCGCCAAGACCTGCAAGAACTTCTTCGCGCTCGGCCTCATGTACCACATGTACCAGCGGCCGATGGAGGAGACGCTGGCCTTCATCGACGCGAAGTTCGCCACCAAGACCCCGCTCATCGCCGAAGCCAACAAGCGAGTCCTGAACGCCGGCTGGAACTTCGGAGACACGGCCGAGCTCGGCTCGGGCTTCGTCGTCCCTCCCGCGCGAATCTCGCCGGGCACCTACCGGAACATCCGCGGCAATGACGCGCTCGCGCTCGGCATCATCGCCGCGAGTGTGCGGTCGGGGCTGCCGGTCTTCCTGGGGGCCTATCCCATCACGCCGGCCTCGGATGTGCTTCACCTCCTGTCACAGTACAAGCACTTCGGCGTCCGCACCTTCCAGGCGGAGGATGAGATCGCCGGCGTCTGTGCGGCCATCGGCGCCTCCTTTGGCGGCGGTCTCGGTGTCACGCTGTCGTCGGGCCCAGGCATCGCCCTCAAGACCGAAGCGCTCGGCCTCGCCCACATGACGGAGCTGCCGCTCCTCGTCTGCAACGTGCAGCGCGGCGGTCCGAGCACAGGCCTCCCGACGAAGACGGAACAGGCAGACCTCTTCCAGGCGATCTATGGCCGTAACGGCGAATGTCCGATCCCGGTGATCGCCGCTGCGACCCCGGCAGACGCCTTCGAATCCGTCTACGAAGCCGCCCGCATCGCCATCAAGTACATGACGCCGGTGTTCTTCCTCTCCGATGGCTATATCGCCAACGGCGCCGAGCCCTGGAAGATCCCCGATCCGGACGCCCTCCCGCCCATCGACGTGAACTTCGTGAAGGCGGGCGAGGCATTCCAGCCCTACGACCGCGACCCGGTCACGCTGGCTCGTCGCTGGGTGAAGCCAGGCACACCCGGGCTCGAGCACCGCATTGGCGGCCTCGAGAAGGCCGACAAGTCGGGCAACATCAGCTACGATCCTGACAACCACGACAAGATGACCCGGCTCCGCGCCGAGAAGGTCGCCCGCATCGCTCAGGAGATCCCGCCCACCGAGACGGCGGGCGATCCCGACGGTGACGTGGTCGTCGTCGGCTGGGGCTCGACTTACGGCAGCATCGAAGCGGCCGTCCGTGCGGCCCGGCTCCAAGGCATTCGCGCGGCGCACGTGCACCTGCGCTACTTGAACCCGCTGCCGTCCGATCTCGAGGCGGTACTTCGACGATTCCGCAAGGTGCTCGTACCCGAGATCAACCTCGGGCAACTCTCCTTCATCCTGCGCGGCAAGTACCTCATCGACGCGCGCGGCTTCAATCAGGT
>JADMJS010000180.1:162-4139 GCA_018780435.1 Myxococcales bacterium
TGGAGCGGACTGCCGGGCTGGAGCGGACTGCCGGGCTGGAGCGGACTGCCGGGCTGGAGCGGACTGCCGGGCTCAATGGTCGACCGGACGGAGAGAGCGGCGCGGAGGGCGGTGAGCACGCGTGTGGGATGCAACCGGGGACGAACGGGTCCGTGCGAAGAACTGTGGGCGTGAGTCAAGATGGGCGGCTGGACGACGGTGTGGACGATTGGAGACGGTCGACGTCGTGCGGACGATGCTGCCCAGGTTCGATTACTGACACAAAACGGTGAAGCTGAAAGCGCCACCCGGATTGGCGGTGGCGGAGTCCACGATAAGAAAGTACTCTGCGCCTTCCCCCGGGTCGAAGGGCGACGCTCCCCCCGTCGCGGAGGTATAAGCGACACACTCACCGGTCGTCGCACACGCATGGGGCCCGCGATAGACGAACACACTCGCTCCGGTAGTCAAGAGCCCCCCCTGGCCCACCTTGCCACTCGGGCCGACGTAGCGGTAGACGCGTTCCGCACCGGCGAAGGTCCCCGCTGAGCACGAATGTGCATTGAAGAGGTTGATCGCTCCGACCTCGGGGAACGTACCCGTCACGACGTCGCCGCACCCGACGGTGGCGACCGGGTCACACGCCGCTGGCGCGGTGAAGCACTTGCCCTCAAGACAGGCCTGAGCGTCCCCACAGGCGCCACAAGTGCCCCCGCAAGCACTCGGACCACATTCGGCGTCGCCGCACGAGGCGTCGCAACAGTCGAGGTCGAAGATGGGCGGGTCCACTTTGGGCCCGCTGTACCACCAAGGCTTCGGGTCAGCCACGGGGGAGTCGAGCACAATATCGAAGGCATCGCCCGCTTTCATCTGAACGACGGGCTTCTCGGCCCAACTTCCGTACTCCGCCGCCACGAGACACGACTCATCTGCACACGAAGACGACGCCGGGTAGACCCGCGCTCGGGCGCCGCCGGGGCTCTGAACTTCGAGCGCGAAGGAACCGTCGAAGGGCGCCACGAAGCGCGATGTGATCTCGGGCGCGTTTAGGCCGTTCTCAAGATAGTACGGACAGGGTGCCATGGACGTCTTCGTATTACTAGCCATCCCGGCTGCCGGCGGTGGCAAGACGTTGGACCCACAGGCCACGACGGCGCCCGGGGTACAGTATGGAAGCCATTCGGCGCACTCCCCCGTGGCGCTGCACGACAGGCCGCCCTCACACTCTCCGCAGCTCCCTCCACAACCGTCGGGGCCACAGACACGCTCGCCGCACGTGTTGGTGCACTCGTCCGACACGAGAAGAGTGAAGGGCCCAACGGGCCCGCCCTCCGTCGCTGTGACAATGGCATAGGTCCAGCCGGGCCATATGAGTGCCTCGTGCTGCTCGGTCGCTCCCGGGCCCGCGCTGTCGAACACCTGACCCATGCCCTCGCAATCGCCGTTTCGGATCAAGGTCAACGTTGCGTCGAAGCCATCCGGGACGACCGTAATCCGAAGGACCCGGGGCGTGAGGTCTCCGTGTGAGAAGTGACCGCCAAGGGCGTCCGGCCCGCCCTGAGTCTCCACACCTAGGACCAGCTCGAGGACGGCCTCCGGGGGCGGAGGCGCGGGTAGGCAGTCGATCCCATCACCGCCGCTATCGTCACCGACGTTGTCAGTGCCGTCCCAGCTCGCGGTGACGTCGTCGCCAGCGCTCGCGTCGCCGAGCGGCGAGAGGGCGTCCGTCGACAAACCGTCTTCGCCGTCGATCCCTCCTGCGTCGGAGATGGCGCCGCCCTCCGGTGCGCCGGACGTCTCCTCGGATTCGACATCGTCGTCCGTGTGGACCTCGTCCGACCCGAGACCGGAGTCGCCGAGTTCCTCCGTGTCGGCGTCGAGCCCGTTGGATTTGGCCCCCTCTACCGAATCCGAGACGCCAAGGAGCGAACCTTCACTTGAAGTACAGGCGACGATGAGCGTGAGCACGAGACCGAAGGAGACTTTCATGTAGCGCGGCTAGGCAACTATCGTGCCATCGGCGACGGCGTGTAGGGGCTCTTGGGACAGAACTCCGTGTGGCATTCTCCTACACGCGGAGTCGAGGGTGGTGAAAATCTACCCAGCGAGGAACGCCACCACGTCCACGACTTCTTCAGGCGGGCCCAACCTGCCCACCGGCTGCTCGACCTCAATGAAGCGTACAATGCCCTTGAGTTCCGCCACGAGGCTGAGCTGGTCGTAAGGCATAAGGACTCAGCGTGGGGGTGTCGGCGCGGGAGATTGGAGGACAGTCCGGCGCGGAGGGCGGTGAACACGACCGTGGGATGCGACGAGGGACACTAAACTGCCCTCTCGGTGGAGTCTCATCGCAGCCGTCGAGGACGCAGTCCGCGTCTCTATACGCCATCGTCGCGGACGACGTCGACGTGCGTGGGCTTCTGGGATATTCGGCTATTACCGCAATCGCACCTCCCGCTGGGCTCGCGTAGATCGTCGGTTGCCACTCGCCTTCAAGGACGCAGCACGCGTCCCCATACGCATGGCTCGCGAACGACGTCCGCCCGGAATTCCGGAGAGCGCAGCGGTTTGGTTTTCACCAGTACTGGTGATCGGTTGCCCATGCCAGGGTTTCAGGAAGACTTGGTTCCGACCCATTCCGTGCGACGGCGTGCGAGCGCGGGCCGGTACCACCAAGGAGACAACGCATCGGCGCCAGCACCTGATGGCCACGCGCCTGGGACGGAGTTCGCAAATGAACACGACATCAAATTGTTATCAGAAATGCTATCGGGTCGCGATCCTGATTGCGGCCTGCTGCATATCAGGGTGCGCGGCAACCGCGATACAAGTGCCCCGGATGAAGCCGGCGGAGGTTAACCTCGGCCCGGTGAAGAGAGTCGCCGTGATGGCGATCCAGGGCGCGGGCGGTGAGGACGTCAGTGACCAACTGACGCAGGCCATCCTGGCCACGGGGCGCTACGAGGTGGTCGATCGCCAGCACCTCGCCCAGATCGTCGGTGAGCAGGAAATAGGCGCCCAGGACGAGACGATCGCTGCAAAAGTGGGCAAGGTCCTTGGCGCTGCGGCCCTCATCTTCGGACGGGTCAGCAACAACAAGTATGATGAGGGCATTACGTTCTCGACGGGAACGTGCCGCGAGAACAAGCAGGACCTCCCATGCACGACCTACGTTCGGACGGGCACGCACAAGGTCGCGCTCAGCCTCAAGGTGGTTTCCAGCGCCGATGCGAAGTACCTCGCATCCAGGAGCCTTCAGGCGTCGAAGCAAGCATCTACGAAGCTCACCGTCCTGGGGCCAAACACGATAGATCGTCGCAAGCTGGCGGAGATCCACGCATCGATCCCGTCTATCGACAACGTCGATGACCTAAAGACCCAAGCCATCGGTGATACCGTGGCAGTCTTCATGAAGGCGATCGCCCCGTACCAAGTCATGGTGCGTGTAATACTCTACGACGAAGGGAAGCTGCCTCCGACAAGCCAAGGCGTAGTGGCGGCCAAGAGGGGCGACTGGACGATGGCTGTGACGAGCTTCCAGCAAGCCGTGGCTCTTGCGAATGATAACAAGGACATGGACGACCAAACCCGCGCAAGGGCCATCTACAATCTCGGAGTCGCGCTCGGGTATGGTGGCGACTATGCCCACGGCATCGCAGAGATCAATCGTGCGTATGAAGTCTATGCAGAGGAGACCTTCCTCAATGAGGTAACCAGCCTGAAGCAGTTCATGGCGGATGACGCTAAGCTCAAGAAGCAGGCGGAGGATGCTGCCACGGTTGCGCCCGCCACGAACTAAGTGCGTTCTTCATCGGCAGTCCGGACGTAGCGGGACGGTTGGAGCAACCGCCCGGGCCCTGCGGTTTCTGGCAGACGGTGAGCCACGCCGCTGGGCCACCGGCCAGCCCTCCGGCGACGCCACAGCAGGGTCGCGCTGACGAGCAGCAGTGCCGCCCACGGCAGCGCTGACGACCGACCACCGAGGTGCCCCACAGCGC
>JADMJS010000268.1 GCA_018780435.1 Myxococcales bacterium
CGGCTCGCGGCATCCGCGCGTGGACCGAGAACGAGATCCCACACGAGATCACGACCAACGTCGGCACGGCGCGTCAACACGTCCGCTTGCTCCTCGCTCACTTCCTGTCGGTGGAAGGCCAGCTCGCTCCAGACGAGCCCTACACCGTCCTCGAAATCGGCGGTGGGCTCGGGCGTTTCGTCCGCAACGTCTTTCACGCGCTCGACGCGCTCCCGACCTACGCCGGCAGGCAGCCCACGGAGTCGCTGGAGGATCTGGCACGCTTCTCACGGCGCCTTCGATATGTCTTCTCGGACATGAGCGCTCGATCGCTCGCCGAAGCGGCCGGTTCTCCCGACCTCGAGCCCTTGGTGAGCGCGGGTCGCGTGGTCCCTGCCCTCTTCGACGTGCGGACGCCCGAGCAGCTCGTTTTCCTCGA
Source organism: Myxococcales bacterium (assembly GCA_018780435.1). Classification (GTDB taxonomy): domain Bacteria; phylum Myxococcota_A; class UBA9042; genus SXOO01. Next base: position 419 of record JADMJS010000268.1, read on the forward strand.
CGGGGCGCCCGTTCTTGCGCCGGGTGAACGGCTCTCCGCCGTCATCGCCAACTACGTCGTGTGTACGACCCCCGTTCGGATCGTCCAGCGTCGCTCGTCCTTGCCCTCGCCGGACGGCGCGGCGAAGCGCGGACGCAGCAAGAAGGCGACGTGGTTCGAAGCCTGGGTCGAGACGGCCGTCGAGGCCCACGATGACAGCGTTATCGGTGACGGCGTCGCTCAGGAGATCCTAGGCGATCCCACCCGCAAGGACTTGATGCCCGACCTGCTCGCGAGCATCGAGCTACGCCCAATCGGCAAGTCCGGAACCGCCGACGGCTTCTCGGCGCTTCACGAAGCGCTGCTTGAGAGGCTGCTCTCACCCTGGGGCACCGCGACCGTCGCCTACCCGACCTCCTTCGTCGATGCCGTGCTCGCGCTCGGATCCACCATGGTCCCTGGCGGACTCTTCGCGGTTTCGGACCTCGGCCGTGGGGAGGAGAAGGAGCTCTCGGGCGAACAACTGCCGGCGCCACAGCACTACGGCAACACGCTGAACCACGTCATCAACTTCGGCATCTTCGACGCACTCGCGACCGAGACGTCCTCCGGCGCCATCCGCACCCGCGGGTACCTTCCGTCGATCTTTCAGGCCGCTTGGACGCACGGGAGGCCGCTCCCAGCGCGGGTCAAGGACACCTTTCAGGCCCACTTCATCGACTCCCACGAGGGCCACGAGCTGCTCGACCTCACGGAAGCGGCCAACGACGCGAGCCGTAATCAGGCCTTCCACCGCAGCACGCGGCTCTTCGAGAAGGCCCTCGCGCTCGACCCACTCAGCCCGCGCCTCCACTACCTCCTCGGCGAGTCCTGCGTCCATTCGGGCCATTACGAGCTCGCCCGAGACATCCTCCGACGCGGCTACGACCTCGACGAACGAAAGCGCTTCGACTTCGACTTCCTCCTCGGTCGCGTCTACGCGTCGCTCCGCGAGCACGACGCGGCGCTCGAGTGGCTACACCTCTCGCTGTCGCGGGAGCTGCACCCCATGACACTCACGAACATCGCCGAGGTGCATCGGCTCCAGAACGACTTCGATGGCGCCATCCGCTACTACAATCGCGCCCTGGTCATCGATCCGGAGTACGAGCACGCAAAGAATCGCCTCGACGACCTGAAAGAGACTTGGTGGAAGGAGCGGCTCGCCGGGATCGCGTGATGGCGTGGCCAAGGACTGTCAACTAATCGTCCTCAGCAGCTCATAGATGCCATAAGCCAGCGCGGACAAGGACGCGCCCGCGATGATGCCGCCGCCGACCAGGGAGTTTGTGCTCATGTCGTCCGGGAGCTCCTCGCCCGTGTCGGTTTGTTCCTTTCGGCCGGCGCGCGCGCCCTCTTCGAGGGTTTGTGAGTAGGACGAGATGATGCCCCCAAGGCCGAACCACACACTGGTGCCGAAGTCGACGAAGCCGCCGAAGGACGACGCGTAGGGCGTGGGGAGGATGACGGTGTCTACGAGGAAGCCCGTCACATATCCCGACTTGCTGCGTTCGGTGAACTCGCGATAGGCGCGAGAGGCGTGGAGGACTTTTCGTAGCGCTTCGGTTACGAGGCCGATCAGGACGCCGATCTGAAGCGCAGTCATGATGAAGGGCTTCTTGTCGGTAAGGCCAATGATGGCGCCGACGAACTTGTAGGTCATCGCCGACTGCCACTGTGCGGCCGCGGGGTCGTCCGTCACCACGTGTTGATTGACCTTCAAGACTGGGAACGCCTGCATGAAGAGCTTCGCGAAGATGACACACATGATGGCGCCCATCACGATGCCGATGACCTGGAAGCGGAATTGAATGACGCGGTTGGTCCCGAGGCGCCAGCCCGTGCTCCGGTCCTGTTGCATGTCGCCGCCGACGCTGCAGGCGATGAGGACGACCGAGGCGCAGAGGAACGCGACGGCCGGCTCGCCGAGGCCAATGCCGGCGAGGAGCATGACGGTGAGGACGAAGGCGGACGAGATGGGGTTCGAGTCGGAGATGCCGAGCGAGATGCCATTGACCATCACGAACACGAAGACGAGGCCGATGGCGATGGCGACGTAGAGGAGCGGCAAGTTCAGGACCTGATTCGCGACGAAGAGGAGCGCGACGCCCGAGATCACGACCCAGAGAATGAGGCGGGTCTGACTGACGTGCTTCCAATCGGGTTCGGCGACGGCCGGCGCCGCGGGCGCTCCGGCACGCAGCTTCTGCACGAACTTCACGGCGATGAGTCCCATGTCGACGATAGCCGCGCCGAGGATGGTCCCGAGCGCGATGATGAAGAAGATCTTCCGGAAGGGCTCGCCCTCCTGAAGCCAGCCGATCGAGACGAGGTACGGGACCATCGACTCGCCGATGAGCCCCACCACGATCGCCGGGATGGTGATTCGAGCCCCGACGATCATGCCGGCGCCGATGGTCGTGATGTTGCCGGCGAGGGCGATGGCCCCAAAGGGCTTCACGAAGAGTGTCGTGGCCAGGTCGGCGAAGAAGCCGACGGCGGCGCCCGCGCCGAGCTGACCGATGGAGCGCTTCAGCAGCTTCGCGTCGGTGAGCGCGCGCAAGATGTTCGCGACGGCGAGGCCCGACGGGAAGGTGAGCTGCATCTTGTCGACGAGAATCGGCGTGTAGAGCATGCCGACGCCGACGCCGAAGAAGCCGATGCAGGTGAAGTAGAGGACGAGCTGCCAGGCCGGGGGCTCGGGCATGCCGAGCCACACCATGGCCTGCACGATGACGGCCATGCCGCTCATGCCGGCGACCGACGCCGCCATCGTCTGCATGTAGTTGGCGCCGTGTTTGCCCTCGGCGCCGTAGAAGCGGGTCACGGTCGAGCCAAGGATGCCCGCTAGGACCTGCCCGCCGACGAAGAAGCCGAGCGAGAAGTTCATGTAGGCCGCGGTCACGCCCCCGAGTGGCCCGAGGATGAAGATGGCGATGGCCGCCAGGAAGACGTAGTAGCCGGTCGAGTTGACCTTGGGGAGCCAGGACCGGGCCGGTGAACTCTCGGGAGTGTCGCTCATGGGCGCCACGCTAACACTGTCGCCGGGGGTTGGCGAACTCGCGTCAGAGCGCGAGGGGATCGATGAAGTCGGCGAGCGGGAAGCCGAGCGCCCGAGTCGGGCGGCTGCCGAGCAGAGCCTTCTGATCTCGCGACAGGCGTCCGGACTTCGCCTTCACCACGGACTTTCCGGACGCTCCGACGTCGACGCTGAGTGACCAGGAGCGGCCGGCTTCGTCATTGTCGTCCATTATCTCGTCCCAGAGCGTGTCGATGGCACGGACGCTCGGGCTCCCGCGGTCATCGAGTGCGATGACGAACAGGGCGTCGGCCCCGACATGGCGCGAGCCACCTTCGACGTCGTGGCGGCTCGCCTTGAGCTTCACGATGACGAGAGGGCCGAGCGCGTCGGCGTAGTCGCCCATCTCGAGGTCGACGGCGTGATAGCCGATGGGCGGGTTCGGGACGAACGCGGTGATCGGGTGGTCGACGTAGACAACAGCCGTCGTCGTCGTCTCGACGGCCAGGTAGAGGACGACCTCATTGACGACGCGATGGGTGACCCGCTGCCGGAGCACGCGGGCCGTGAAGGCCCCACCCGGGGTGGCGACGCTCAGGATCTGGTCGAACTCGCAGCGTTTTCCCCGGGGCGTCGCGTCTCCGGCGCAACGCGAGTCCTTCTCGACGGCGCGCAACGCCGCCGGAAGTGGCTGACCGGCGCCGGCCTTCTCGGACTGCCACGTATAGGACAGCTCGGGCCCCAGCGCGTTAAGCCGCTTCGACACCGTCGTATTGGGGCGGACGGCGAGCGACGAGCGATAGTCGGCGCGTGCCGTCGCGATGTCGCCGCGCCCCTCGGCGACCCGGCCGCGGTTGTAGAGACAGGCGCCGAGCACCTTCACGTCGGGAGAAGGTGCGCCTTGGAGCTGCGCGATGGCGCGATCGAGGGCCGTCTTGGCCTCGGCGCCAAGGCCGAGCTGGAACTGAAGCCATCCCGCGTTGCAGCCGGCCTTCGGGTCGGTGGCGGCCGTGGCCTCGAAGCCGGCGAGCTTCACGAGGAGCGCCTCGCGCTCGGCTCCGGTCGGCGGCGCCGCCGACGCTAGGGTGCTGAGGAGCAAGGCGGCGACGAGCGGCCGCATCACGCGCCCCACTGCAGGGTCTTGGCCTTCCAGAGCCGGACGCGCCGGAGGAAGACGTCGAGCGCGAGGGCGAGCACCACGAAGTAGAGTGGGAAGTGCCACGCGGGGCTCGAGTGCGTCGTCGACTCACCGCCGGTCGCAAAAAGCGCCGCCGGCGTCGGGTTGACCGTGCCGCCCGTCACGTCCGCGATCTGCGCCACCCGCGAGAGGTCCGGCGCGAACGCGAGGTGCTCCTCGGGGTAGGGATAAGCGCCACGCCCGGACGAGATGGCGACCTTCTTTCCATCCTTTTCATGGACAACGTCGACCTTGTAGGCGCCGAAGCTCGTGGCCGGCACGACGGCTTCGTAGCGCCCCGGCGCGACCGAGGTGAGCGTGACCTCTTGCTTCTCCCCCGTCGGTCCGAGAACCGTCGCTTTGCTGATGATGCCGAGTGCGAAGGTGCCGTCCGGGAGGACCGCGTCGACCCCGATGCGAAGCTCTCGTCGCTGCGCCGTGAGCTGAATCGGGAAGATCGTCTCCTTCTCCTCCTCGGGCATCGCGTCTTTGACGAGCTGTCGCCAGAAGGGCGCGAAGTCGGGCCACGCGAGCCAGCGCCGAGCCCACTTGTTCTTGATGTCGGACGAGAAGACGTAGACCCAGCCCTTGCCCCGTTGCCAACGCACGAGCAGCGGGTCCTTGCCGGCCACCTTCAGGATGGTCTCCGTCGCGGGTTTGGCCTCCATGGGGAGGTAGCCGTCGAGGGTCGGCGCGCGGCCGATGTCGATCCCCCTCAGGAACTTCAGGGACGCGAACTTGGAGACCAGCGTCGCCTTGACCGGCTCCTGCTTGACCGACTCGCCCGCGATCTCCTTGGTCTCGTCGAGGAAGAGGCGGGGCACGGCTTCGGCGTCTTCGGTGTAGTAGTAACGGCCGTTGCCTTGTTCGGCGATCTGCGCCAGGAGCGCCGTCGCCGACTCCTTGCCGACGGCCACCGTCGAGACGGTCACGCCGCGGGCAGCGTTGTCGCGCACCATCGCCAGGATGCCCTTGGTGTCCGACTGGCCGTCCGTGAGCAGGATGACGTGCTTGAGCTGCGCTTCGACGCCTTCGAGCATCTCGAACGCGATGTCGAGGCCGTGTCCGATGTTCGTGCCCCCGTCGGCGCTCAACGTGGCCAGTACGCGGTCGAAGCGCGCCTTGCTCGTCGCCGGCGTGAGGCCGATGAGCTTCTGGGCCTCGGCATCGAAGGCCACGATGCCGACGGTGTCACGCTTGTCGAGGGCCGCGACCGTCTCGCGGGCGGCCTTCTTGGCGAGCTCGATGAGGCGCCCCTTCATCGAGCCGGAGCGGTCCATGGCGATGACGAGCGCGAGGCGCGGCGTGTCGAGCTCGTTCTCGACGTCGAGCTTCACGGGGAGCACCTGCTTCTCGAGGTAGCTGCCGCCGTAGCCGCCTGGGCCAAGGCTCTGGCCACCGCCGGTGAAGATGAGGAGCCCGCCGCCCTTCACGTAGTCGTGTAGCAGCTTCTGCTGACCGGTCGTGATGTTCTGCTTGTAGTAGGCGCCTTCGAGCGGGACGTCGCTGATGAGGATGCCCTGGAACTCCTGAAGCGCTTCGAGCGTCCCCGGGAGGCCCTTCGGCCCGCGGAGCTCGACCTCGAAGTCGTCCGACATCGCGTCCTTGAAGTTCTTCGAGTAGAGGGTCTCGCCTTCGAGATAGAGGAACTTCTTCTTCTTCGGGACCTTACGCGACGTCTCGACGCTGTTGTTGGTGGTTACGCGGTCGGTGGGGACGCCCTCGGGAGCGCCGCCGGGAGTGCCGGCTAGGGATGCCGCGGGCTTGCAGTCGACCTTGAAACCATACTCGCCGCCGTCTTTGACGCGGATGTCCTGGAAGTCGACGGTCGTGACCTCCGTTCCGACCTCGCGGCGTTCGGTCTTCACGACCTCACCCTGCACCGCGAGCGTACACTCGGCCGTCATGGGACGGCTCGCCCGGACGTCCGCGCTGACGAGGAAGGGGATGTTGGCCTCGATGTCGTCCGGGACCTCGAAGCCAAGCACCATGAGCTCGGACGGGAGCGTGAGCCCCGTGACCTGCCGGTAGTGGACGCGAACCCCGAGGCGCGCGGCGGTTTCGACCTCGGCGAGCGCGTCGCCCCAGGTCTCGTTGCCGTCGGTCACGACCACCATTCGGCGCAGGTGCCCCGGCGGGAAGAGCCCGAAACCAATACGGATCCCGGCCTGCAGGTTCGACGTGAGCGCGGCGTCGCTATCCGCGCGCACGAGCGGGGGCAAGGTCCCATCGGGCCCAGGCGTGAGCGGCACCGCCGCCGCGTCGGTCGCGAAGGTGACGAGGCGTACGGTCCCGTCGCCCCGGGCGTCCCATGCCGCCTGGAGCGCGGCTTGGGCGTCGGCCAGGATGGGCTCTGGCACCGAGGCACTGACGTCGACGACGAAGACGGTGGCGACCTTTCTAGCTTCGGAGCGCGTGTGCGTGATCTCGGTCATCGCCACGGCGAGCGCGATGACCATGACGCTGCGGACGAGCGCCGAGAACCATTGCTGAAGGAGCGGCAGGTCCGTCAGGGAGTGCAGCCGGATGAACCAGAAGAGGGGAACGCCGGCGATGAGGACGAGCCACTCCGGCGAACGCATCTCGTAGCCATGCTCCGCGAGGCGCTCTTCGAGCAAGGGGACGAGGTCGAGCCCCCACAGGAGCAAGGGCCCGAAGAGCGCCGCCACCACGAGATAACCGATGGGGATCCGGTGCTTGCGGAAGAAACGCCCAATGGCGGAGGGCTTTGAAGCGCCGCTCATACCGTCCACCGCCGGTGAAACGTAAACCACTCGACGAGGAGGAGGCCCGCGGCGGCGAGCGCGAGGAGCTGCCAGAGAGCGAGGCCCGCGAGGCGCAAGTCGGGGACGGCGGCGTCCGTCTCAACCCGCGGCACATAGGGGACGAAGTCCAGGAGCGCGGGCGTGAGCGCCGACTCGGTGGCGCTGTACAGTGCGGCCGGAACGAGGATGTCGGCGCTGAGCGCCTTCGGCGTGCCGGGGGGCGCTTTGACGGCGTAGATCCCGATGGCGTCGCCGGTATAGGCGAGCCCGCCCGCGCCGTCGACGAGCGCCCGAACGACCTTGCCGTCGGGCTTGACCACGTCCACGGACTGACCGGCCGCCCACGGCAGGCTCACGCGCCACGCGGCGTCGAGCCCCTGAGAGCGGAGGAACGCGGCCTCCTCGCGGAAGAACCAGTTCACGGCGTTCACGAAGAAGATCGAGAAGCTGTAATGCCCGACCCACTCGGACTCGATGGGGTCGAAGCCCACGGCGACGAAGCGCCGCTCGGCCGTCGCGGCGGCGAGGATGGCAGTCTGGCCCTTCTTGGTACGGGCAAGGACCTCTTGGCCCTTCTTCCGGACGAGTGGGCGGAAGTCGCGGGCTTCGAGGTCGACGAACTTCACGTGGGCCATCGCCGGATGGGCCGCGGCCGTCGGCGGCACGAGCAGCGGGGCCGGATCGGTCACGGCGTCCGCGAGATCGTAGGGCAACGCGCCGGTGCGAACGTTCACGAAGGCGAGGTTACCCCGCTGCAGCTCGGCGGGGGCGGCGCCGGTGAACACGGTGAGATCGCTGCCCTCCGTCGTCTGGAAGTCGGCGAGGTCGATGCGCTTCACGTCGACGTTCTTGCGCGTGGAGAGCGCTGCCATGAGGAAGAGGTTCTCGGGTCCGACGAGCTGCACTTTCACCTGTTTCCGGGTCGGGACCACCGCGAACGCGGTGTCGTCGACGGGGAAGAGGTCGCCCGTGGCGTCGACGACGAGCGCAGCGCGGTTGCCATCGAGCGCGAGGCCGGCGTGTTCGAAGGTCTGCTCCGCGTCGGCCGGGAGCGTGTGCTTGAACGTCAATTGAGGCGGCGACTTCTGAAAGTCAGCTCGCGACTGCGCCTTGCCCGAGCGGTCGGTATAGAGGTGGACGGTGACCTCTCGCCCGGGGCCCTTGTTCCGCAGCGTGTATTGTACGGCGTACTCGAGGCGATAACCAAGGTGCGAACGGACAGCGAAGGCGGACACCGTGGTGTTGCCGGCAACCTCGGTCCCGACGGGGATCACGCGCAGCCGAGCGGCCCCTGCGAGCGCCTCGGTCACCGGCTGGGCTTCCCGGTCGGTGATCAGCACGGTCTCGGCGTGGGCGAGCCCCGACAGCGCACTCGCGGCGAGCTCCACGGCGGAGGTGAAGCGCGTCGCAGCGTCACGCGGCGTGATGGTCTCGAGGGCGGCGTGTAGCGCGTCGCGGTCGGAGCTCCAGTCGGTGAGCACGGCCACGTCGTGGTCGACGCGCGCGACGACGACGCTGTCGCCGGGCGCGAGCGAGTCGATGATCTGCCGCGCGGCGGTCTTGGCGTCGGCCATCCGGGTGCCGATCTGCATCGAGGCGGAGGCGTCGACGATGAGGAAGGTGTGATGCGGCAAGACCACCCGTTCGTCGGACTCGCTCGTGGTCGCATCGGCGACGGCCATGTCGCCGGTCCAGCGCGGATCGGCGATGGCCGTGAGCACGAGCGCGAGCACCGCGAGCTGCAGGAGCAGGCTCAGAATGTTCTTCAGCGAGCGGAAGAAGGACGTCGACTGCTTCTCGGCCAGCACCTTCTGCCACAGGGGCCCAAAGGGGACTTCAAGGCGACGGCGCCGCAACCTCAGGAGATAGAGCAGCGTGATGACGCCACCGAATCCACCGAAGAGCGTCAGCCACATGGCCGGGCTCATCGCCAGGAAGTTCACTTGAGGAAGCCTCCCGCGCGGAAGATGCGGAGGACGATCTCGTCCCAAGGCACCTGAATGGCGGTGCGGAAATAGCTCGCTTGCCGCTGTTTACAGCAGGCTTCGAGGTTTCGGCAGAACTCCTGGTGTACCTCTTTGTAGCGCGCGAGCATCCGCGGCGTGACCGTGATCTCCTTCACCTCGCCGGTCTCACAATCGACCACCGAGAGATCGCCGCGCAGCGACGGCGTCATCTCGAGTTCGTCGACGAGGTGGATGGCGAAGGGTTCATAGCCGTTGTAGCGGAGGTAGCTGAGCGCGTCGTCGTAGCCTTCCGGGTCATAGAAATCGGAGAGGATCACCGCCATCCCGCGCCGCTTGTTCTGATGGACGAACTGCTTCAGCGACGCGTTGAGCCGCGTGGGTCCCCCCGGCGTGATGGACTCGAGGAAGCGAAAGACCTTGAAGATCTGGTTCTTGCCGCGCGTCGGCGGCAGCCGTTGTTCGAGCTTCTCCCCGAAGGGCACGATCGCGACGCGGTCGAGATTGGCGAGCCCCACGTAGGCGAGCGCCGCCGCGATCTTGGCCGCCTGGTCGAACTTCGATATCTCACCGAGCGAGAGCGACATCGAGCGCGAACAGTCGAGCAGGATGTAGATCTGGAGATCCTCTTCCTCCTCGTGGAGCCGGATGAGCATGCGCTCCATGCGCGCGAAGACCTGCCAATCGAGGTAGCGAAAGTCGTCGCCGGGGCTGTAGTCCCGGTGATCGGCGAACTCGAGCCCACTGCCGACCTTCTTGGAGCGGCGTTCGGCGCGTTGTTTCCCCGAATAGACCTTGCGCGAGACCATGTGCAGGTACTCGAGCCGGCGCAGGAAGGCCTCGTCGAAGAGGACGGACAAGGGTTACTTGCCTTCTTTGACCGAGGACAGGATCTGCGACAGCACGTGGTCGTTCGTCACGCCGTCCGCCTCGCCCTCGAAGTTGAGGATGGTGCGGTGCCGGAGGGCCGGCAGCGCGACCGACTTCAGGTCGGCGATGGAGACGTTGAAGCGGCCGTCCATAATGGCGCGGACCTTGGCGGCGAGGACGAGTGACTGGGCCCCGCGCGGTGAGCTCCCGAAGCGCACGTACTTCTTGGTCACGGCGGGCGCCGCCGGGTGGGTGGGGTGCGTGGCTTCGGTGAGGCGCACCGCGTAGTCCTGAATGTGATGCGCGATGGGCACTTCGAGCGCGAGCCGTCGCATGGTCTCGATGTCTTCACCCGTCATCACGGGCGAGATCTCGGGCTCTGAGCGGTTCGTGGTGCGGTCGAGGATGGCGTGAAGCGCCTCGCTCGACGGGTAGCCCACGATGAGCTTGAACAAGAAGCGGTCGAGCTGCGCTTCGGGCAGTGGGTAGGTGCCCTCCATCTCGAGGGGGTTCTGCGTTGCGAGCACGAAGAAGGGCCGCTCGAGCGAGTGGGTCTCTTTGCCCACCGTCACCGAACGCTCCTGCATGGCTTCGAGCATGGCGGACTGCGTCTTCGGTGTGGCACGGTTGATCTCGTCCGCGAGCAGGATGTTCGCGAAGATCGGGCCCTTCTGGAACTCGAAGCGCTTCCCGCCCCGATCGTCGTTCACGATCATGGTCGTGCCGATGACGTCCGCGGGCATGAGGTCCGGCGTGAACTGGATGCGGGAGAAGCGGAGCCGCACGGCACCCGCGAGGGCCCTCACGAGCGAGGTCTTGCCGAGCCCCGGCACGCCTTCGAGCAGCACGTGGCCACCGACGACGAGGCCGATGATGACGCTCTCGACGACTTCGGGCTGGCCGACGATGACCTTGCCGATCTCGCTCTTCAGCCGGTCGAGATCCGTCTTGAATCGCGCTACCCGTTCTTCGATGGCTGCCATGGTCTGATTCCTAAACCTGCGTTGAGAGGGCGCACTGTACACGAAAGGGCCGGTGCCGAGGCATCGGGAGGTGCGGAGGACGACGGGGCGGCTGCGGTCGAGGGTGGGCCGTCAGCGTTCGCGGATGAGGCGGAAATACTCTTCGACGTACTCCTGATAACCCGGTGGGACTTCCTCGTCACGCATCTGGCGCGACGCCCGCATCGAGTAGTCGATGTGGACCTCACCGTAGCCGCCGACACCGGTGCCGCGTGCGGCCGCGCCTTTGAGGACTTGCCGGAAGGACTCGCCCTTCCCCTTCTGGCCCGCGACGAAGTCGTCTTCAAGCTTCGCCGACAAGTCCGTCTCGGGGCCGTTGGTCATCGCCGCTTTGCTGGCGCCCGCGTCGCCGCTCGGCGACATCGACTTCCACTCTTGTTCGAGCTTGTCCTTGGTGCGGCGCCACTCGCTGCCTTCGCGACCGGGCTGCTTGGGCTTGCCGCCCTTCTCGCCGCGAGCGAGCCGCTCGAGCTCGCGCTTGCCTTCTTCCTCGCCGTCGCCTTCGCCGCTACGGCGCTTCTTCATGAGCTCCTTCATGTCGGCGGCGCCCATCTTGGCCTTCTGCCGCATGCGCTCGCGGGCCATCTGCTTCTTCATCTGCTTGAGCTTCTTGGCGAGCTCCTCCGGAGAGGACTGGTCCGGGCGCTTCCGCTCGGGCTCGGGACCGTCCTGCCCGGCCTGCTTCTGCTGATCCTCTTCCTTCTGCCGGCGGAGCTGATCGGCGAGCTTCTTCATGTCGCGCGAGAGATCGTCGAGGTTGCGCTTCTTCTGGGCCGAGGGATCTTGGTCCTGCTTCCGGGAGAGCTGGTCGATGTCCCGGTCCATCTTGTTCAGGCGATCTTTGTCCTTCTTGTTTCCACCGCCGCCCTCCTCGTTCTTCTTGGCCAGCCGGTCGCGCTCCTTCTTCATCTTGTCGAGCTGGTTCTGCAGCGGGCTCTGGAACTGCTTGGCCAAGCTCTCGAACATCTTGGCGAGCCGCTCCTGGTCCTTCTTGTCGAGCTTCTGGAACATCTCCATCAGCTCCTTCAGCTTCTCTTCGGCGATCTCGTACTTCTTCTCTTGGAGGTCCTTCGCGACGTCCTCGAGGGCCTCCTTCATCTGTTCGTCGTCGAGCTTGGTCTTCTCGAGGACCTCTTCGAGCTTCTGGCCGACCTCTTCGAGCGCTTCGGCGGTCGCATCATTGGCGACCTGCTGCTCAGGGCTCGCCTCCATGTTCTCGAGCTTCTCGTCGAGCTCGGCGAGCTTCTTGCTGGCCTCCTGGTCGCTCACTCGTTCGAGCTGCAGATCTTTCAGCAGTGACTCGAGTTCGGACACGACTTCGATGGCCTCGGTGTCACCGGCTACGTCCTCCTTCAGCGAGTCGATGCGTTCTTTCGCCTCCTCAATGGCCGCCGCGACTTCTTCCTGTTTCTCCGGCGGCAGCTGCGTCTCGGTGACGGGGTCGACCGGCAGCGCCTGGGGGACGAGATCCTTCTGCAACCCGCCGGGCCCTTCGCCGAGGAAGAGCGGCCGGAGCGCGTTCGAATGTTGTTCCGGCGCGGGGAGCTGTAGCCACGTGAGCCCCCAGGCGCCTGCGATGACGACGATGACGGCGAGGGCTTCGCGCGGGAAGCGCCAGGGCGCGGCCAGCTCGGGGCGCGCGTCGCGAGCCCGAGCGACGGCGTCGCGGATCTGAGCGCGCTCGAACTCGGTGCGCTGTCGAGCGTCATTGATGAGCGAGAACGCGGTGCCCAGGCGGTCCTGAAGATCGCTGGCGGCGTCGAGCCGGCGTGCGGAGTCGAGCGGGTCGATGGGCCACGCGGCGCCGAGGACGACGGCGAGCCCGAGGAGGCCCGCGACCGCCATGAGGAGCGTCGGCCACACGTCGGGTCCGAGGAGCCACGTCACGTGCAGCACGGCCGCGACGGCGACGCTCAGGCCACCGAGGACCGCGCTCCGGAGGAGCCACGTGATGGCCCGTTGCAGTCGCACACGACGGTTCAAACGCGCAATCGCGGCGCTAATGGCGGCGGCGTCCGAAGCGGCGACGTCGTTCTGGGCAGGGTCGATGGTCGGCGTCGGGTTCATGGGCTCCTGGAGTCTCGTGACGCGCTCGTCGGTCGGCGCCGGCCGCGGAACGTGGCCCCCTACTCTGGAGGCGCATCCCGTGAGGTGCAACCTCATCGCAGTGGACCCTATTCCGGGTCGCTGATTTGGCTCTCGTCGAGGCTCTCGAGAGGTCGCTCGCCCCCCCTCTCAAGAGCGAGTTCAGCATCGGCTGGTGGGGAGACTTGCGACAGGAGAGGTAACGCGAGCGGGAGCGTCGGTGGTTCTGCGCCCGTGTAGAGGTATCGATAACGGACGTAGGCCGTCATCACCGACTTCACGTACTTGCGCGTCTCGTTATACGGGATGTTCTCGACGAACTCGTCGAGCTCCTGATCGCCGCGTAGCTCCAGCCACTTCAGCGGGCGCCCTGGGCCCGCGTTGTAGCCGGCCGCGATGAGAGGCAAGTGCGCGCCGAGTCGGTCCTGCAATCGACGGAGATAACGCGTCCCGAGGCGTATGTTGAGGTCCGGGTCCTGAAGCGTCCTGAGGGAGACGGGGGCGGTGATGCCTTCACGCTTCGCCATAGACCGGCCGGTCGGGAGGATGAGCTGCATGAGGCCGACGGCGCGTGCGCTCGAATGGACCTCGGGCCGGAATCCGGACTCGGTCTGCATGACCGCCCAGATCGCGGCCTCTTCGAGCCCATGGTCGGTCGCGGCCTTCGCCACCGCCTTCATCAAAGACGCCGGGCGCGGGTTGGCGATACGCCAAGCTGCGTCTTGCCCGGGCCACGGGAACTCGGCCGTGTGTTCTTCGTGTCGCCCCCACCGCGCGATTCGGTACGCGGAGACGTGGTCGCCGAGCTGATCGTAGACCCACGCTCTGAGCCAGTCACGATCGCCGTCGTCCTCGAGCGCCGCATCCGAGGCCGCCTCGAAGGCGCGACGAGCCACACGCCCGAAGTCGAGCCGCAGGAGCTCGATTCCGAGCGCCACGTCGGGGTTCTCGCGGACGCTCAGAGCGCGGGCGAGTGGCCCAGTTGGGTTCCCCGGAGGGCGGGCGGCCGTGCGCGCCGCCGCTGCGGCCCCGGGATCGAGCGCCTCGAGGCGCGACATCGCAAGGACGCTGTACCAGGTCAATGGGTAGCGCTGAACGACGCCAGCGTAGGCCACGCCGGCCGCCACCGGATCGCCGCGCCGTTCGAGGGCGCGCGCGTACCAATAGGGGAGGCGCCCACGGGCACGGAGCAGCGACGACGGCGACAGCGACTGAGACGCACGCCGTGCGACCTCACCGGCTTGATCGAAGCGGCCCGCGGTCCAGTGTCCCCAAAAGAGGTCGAACGCCGCTGTCTCCTCCTGATCGCCCCCGAGCGTCATGGCCCGGTCGAGCATCACATCGGCCGCGCGTTCGCGTCCCGACTTCCGGAGCAGCGCGGCCGCCGCCACCAGCGCGTCGTCCGCGAGCGAGCTGTCCGGCGCCACGTCCGGCACCATGGAGAAGAGGCGAATGGCGCCGACCGCGTCGCCTCGCGACCGATGGGCCTTACCCGCGAGATAGTGAATCTCAGCGCGTGCCGCGGCGATCGCGACGCCGGCTTCGTCAGTGGGCACGGCCGTGACCGGACACGCCGCTTGCAGCGCCGCCGTGCGGTCGACCAGCGCCTTGCGACGCCGCGCGCGATCGAGCGCACGCGCCTCGAGCGCCGCGGACTTACAGGCCGCCAGCGTCCCGGCGCGGCTCGCCTTCTCGACTTGAGCCGCCGTCTTGAGCGCGGGCTCCGTCGCGCGACGCTCGATCTGGGACTCGAGCCGAACCAGGAGCTCGTCCATGGTCAGCGACCGAAGCCGTTGTGGGAGCGACGCGAGGCGGGCCTCGGCGTCGATCGCCGCCGAGGAATGGGGGGCCCGCGCGATGACGCCGCGCAGGATACGCGCGACGTCGCGTTCGGAGTCGCCACCCACACGGGCGATGGCCTCGGCCGCTTCGAGGCTCCGTCGATCGTGCGCGTCGTGTCGCGCGATGTACTCGCGCCAGGTGCGCGCAGCGTCCGCGTGGCGACCGAGCGCTGTCAGCGTGCGTGCCTCGAGGACTTGCGCCTCGACGGGATCGGGAAAGTGTCCCGGGCCACCGCTTCCGAGCGCCGCCAGGGCCTTCTCGTGTTGGCCCGCCGCGGCATAGGTCTCGGCGGCGACGACTCGGAGCGTCCCGTCGAGGAGGGGGACCCGACCGAGGAGGCCGAGCAGCCGGTCGGGCGCCGTCACGTCGCCCGCTCGGGCCGCGGCGAGGGCCGACAGGATCGCCGCGCGAGAAGCGCTCGGATCGCCCGCCGGATCCCCGCTCCCCGAGACGGAGAGCGCTGCAAAGGCGACGGCGGCTTCTGCATAACGTCCGGCGAGCCAATGCGCTCGAGCGGGCGCACCTTCGAACCATGGGGCGAGCGTGCGGACCGCGTCACCCGGAGTCGCCTTCGGCGCGAGGTCGCTAGCGCCCACATCGGCCGCTGAGATCAGTGACGCGTCGGTGGGCGCGGTGGCCGCCCCATCTGCGGCCGCGACGAGCGCCGCGACGTCACCAGGCCCGTCGGTCGACGGCGCCCCGCTGGCGTCCTCAACGGCGCGAGGGGAGAGACCCGCACCGGTAAGTGCATCTTCGACGTCCGATGCGATGGTCGGGGGCATCTCGGTCGGCAAGCCAGGCTCGAGCCGCGGCGAGGGAGACGGATCCGGGCGTGCGCACGAGACCAGCGCGAGCGCGACGCTCGCGAGCAGCCACCCCTGGCGCGCCCGGCTCGTCAAGACGAGCCTTTCGCCATGGTGTTGGCGGCGAGCCAGGTCATCGCTCGGCGCGGCAGGAAGCGGAGGCCGAACATCATCGCGCGATTGTTCCAGCCTGCCACGGTGTTGGGCTTTCGGGCGAAGAGGGCGTCCAGGCCGATCCGAGCGCAGTCGGGCGCGCTCATGAAGAACTTCTTCTGCCACGCCTTGAGTTCATGGCCCGCGACGTCCATGAACTCGGTCTCAGTCGGCCCGGGGCAGAGACAGGTGGCGACGACGCCCGAATCCCCCAGCTCCCAGCTCAGCGCCTCGGTGAAGTTGCGGACGTAGGCCTTCCCCGCCGTGTAGGTCGCGTAGTGAGGGGTGGGGAGGTAGGCGCCGATGGAGGCGACGTTCAGGATGAAGCCGCCACCGCGCGACGACATTGCCTTGCCGAAGAGGTGACATGACTCGGTCAGCGTCACGATATTCAGCTGAAGCTGCTCGGCCGTCTTGGACCACGGGATGTCGACGAAGCGGCCGTGCGTGCCGAAGCCGGCGTTGTTGACGACGATGTCGACGGGCTTCCCGGCGCCCGCGGTCGAGGTGCCCTCGGTGGCGTCGAAGAGGCGCGCCGCCGACCCGGGCTCGCCGAGATCGAGCGCGAGCGTCGCCGCCGGAACGCCATGTTGGGCCGTGAGCTCCGCCGCCAAGGCGTCGAGCCGGTCCTTCCGGCGAGCGACCAGCGTGAGCGAGGCCCCCGCCGACGCGAGGTGGCGCGCGATCTCAAGGCCGATTCCGCTGCTGGCGCCAGTCACGACGGCGTGTTTGCCTCGGATGTCGACGCCGAAACGCCGGGACGCGTTCGCGAGTCCGGTCACGGTCACTCTCCCTTCGCGCATCCGAGGAGGATGTCGCCGGCCGGCTCGGCCATGAGATCGCGAACCGCCTCGACGGTCATGTGGATGTTGTCCCGGCGGAAGACCGGCTTCATCTTGCCGTCGGCGCCGCGGTACTGGCGGATGACCTCGCCCGCCTTGTCGATCAGCGGATCGGTGGAGTCGATGTAGAAGACGTTGCCCCCGAAGGCCTTGATGCGAGACTTGATGACGCCGTTGATGATCTGGGACAGCCACTTGGCTTTCGCGTCCGGGAACGGCGACGGTCCGACCCAGATGACCAGCTTCTGCTTGTCCTTGCCGGCCGTGAGCTCGAGGACCTCGTCGACCCGGCGGGCGTATTCGGCCTTCCAGCCCGCTTCGTCGTCCTCCGGTTTGATCCACTTCCGCTTGTTCACGAAGATGGCCTGGAAGTCGTTGGTCCCGAGGTTGACGATCCAGGCGTCTGGCTTCCATTCCCGAATGATCTCGGGCACCTTCGGCGGCCAGTCGAAGTAGTCGGGCCGCGCGAGCCCGCTCGACGCCTTCGCCCACTTTCGGAACTGAAAGCCGCGCTTCTTCAAGGACTTGTCGAGCAGCTCTCCGAGAGGGCTGCCGAGAGTCGAGGACCCGATGGCGTAGATGAACGCGCCGGGCTTCAGGTCACAGCGCTTCTCGGCCGACGCACCGCCCGTGAGAAGCAGGGCGCCGAGGGCGATGAAGAGAGAGAGTCGAGTGGTGGCGGCCATGGGTCAGCTCCAGGTGAGGACGGTCTTGCCGAAGGTCTGGTCCGCTTCCATGAGCGCGTGCGCCTCGGCGATACGCGACATGGGCAGCGTGGATGTGAGCACCGGTGTCAGAGCGGGCGTCGCCTCCGCAGGGGAAGCCCCGGGTCGGCCGGGTGAACGAATGAAGAGCGGCAAGACTTCCCGCTCGAAGCGACGGGCCAGCGCCGCCTTCTCTTCGAGGGGGCGTGAACGCAGCACGCTGCCGATGACGGTGGCGCGTTTACCGAGGAGCATCCCGAGCGGGAGCTCGCCTTTGCCACCCGAGAGCGTCCCGATGCAGACGAGGCGCCCCCGCGGCGCCAGGGCACGCAGGTTCTCCGCCAAGTAGCCGGCGCCGACACAATCGAGGATGAGGTCGGCGCTGATCTCCCCCGCGAAACGTCCGTCATTGTCGACGAAGATGGGGTGGTCGAGCCCGAGCGTCCGGCAGCGTTCGAGCTTCTCCTTGGATCGAGACGTGCCCGCAACCCTCGCCCCCGCGACCCGGGCGAGCTGAATGGCAGCCGTCCCGACCCCGCTGCCGACGGCGTGGATGAGCACTGTCTCGCCGAGCTTCAAGTCCCCTTGAAGGAAGAGCGCGTCGAAGGCCGTGAGGAAGACTTCCGGGATGGCCGCAGCGACGTCGAAGGCCATGCCGTCGGGGATAGCGATGGTCTCGCGCTCGTTCACGGTCACGTGCGTGGCCATGGCGCCGCCCCCGACGATACCCATGACCCGGTCACCGACGCGGCGGGACGTGACGCCCGGTCCCACGGCGATGACGGTGCCGGCGTACTCGAGCCCCGGGATGTCGGAGGGGACACCGGCCGGCGCGGGGTACTGGCCGCGACGTTGGAGGAGGTCGGCGCGGTTCAGGCCGGCGGCCGCGACCTGCACGAGCACGTCCGTACCGCCCGGTTCGGCCGCGGTGTAGTCCGTGATCTCGAGGACGTCGGGGCCCCCCGCGCGCGGGATTCGGACGGCCTTCCCGGTATAGCTTGAACTCATGACGCCTCCCCATCGCAGCCGTGACGGCCAGAGTCTCTGACCCTCGCCGTCGGCCGCGGCCGCGGGAGAATAGCGTTCGAGCGCGCTCGCGCAACAAGTACGTCGGCGCAAAGGTCGTTGGGTGGTGCCCCTCGCATCGAGCGGGGACGCGTGTACCGCCACGACGTGGACCCCAAATTGAAGCGGCGCGCGCGTCGATCCGTTATGGTCTCCGTCCTCATGATCCACGTCGACGGGCTCAGCAAGGTCTACCGGTCACCCAAGAAGGCCGAAGGCCTCGGGGCATCGCTCCGCAGCCTCTTTCGCCGCGAGACCACCGAGGTCCGGGCCGTCGACGACGTCTCGTTTCACATCGACGCTGGCGAGACCGTCGGCTTCCTCGGACCGAACGGCGCCGGCAAGACGACCACACTGAAGATGCTCTCGGGCCTGCTCGTACCGACGCGAGGGCTCGTAACCGTCGCCGGCTTTCGCCCCGCGGACCGCGCGCCGGGGCTCCTGCGTCGCCTCACGCTCGTCATGGGGCAGAAGCAGCAGCTCCTGTGGGACCTCCCGGCGACGGAGTCCTTCGCGCTGAACAAGGCGCTCTTCGGCATCGACGACGCCGCGTTCCGTCGAACTCGGGACGAGCTCGTGAGCCTGCTCGACCTCGAGCCCGTGCTCGCTCGACCCGTCCGCAACCTGTCGCTCGGCGAGCGGATGAAGTGCGAGCTCGCAGCGGCGCTCATCCATCGCCCAGACGTCCTCTTCCTCGACGAGCCGACCATTGGGCTCGACGTGACGATGCAAGCGGCGGTGCGCTCCTTCGTCTCGCGTTGGGCTCGGGAGAGCGGCGCCACCGTGATCCTGACCAGCCACTACATGGACGACATCGCGGCGCTGTGCCCGCGGGTCATCGTCATCGACGGCGGGCGTATCAAATACGACGGCGGGCTGAAGGAGCTCGAACGGCGCTACGCCGCGGGCCGGCGCGTGGTGGTCCGGACCCTCGAGCCCGTACCAGCCAATCTCCTCGCGACGCTGTCGCCGCTCGCGCCCGAGAGCCCGGACGCCCCGTGTACGCTCGTCGCGGTGGTGCCTCCCGAGGCGGTGCAGCCGCTCGTCGCCCGCGCACTACAGGTGTTGCCCGTCGTCGAGCTGAACGTCGAGTCCCCACCGCTCGATGAGACGCTACGCCGACTCTTCGACGAGAAGACGCCGTGAGCGTTCCGGAGCGCCACTCGGCGCTACTACGCGGCTGGATCGCGTTCCCCGCGCTCCTTCGTGTCGGCTTCGCCGAGATGGTCGCTTACCGCGCCGAGGTGGTCATCTGGATCCTCACGGCGTCGGTCCCATTGCTCATGCTGGCGGTCTTCGATCGCATCGCCGACGCCGGGCCGGTCGCCGGCATGGGCCGCGCGGACGTCGCCGCCTACTTCGTGGCGGTGCTGGTGGTGCGGCAACTGACGAGCGCCTGGATCGTCTGGGAGCTGAACCATCAGATCCGCGACGGCAGCCTCTCCCCGGCGCTCTTGAAGCCGGTACACCCGCTCTTCTGGTTCGCCGCGGCGACGATGGCGACCATCCCCTTTCGGCTCCTGGTGCTCCTCCCCCTCGTGGGCCTGCTCGTCCTCTGGCGACCCGAGATGGCCTTCGCCGGTGACCCCGTGTTGTGGGCGGCCGCCGTGCCGGCGGTGCTCATGGCCTGGGCCTTGAACTTCGCGGTGCAGACCACCTTTGGCGCGCTCGCGTTCTGGCTCGGCCAGTCGCTCGGGGTCTTCAACGTCTGGTTCGGGCTCTACGTCCTCTTCTCCGGCTACGCCATCCCCCTCGCCGCGTTGCCCGAGTGGGTGCGCGTCGCGGCGGAGGTCGCGCCGTTCCGGGCGGTCTTGAGCGTTCCCGTCGAGTTCGTCACCGGGCAGGCGTCCCGAAGCGACGTCCCCGGCCTCCTGGCGCTGCAAGCCGTCTGGCTCGCGGTCGGCATCGTCACCGCCACCGTGGTGTGGCGCCGCGGCGTCCGACGTTACGAGGCCTTCGGCGCATGAGCCGCGGGACCACGGCGCGCGCCCTCGGCGCCTCCTGGCGCGTGGCCTGGATGACCGCCCTCGCCTACCGCGCGAACTTCGTGGTCGAGTCGGTGATGACCGTCCTCGCCATCTCTTGGACGCTCCTGCCGCTGCTCTTCGTCTTCGAGACCCAAGGCGACGGCGGCACCATCGCCGGCTGGTCGTGGAACGAAGCGCTGCTCGTGACTGGCTTCTTCGTGACCTTGCAGGGCCTCCTCGAAGCCATCATCGAGCCCAACCTGCGTGGTCTCGTCGAGGACATTCGCAAGGGCACGCTCGACTTCGTGCTCCTGAAGCCCGTCGACGCGCAGCTCCTCGTCTCCTTTCGCCGCCTGGTTCCGGCCAAGCTCGTCCACGCGCTTGGCGGGATTGGGCTCGTCATCTACTGCGCGTTGCGCCTCGAGGTGCCGCCCTCCCCCTTGGGCATCGTGGCCGCCGCGCTCCTCGCGCTCTCGGGCCTCGCCATCCTCTACGCCGTCTGGGTCATGGTCGTCTCGACCGCCTTCTGGTTCGT
>JADMJS010000001.1:0-57605 GCA_018780435.1 Myxococcales bacterium
GGCGAGGTGATCGAGAGCCTCCGCCACCTGATGACGGACATCGACGGCGAGGGCTTTCGTGAGGCCTACCACGGGATCGTGACCAAGCTCGCCGAGCCGGGCCGTGTCGCCTACTCGCGCGTCGGGGAGCTCTACCGGGCGGCCTACGGCGCCGGCTACGTGCCCGTTCGCTACCTGCTCCTGAACCCGCCGCCTCGGCTGGTGGCACGGCCCGACGAGGTGCTCCCCGATCTCGAGCTGCTCGACATCCCGCTCGGTCGCCGCAAGGCGATGGCCCGCGGCCACAACCGTGACGCGATACAGCGCCTGCTGAACGATCCCCATCCTCACATCGTCGAGATCATCCTCGACAACCCGAAGGTCATCGAGCGCGACCTCGTGGCGATGGCCGCGCGCCGGCCGACGCTCGGCGCCGTGCTCCTGAAGGTCGCGTCGCACCCACGCTGGTCCATCCGGTACGAGGTTCAGCGCGCGTTGGTCTTGAACCCCTATTCACCACCCGCCATCGCGGTCTCGTATTTGCCTTTCCTGCGGTCGAACCACCTCCTCGAAGTCGGTAACGACGCGAGGCTGCACGAGTCCGTCCGCGAGAGCGCGCGAGGCGTCGAACAGTGGCGCTTCGAACGCCGCGCCCGCACGCTGCCGGTCCCCGCCGAGAACGAGCGGCACTGAGATGACGTCGCCGCTCCGCGCCCTTCGCGTCACGTCCATCACGCTCTCCGTCGCCCTGTCCGGATGCCGCTTCGAAGAGCCCGCGCCGTCGAAGGACATCTACTTGGCCGCGGTGGCACCGGGCATCCCGAGGCCGGACGACCACCTCGAGTCGCGCCGCAGGCCCGTCGCAGCGCCTCCTCCCAAGGCCGTCGTCATCGATCCCCGGTGCAACGCAGCGCCCGCCGATGGCACGGTCGAGGTGCTTCGCCGACAGAACGTTCACGCCTTCTGTCGGCAGTCGGCGCCGGACCTCGGGGCCGTCGGAGCGGCCGCCGCCACCATCGTCGGCAGCATGCCGGCCAATACCGTCGCCCAAGGCGCGCCCGTGCGCGTGAAGCTCGGCGCGACCTCCTGGGAGGTCTGCGTTCCCGCGACCTCCGCCGTCTCCGGGACCGTGACGGTGCAGGCGGCTCGTTTCGTTCGCTACTGGGCCCGGGGCCCCTACGACGGGCTCGCCGCGAAGGTGTCCGTCGCTCGAGGCCGGCTGCCCGAGGGCGCCACGCTGGCACCGGGGGGCGCCACGTGGCTGGTCCTCCCGTGCGACCCCGGGACCGCGGCGCCCGGTGGTCTAGCCGGCGCAGTGGAGCTGGAGCTTGCTCCCGATGGCCCTGGCCTGTAGCGTCCACCGCTTCAGCCCGTCGACCGATTGGACGGGCCCGGCCCACGCGCCCCGCGCTGCTTGCTTCAGGAGCCACTCATGACTCGTCGCACTCTTTCGATCCTCCCCAGCGCCTTGGCGGTCATGCTCCTCGGCTGTGACGTGAGTGGATCGGGTGGGGACAGCCAGGGCGGCTCGACGGGCGACGACGGACCGCAGACGTTCTGTGAATACGGGTTCGAGGTCGTGAACGCGGGTGGGAAGTCGATCGGACAGTCCTGCACCTCGGACGCGGAGTGCGAATTCGGCGAGTGTGTGCTTCCCGGGTCCGGCGGAAATCCGGCGGGCGACGACGCCGTCAATACGAAGTTCGGATACTGCTCGCGTGGTTGTGACTGCGAGAACAACACGGACTCCCGATTGACCGACGAAGAGAAGCAGACCTTGGTCTGTTACAACGGCCCGTCGGGGACCCAGAACAAGTTCAAGCACATCCTGCCCCGATGTTCGTCGGTCGCCGACTGCGCGGCCTTCGATTCGGGATACACCTCCTGTGGTCTCCCGAACGGCTCCGGCGTCTTCAAAACCTGCCTCGCGCTCTGAGCGCGACCTGCCCCGACCTTTCAGCTCTCCCTCCGGAGGAGTCCGCATGTCTCATCGCGCTTGGGCCCGGCTCGTGCGGGCCGTGGCTACACAGGGGCTGCTCATCACCTCGTTGGCGGTCGCGTCGTGCAGCAGCGGGCGCGGCAGCCGAGGGCAAGACGCGATCCAAAGTGACCCCGATGGCGTCGACTCCCCGTCCGACGTCGCGGAGGACACCGTCGCGCCCGAAGGCGACACGATCGCGCCCGAGGGCGATACCGTGGCTACGACCGACGTCGAGAGTGACGACGCCACGTGTGATGACTGCGACGACGTCATCGACACCGACCCGCCGCTCTCGGTGTGCACGTACCCCTTCGCGCTCGTGAACCCCGAAGGCCACACCCTCGGACAAGGCTGTACGCTCGATTCGGAGTGCCAGTACGGGGTCTGCATGCAGCCGGGGGACCTCGGCAACGAAGCCGGCGAGGATGCGATCAATACGAAGTTCGGCTTCTGCACGCGGGGCTGCGACTGTAACGCCGACACGGACTCTCGCCTCTCGGATGAAGAGAAGGTGGACTTCCTCTGCTACGTCGGGCCGCCGGGCAGCCAGGGCAAGCTCAAATACGTGCTCCCTCGTTGCACCACCGTCGCGGACTGCCTCGACTACGATCCCAACTACGACACGTGCGCACTCCCCGGCGGGAGTGGCGTGTTCAAGGCGTGTGTCGCCCCATGATCTCGACTCGGCGCGGCTCGCGCTTCCTATCGCCCCTACTGGTGGTCGTCGCGGCGTTCGGTGTCGTCCCGGTGGCGTCAGCCGACCGCAGCCGCGCAGTCACGCTCCCCTTTCCGTCCATCGCCGACCCCGACGGGACCAACGCCCTGTCGCAGAACGCGGCCGCGCTGTCGGCGCTCGGGGGCTGGGAGCTCCGGCTCTACAACTCGCAGCTCGATCACGTGGACGGTCAGGGGACCTCGGTCGCCTTCGGAACGCCGGTCTGGGGTGGCCTCAGCCTCGGCCTCGGCCTCGACTTCCTGCGGCCCGCCGACCAGGACTCGTTCGGGAGCGTCACGCTCGGTGCGGCGTGGGAGGTGGAGCACGCTTTCCGAATCGGCGTCGCGGGCCGCTTCTTCTGGTCGGACTACGACAGCGCGCTCGAAGACGCGACCTCGGTCGACGTGTCGCTGCTCTTCCGTCCGGCGGGCTGGATGAGCCTCGGCATCATCGCCGCCAACCTCAACACGCCGGATCTGGGCGCGGGGATCGTACCGCGGCGTTACGGCCTCGGTGTCGCCGTTCAGCCCGGAACCGACCGCGTCAGCGTCGAGGTCGGCGCGGAAGTGCATGAAAACAATGGTGATGCGGACGTGCTCGCGCGCGTTCGTGGCGCGATCGTCCCGGGACTCGAGCTCGGCGTCCACACGACGCTACATCCCCGTGACGGTGAGCTGGCCTTCGAACTCGGCACCTCGCTCGCCATCCACTTTGGTCTCGGCGGCATCGAAGGGGCGACGACCTTCAATCAGCCGATTGGCGGCGAACTTGGCTACGACGGCTTCACGATCGGTGCACGCGTGTCGGGCGCGGCCTACCCGAAGATCTACGAGCGTACCGGCCGCACCGTCGTGGTCGAGCTCGCGGCCCTTCCGGAGACGCCGAGCCGCGGGCTTCTCGGCGGGGGGCGTGCCGCCTTCACGCAGATCCTCCTGCATCTCTATCGGGTCGCGCGCGACGAGACCGTCTCCGGCGTCATCCTGAGAGACCGGGGCACCTCTCCCGGTTGGGCGCAAGCCGAGGAGCTGCGCGAGTCCATCGACGACCTCAAGGCACACGGGAAGGACGTCACCGTCTACCTCGATCAAGGCGACACCAAACAGCTCTTCGCTTACGCCTCGGCCAGCCGCATCGCGCTGAACCCGGCGGGCGGCCTTGTGCTCCTCGGGCTTCGTAGCACCGCGACCTACCTGAAGGACGTGCTCGGCAAGCTGAAGGTGACCGCGCAGTTCGTGCAGTTCGAGGAGTTCAAGTCCTTCCCGGAACAGTTCACGCGCACAGGCCCGTCGGCACCGGCGCAAGCCGCGCGCAACCAGATGCTCGACACGCTCTGGGCGGCCATCGTGTCGGCCATCGATCGGGGGCGTGGCTTCTCGCCCGGCACGACGGCCGCGCTCATCGACGGTGGTCCCTACGTGGCCGCCGAGGCGATGGACAAGAAGCTCGTCGACGGGGTCCTCTTCTACGACGAGCTCAGCGACTGGATTCGGCAGAAGACCGGGCGCCCGGTGGAGCTCGCGCCCCCCGCCTTCGCGCAGCCGTCGGGCCGTGAGGTCTGGCCGCTACGCCCCGTCATCGCGATCATCCCCGTCGAAGGCAGCATCGTCGATGGCGGCAGCAACGGGAACCCGATCCTCGGCACGAAGAACGTCGGCGGAGACACCATCGTGCGCGCTGTGGAGGCCGCCGTGAAGGATCCGCGCGTCGTCGGCATCGTCATTCGTGTGGACAGCCCAGGCGGCTCCAGCCTGGCATCGGACAAGATGCACCGAGCGCTCCAGAAGGCGTCCGAGAAGAAGCCGGTCATCGCCTCCTTCGGTGACACCGCTGCCTCGGGAGGCTACTACCTCGCGATGGGCGCGCGGGAGGTGTGGGCGCCGGACGCGTCGATCACGGGAAGCATCGGCATCTTCACGGGGAAGCCGGTCCTCTCGGGCCTACTCGACTGGCTCGGCGTCGGGCGCGACACGCTCGTGCGCGGAAAGCGGGCGGACCTCTTCGGGATGGACCAGCCCTGGACGGAGGAGGAGATCGGCGTCATCCGGCAGAAGCTCGAGGCCCTCTACGGGATCTTCCTCGATCGCGTCGCGACCTCGCGGAAGCTCGATCGGACCGTGGTTCGAGAGTCGGCGCGGGGTCGAGTCTGGCTCGGGATCGAGGCGCGTGAGCGGAAACTCGTGGACGGGAAGGGCGGCGTCATCACCGCCATCGGCCGCGCGAAGGCGCTCGCCGGCGTGGGCGAGGGCGATGACATCGAGCTCGCCTTCTATCCGGAGCAGGGCCTCGTGGACCAGCTCCGAACGTCGCTCGGGGTCGAGATCGAGACCGCCCTCGCGGCGGTCCCGGGGCTCGGGGACGCCCTCTCGGACGTATGGCCCTTCCTCAGCGGCTTTCAGGCCGGCGAGCCGCTCATGCTCATGCCCGGCCGCATTCGCATCGACTGACGAGCCGACGCGCGTGACGAGTCGTCGCCCTTGACGTCCACGTTTCGCCTGCCGTGGGAGTGGCGGCTCACCGTGCTCGCGACGACGGCACAGGCGTGCCCGCGCCCCGTCCCGCTCCAGCGCCATGAGAGCGTTGAGTTCGGCCGGGCGGCCGACGTCGTCATCGCCGATCCGGAGCTGAGCCGTCGTCACGGCCGGGTGACCCTGCTCGATGGCGATGAGGTGCTCGTCGAGGACCTCGGGAGCCGCAACGGGACCCGCGTCGAGCGCCATCGGCTTCGCTCGGAGGCGAGATCACAAGGGCCCGACGCGGTCATCTTGGCCGGAAAGACCGTCATCCACGTCGGGAAGACCCTGGACGCCCCCCACGACCCCCTCGAACAGGGCGACGTCGCACACCTCTGTGTCGTGAAGCAGTTGCTCGGGAGAACCGGCGCCGTGCTCGTCACCACGTCGGCGCGAGAGTTTGGCGAACGGCTCGCGAGACGGCTCACGAGGGAAGATACGACCGTCTGGTCGCTCGGCTGGAACGGGGGCGGCGCGTTTGATGACGCGGTCGATCGCGCGCCGGGCGGGAGCTGGCTGCTGCTCACCGATCCTCGCCACCCTCGGCTCGGTGAACGGGTGGAGGGGGCGACGCGCCGGGGGCTCCACGTCGTCATCTTGAGTGAACGCCCCACGGAGGCGCAGCTCCGGGCGGTGGGTGAGTCCCAGGTGGTCGTCGTGCCGCCGATGGGCGATCGTCGCGACGAGCTCGTCCGTCGCCTCCGAGTCGGTCTCGCGGGTGCGGGCTGCTACGCGTCCTGGCGGCCGACGGCGCTACATCGGCTCCTGATGGCGGGGTGGGACGAGCGACTCTTCGAGCTACGGCTCGAGCGGCTGAAGCGGATGTGGGAGCTGGACCCATCTGGGGGCGCATTCGACTCGGACCATGTGCGAGCGGCGCTCAGGTCCGCCGCCGTCGGCGAGCTGCCGCGGCGGCGCCACGTGGTCCCCGTCGATCTGGCGGTGGTGAAGCGAGAGCTCGACGAAGGGCTCACGGTCGCCGAGCTGGCCGAGCGCCACGACCGCTCGCGAAAGCAGGTCTATCGATGGCTGGAGCTGCTCGGGGCGTCGGGCCCGCGGTCGACGTCGCTTAGAAGTACCAGCGAGCCGACACCGTGATTCGGAAGTTGTTGGCGGAGATGTAGTCGGAGATCTCCGGGGTCGGCGCGGCGGCCACCTCTTCGCCGACGCCGCGACGCTGGAAGCGCTTGATCTCCTCGTTCGCGTAGGACGTGAAGGTCTGCTTGACGCCGTTCAGGCCCGGGATGAGGAGGAGGTACTCGAGGCCCATGACGAGGTTGTCGCCGATGTGGACGTCGAGCCCGGCGCCGGTGTGGTAACTCACCGATGGGGCGTCGATGTCGAAGAGCTCCGTGATCTTCCCCGAGCTGAGGCCGCCCTTCAGGTAGAAGGTCACCGGGTAGGTCGGCACCAGGTAGAGCAGGCCACTCGCCCGGAACGCGCCGTCGAACACGAGGGGCTGGCCTTCGTCGTCCGAGTCCGTCGGCGCGTACGCGAACTCGACACCGAGGACGTGCAGCGCCTTGAACTTGAGGGAGATCTCGCTCGTGAAGCTCGTCTCCACGCTGCCGCCGAGTGACGACGACTGGTTCACGCCGAGAGCGGTGCCGACACCGACCGTGAAGAGCGAGTCGCTGTTCGCGTGTGCCGTTCCCGTGATGGCGAGGCCGGCGGCGAGAGTGACGAGAGCGGTGACGAACTTCATGGGGTACCTCTTTGACTCGCGAGTTCAGCGAGCTGGTGTCTCTATGAGCGAGAATCGTGCCGGCGGATTCTTTCTCGGAAGTGTCGGTGACGACGGCGTTGCAGGGGCCTGCATCGTGAGTCGTGCTGGGTCATTGACGGCCGGGTGGGTGGCTCATGACCCCGGGCGCGAGTCTCACGACGTGTTTCTCCGCCGGGCGAGGCCGCTTGACGTGGCCCGCCTCGCGCGGTTAGCAAGGAGCGCATGCAGTCGCTCTCATTCGACGTCGCTCACGATTGGCTACGCAAACTCCAGGACGCGATCTGTTCCGCGATCTCGGCGCTCGACGGCGAAGCGTCGTTCGTCCAAGACGAGTGGACCCGCGACGGCGGCGGAGGCGGTCACACGCGCGTCCTCGCCGGTGGGGCCGTGTTCGAGAAGGCGGGCGTCGCCGTCAGCCACGTCTACGGCACGCTCGACCCGGCCTTCGCGGATCAGCTTCCGGGTGACGGCAGCGAGTTCGCGGCGACGGGGCTCTCGCTCGTCTTCCACCCGCGCAGCCCGAAAGTGCCGGCCGTCCATGCCAACGTCCGCCTCGTGCGCCGTGGCGACACGTTCTGGACCGGCGGGGGCACCGATCTGACGCCCTATTACCCGAAGGATCAGGACTGCGTGCACTTCCACCGCACGCTTCGCGGCGTGTGCGATGCCCACGGGAGCGACCTCTACGCGCGCTTCAAACAGTGGTGCGATGCCTACTTCTTCCTGCCGCACCGCGGCGAGACGCGTGGTATCGGCGGCATCTTCTACGACTACGTTGGAGTCGAGGCCGCCGAGCTCCCGGCGGCCATCCGTCGCCGCACCCCGTTCGCACTCGAACAACGCGTCCCCTTGAACGCCGCGTGGGACTTCACACAGGACGTGGGTCGCTCCTTCCTCGCCGCGTACGTGCCGCTCGTCGAGAGCCGCAAGATGGAGCCGTGGACCGAGGCGGAACGCGAGTTCCAGCTCTATCGGCGCGGCCGATACGCGGAGTTCAATCTGCTCTACGACCGCGGCACTCAGTTCGGCCTGCGAACGAACGGCCGGGTCGAGTCCATCCTCATGAGCATGCCGCCGCTCGCGCGCTGGACCTACGACTACCATCCGCCCGCGGGCAGCGCCGAAGCGCGCCTGCAGGACTACCTACGACCACGGGATTGGGTCAGCCTCGCGTCGGCCTGAACGGCCGCAGCGTCAGGACTCGGGGGCGACGGGCGCGAGCTCGGCTCGCCGATCCGGGAGCGCCTCGCGGTTCCCGGGACGTGAGCGCTGCAGGAGCGGCGACGGGTTCACGGTCTCGCGGCGTTCGAGCCAAGCGGTGATGGCTTGGTTGCACTCGTTCGCGAGGACCTCGAGCTCGTCATCGCTCTTCCCAGCCGTTTCGAGCGTGGGGCCGATGTAGATCTCGAAGTGCCCCGGTCTCACGATCCAGGTGCCTTTCGGGAACACGTAGTACATCCCTGCGATCGCGAAGGGGACGACGGGGAGGCCGGCGTCGCGCGCCATGATGAACGCGCCACGTCGGAAGGGCCGGAGGTGACCGTCCATGGTGCGGTGCGCTTCGGGGAACGCGAGCACCGAGATGCCACGGGCCGACCGCTCGCGCGCCGCGTCTTTCACCGCTTCGATTCGTCCGACCCCTTTGGGGATCGGGATGGCGTTCGCCATGCGCATGAGCCAGCCGTAGCCCGGGATCGCGAGGTGCGAGGCGTTCTCGACGCCGCAGAAGGGGTGGGGGAGGGCGTGGACGGCGATGTGCCCGTCGAGCATGGACGTATGGTTGGCGACGAAGACCGAGACGCGCTTGGGGTCGAAGGCGCGGTCCCAGACCACCGTGCGCCGTGAGAGGGTGAGGTGCGGGATGAAGCCCACGATCGAGCTCGGCCAGCCCCCTTGCAGCTTCTCGAACGGGATGAAGATCATGAGCGGCAGGCAGACCACGGCCACGCCGATCTGCAGGACGAACGCGATCGACCAGGCGACGATGGACCAGAGGGTGTGCAGGATCCTCACGTGAGAACGTGTATCAGATGGCCCCCCATGTTGGAAGGTGAGGGGCTGGGCCGGACGCTCGCGGGGGCCGTGCGCCCTCGTCCGAGGTGGCGCGTGGCGTCGCCACCTGCCGTTATCGAGGAATTCGAAGGGAATTCGGGTGGTCCCCCTTTACGAAGCCGGAGATCGTGGTGTAAGCGCCAGCACATGAGAATTGTCGTGCTGGTGCTCGCCCTCGCGAGTGTCGCCCTTCCATCATCCGCCCTCGATCTGTCGGTCTCGGGCTTCACGTGCACTCGGCCGACCCTGCTCGGGTACCTGCCCGGCACCGCGGTTTCGGTCGACTGCACCGTACCCGTGACCGTGAGCGGCATCCTGCTCAAGGGGTACGCCCAGGCGCGTATCGAGGTCGAGTCGCTGAAGGTCACCTCCAAAGTGGGGCCCGGCGGCGGCACGCTCTACTCGGCCGTAAGCTACGGCAGCAAGGTGTTGGACTCGTTCGGCGTCGACGCCACCGAGACCTTCGAGCGCACGGTCACGCTCACCGGTCAAGACGCCGTCACGGGAGAGGAGCTCGGGCCCTGGCTCGCTGCCGAGTACGCCGCGGGACACAAGCTCCGACTGAAGACCTCGGTGAACATCGTCATTGGCCCACCGGACGCCGACCCGACCAATGACACGGGCGAGCAGGCCGTGGTCGCGGACGGCTTCTTCTTGACCCCGCTCACGGGCAAAGCCTACTTCGGCCGAATCCAGACGACGCTCACGAGTGGGACCGTCGTCGCCACGACCTTCCCCTGCTGCTCTCCTGGGGCGCTCCAGCTCTCGCTCGGGAGCGCGGCGACCTGGGCGCCGGGCGCCGGGTTCACCGTGCCACCGCTCGATGTCGGGCTCAAGGTCGTGGGTCGCCACAGCGCGTCCGCGCCGAGCGGGCTCGCACTCCTGGTCGCTGACAGTGTCAACGTAAACGGAGTGACGGGCACCTTCGGCGGGCTCGCCGGCACGCTCGACGTGACGCTCAGCGACCGCGGGCTCAAAGCGTCCCGCTTCGATCTCACCCTTCCGTCCGGGGTCTCCCTCCACGAGACGAACGCCTTAGGGGGGCCGATCGCTCGAGGGAGCTCCCTTGTCGCACTGTCCGGGATCAGCTTCGGCGACAAGTGGCTGCTGAAGTCCGTCAAGGCCACGCGCGCAGGTGGGTTCTTGCACGCAGGCGGACTTCCATTCTACCTCGTCAATGGAACGTTGACCGCATCGACATCCGCCGTCGGGGGGACACAGCTCGGACCTCGCTACCAAGGGCTCGTCGGCTACCACCCGGCGGACCCGCGTGGCGCCGCCAATGGCGTCCCCAAGGTCGCTTCGAATGAACTTCGTTATGCGGCACCCGGTATCGCACAGCTGCGGTCGAGCTATCGCCTGCTCAGCACCGGGCTCGTCGCGACAGTGAACTTTGGCGCCGGCGACGGCGAGACCCACTTCCCGAAGCTCGAGCACGCCTGGCCCGAGTTCGGCCTCGCGATCGACCGGAGCGCGGTCAAGCAAGGCCAGGTCGTGCCGCCCGATCTCTCTCTCACCTTCGAGCAGTCACCGGACTGCCCGAGCTGCCCCACGACCTCGCCGGGGACGGCGATGGCGGTCGTCCCGGTGACTGCGTGGGGGATGGCGCCTGATGGCGGGATGCTGGCGCCGCTGGCCAGCGTGCCCGAACCCGCGTGGGGACCAGTCGGCTCGGATGGGGGCCACGTCTTCTCGCGCACCGGCGTGTTCCCGCCGCGCGGCGTCCTCTTCGTGCCGGGTTTCGTCATGCCGGGAACGCGTGTTCCACCCACCGGTCTGATCCCGCTGCCTTCGCCTGCGATAGCCCCGTCGACCTACCACCGAAGCGTAGCCGAGAGCCTCCTCGGTGCGCGAGCGGCCACCCCGCGCGGCACTGGGGGGCTCGTACCTGGGGGCCACTTCAGCCTCCCCGACGAAGAATCGCGGCGCGGCAATCACTTCCACGCCGGCGTCACCGTTGGCGTCCAGCACTACGCGTCCTCGGCCACGGGTGCGCCGGTGACCGGGGGCGGCTCGAACCTCGCCGGCTCGACCACGGCGCTTCGTTTTGGCGGTCCCGACGCGGCTCTCGCCTGTAACGGGGGGCCGTGTGATGTTGTAGCCAATATCGGGACAAAGTATGTCATGCGGCCGGCGGGGATCACCGGCGCCTTCAACACCGACTCGCCGCCGAGCCCCACCGTATATGGGCACGTGCTTCCATTCACGCGCTTCGCCTTTCGACAGGTGATGAACGCTGTCGACCCCTTCACATGGAACGACGGCACGGTCAGCATCGACGCGCCCGGCGGATTCGATGTCGCCTTCACATCGATGGGCCTTGAGTGCAGCGGCGAGCTCTCGGACGCCGTGGTGACCCCCTGTGACGTCAGCGCCGGACCGGACGCGCCCAACTGCGGTGAGTCGCTACACGCGTGGAAGACCCCGATTCTCCCGAAGACGCTCAGCCTCGTGTCCGACACCCCCATCGAGCGAGGCTGCGCCATCTCGTCCCGCAGCCTCGAGGTCGGCGCGGTGGTGACGATCGGAGCGCTCGAAGCGCCGGTCGGCGTCACCGCCGTCTGGGCGCCCACGGGTGAACCGTCCAATGTCCGCATCACCGGCGAGTCGGACAACGTCCTCGAGACCCCCACGAGCGGAAATGACGAGGGCTTCCCGGTCGCGTTGCACGCCAGCCCCCTCATGATCTCCGAGGGTGAAGACGACGGATGGTTCGTGTTCAACGTCGACTTCGCGGCGCCTTTCTTCGACGCCCTCAACGGGGATGTGAGGCTCCACAACACGTCCACCACGACGGCGGGAACGACGGAGGTCCTCGCGGGCAATGGGAGTGGCGTTCCTGACGCCACTCGCGACTATACCGTCAATAGTTTGTGCCACAACGAGGATGTCAATTTCGACTGCTACCTGACCGCCGGCTACACCTGGGGAGGCACCGGATTCGAGATCGCGTTGCCAGTGGCTTTCGACGTGGATCCCGCCCACGTGCGAGCGCCGAGCTTCACCGGGCTCACTCTTGAGCACGACTTCCTGGTCATGGACTTGAACGCTGGCGTCGAGTACCTGACCCCCACCACGACGCGCGTGGTCTTCGGGGCCAGCGCTGACTTCGAGACCCTCGGACTCGCCGACCTCGCCCTCAGCATCGACCTCAATGACGCGCTCTCGCTCACCGGGCTCGACGAAGTCCTCGTCGGCGCCGGGATCCCTCTGGTGGGCGGGCAGGGCGCCTTCACCGCCATTGCAGAGGGCGTCCGTGCCAAGGCCGACGCGCTTCTCGACGTCACTGGCACCGCGGTGCTCTCGGAGCTTCGCGCCGAGCTCGAGGCGACCTTCGATCTGGCGCTTTCGGGGGCCATTGGCGGCGCCACCGTCCTCGACGACATCACACTCGGGCTCGCGTCCTTGAACGCGCTCCCGGCGCAGCTCGCGAGCGCCGTCTCGTCGGCCCTCGACGAGGCGCTCGTGGACCTGCTCACGATCTTCGACGACGCGCTCATCGAGACGGCTGACGCCCTCATCCTCACACTGGAGACCATCTACGCCGGACCGGATCTCGCGCCGTGCACGCTCACTCCCGACGCGGCGTCATCCTGTGCTACCGCGCTCGATCAAGTGAGGGCCCTCATGCGAGCGGTCGAGGCCGCTCAAGACATCGTCACTGTGTCGCACGTCACGGGGAGCTCCGACCTTCCTGCTATCGCCTTTGAGGCTGCGCTCGAGACCTTCGATGCGGCGAGCGTGACCATCGACACGACGCTCGCCGCGACCGCACTCCTGCATGGACAGGTCCTCGGCAGCGGCACCTTCGCGAAGCTCGAATCGCCGTCCTTCGACGTAAACCCCTTGCTCGGCGTGTTAGCCCTCGGCGCAGTGCCGGCGGTGCAGGACGTGCTGGACGAGATGAAGGGGCTCGACTTCGTGGACAACGTGACTCGTCTCGCGCCGCTCGTCCCGGTGCCGGCGGATGCCGCCGAGATTCAGAGCGATCTCATCTCGGAAGCCCTTGAATTGCTCGATGAGTACGAGGTCACGGTGCCGTCTTTCGAAGCGACGCTCGGGGCCCGTGACTTCTCGGACGTGGTCGATGGGGCCGACGACCTCGTCATCGACATCGAGACGGCGATCTTGGGTGCCGAGGGTAAGCTCGGGGGCCTCGAAGGGGACGTGGTGCTCATGGTCGACGACTTCGGGGGCGCTCTCGACGGGCAGTTCGACGTGCTCTCGGACGTCCACTCGTTCCTCACCGAGGTCGAAAGCGCGATTGTCTGCGCTCAGACTGTCGGCTGCACGGAGACGAGGCTGGTGGGTCTCAGCGCTGAGGACCTGAAAGCACAGCTCGACCTGATGCTCTTCGATGCCACCGACGGGGTCATCACCTCCTTCATATCGGTCCCGGGTCAGTCGTTCGCCGAACAACTGGTTTTGAGTCTCCGCGAGCCCTTTGATGACGTCACAGCGGCTCTCGGATTCTCGATGGATGACGTGTTCGTGTCCTCCCTCGAGACCCTGCCGCCCCTCCGTTCCGGGGGCGAGCTTCGCTCCGCGCTCCTCGACCTCGTGATGGGAGCGGGTGGCGTCGAGCTCATGGTCGCCGACTTCTCGGACCACTTCACCTTCCTCATCGAAGATACCGGGCTACTGGTAGACGATCTCTTCGCACAGCTCGACGCGCTCGTGGCGGACATCGCCGCTGCGCTGAACGACGCCGCGTCGGACGCGCTCGCGAAGGCCAGCGCCACCGTGGAGAGCCTCGTCCCCGACTTGCCGATACAAGCGGCCACCCTGGACGGCTATGCGCAGATCGCGGGTGACGAGCTGGAGCGCCTTCACGTGGACGCCGCGTTCACGATGACCGGCAATCAGTCGGAGGACACACGCGTCTTCGAAGCCGCGCTCGACATCACGAGCTGGGCCTCGAACGGCAAAGGTGACGCGTGCGACGTCGGCACCGACTCCTCCTCCATGGTCGACGCCGTCATTAGCACGATGAACCTCCCTCTCCGCATTGGGACGGGCGAAGTCACCATCGAAGACCTGTCGCTGGGCTTCACGCTCCTCGGTGACGGATCCGGCCCGCCAACCCTCCTCGGGCTCTTCGGCGGAATCACGACGGATGGCGCGCTCGAGTTTAGCGAGTTCTCCATCTTCGACATCGGCTTCGAGTTCGGCGTCGGCGCCGTCGAGACCTACGTCGGCGCCAAGGCGGGAGCCTCCTTCAGCTCGATGAGTGTCTTCGTGAGCTTCCTCGTAGGACGGACGTGTGGCGACGACGTTCTGACGTCACTCGACCCACAAGCCGCCGAGTTCATTACGCTCCCGGATGGCCAGTTCAACGGGCTCTATGTCCGCGGGTCCGCGTCCATCCCCGTCATCGACCTCGGCTGCCTCTTGAACCTCGCGGTGACCGCCGACGTCGGGACCTGGCTCATCGGCGGCCCGCCTCTGACGCTGGGCGGCCTCGTCGGCGGAGGCGCCTTCGGCAAGCTCGGATGTATCGGGGCGCTCCGTGGCCAAGCGACGGCGTTCGCCGAGTATTCGGGCGACCAGGTGAAGTTCCGCGGGGAGGGCTTCGGCGCTGCGGGCGTCGGTCTCGACTGCGACCCCGAGACCTGGACCACCATCGGTCGATCGCGTGACGACAAGAGCTGCGGCACCGGCGACGCCAGCCTGTCGCTCACCTTCGACGATGGCGACTGGACCGTTCCGTCGCCGAACGTCAGTGCGGTTCACTGAGGGGCCCGACAATGCAGCGCATGACCACGACTCTTCTGATGACGACCGCCCTCATCACGGCCCTCTCTGCACCGGCTTTCGCGCAGGAGGACCAGCTCGTCTTCTCCGCGATCCCCTCTCGCGCGGGTTCTCTGTCGGCCCCGGGAGGCAATTCCGTGGTGTGGCTCAGTTGGAGTGACCCGAGCGATATCACGGGTTTATCTCACTTTCGGGTCCATCGGGATGGCGCGGTGCTCGCGACCGTACCCTACGAGACGGCGACTCCAGCCGCGATCGACGCGCTGTACGCCGAGCCTCACAACGCCCGGCGCGCGCTTGAGGCGCTCGGGTTCACGGCGCTCCCGGAGCTGGACGCCAACGGAAACTTTCTCGCGGGCCTCGGTGATGCGGTCGCTGACAAGCTCGGCGGCGACACCTTTTGGTCGCACTTCGTCTCCCGCCTCGATCCAAACGTCGCCATCGCACGTGGGCTCGGCTACCTGGACTCGACGGCCGTCGGCACCGTGCGCTACGAGCTCTACGGAGTGATTCCCGCCAGTGGGACGGCGCCCGAACAGGTCCTGCGGCTCGGCGCCGCGACGGTCGACACCAGCGCTCCCTGGCTGGCACCCGCCGTGACGGGCTTCCGGATCCTCGAGGCCGACGAGCTCGCCCGATGCGATGGGCCCGAGTCCATGAAGGCACACGGCGTCGTGGCGTTTGACTGGTCCCTCCCGGGGACGGGCGCCCCGGAGCAATTCGCGCTGTCTCAGGCGATCGCGGGCTTCGACATCTATCGCAGCGTGCTGCCGTCAGCGAGCGCGCCGACGCGGGATCTCGCCGCGGAAGCCGCGCTCCTGACGCACGACGACACGGGCTGGCTCACGTTCGATGGGCTGGTTCGGGTCAATGACCTCACCATCCTTGCCTCCGCTGGCGAGAGGGGCGACGAACCGGGCTACGAGGCGTGGGCCCCCGTGGCGCCGCAGTACAGCGTCGGTCGGCTCGAAGCGGCGCAGAGTGGCATGCGACCCGGCGAACGTTACGCCTTCTACTGCGTCCCGCGCGACATCACGGGAAACTATGGCGAGACTACGGGCGTGCTCGGTCGGGTACCCGACCGCCTGGCGCCTCCAACGCCGTGGAACCTCGACACCGTCCGTCGCCCTGCGCGCCTCGGCGCCAGTACGTCCGGGGGCAACGCGGACACTCTCGCCCTCCAATTCCCTGCGGTGAACCTCGTCAACTTCGTGGAGGCACATCCGACACGTCGTTACTGCAACCTGGAGGACGCACGCGTGAGCCATGAGCTCTCCTTCGTCACCGGTGTGGACTGTCCCACACCGGACCAGGGTGAGGCGTTCTCCGTCAGCCTTCGGGTCAGTCACTACGATATCTATCGCTTCGAAGCACCGTCGGACGCGTCGGGCTTCGTCGATTCCGACGGCGACGGGGTCGCCGACGCGCTCGAGCGGACCTCAGTCGAGTCGGCCGAGCCCGGGCCATCGTTCTCGCTGCCCGGGAGCGCGTGCGATCCCGCGGCGTCGCCGCTCGGCGCGCCGTCCTTCAAAGTGGGCACCATCTCGGCGGACCCGGCGTCGGCCGACTATGCCGACCACGCCGTCATGAAGCGAGGGCGACTCGGCTTCGAGTGGGCCGACGTGGTCGCACCGGAAGACGCCGGTAGAGTCTATTGGTACCGGGTCGTCGCGGTGGGTGATGGCGGGGCCCGCAGCCCGATGTCGGCGCCGGTGCGTGCGATGTTCCCGGCCTACCGGCAGATCACCAAGCGTGCGTCCGATCCGCCGGAGACGTGCCAGTACCACATGGTGATGGGCGCCTGTGAGCAGCTTGGGCGTCCGGGGCAGGACAAGACGGGTGACGCGGCGGCGGTCCGTTACCGATGCGACGGTCGCATGTGGCAGTTCCCCATGAACCCGCCGGGCGCCCCGACCGGTGAAACCGCGGTTTCGGCACCGTGGGCGCCGGGGGACTGTGGTGGCAACGACCTCTCGATAACGAACCACTGTTACGGCGACGACGTGACGGTCGAGTTCTTGGACGCAGACGGGGCGGTCATCGCGACCACCGTCATCGAGGACTTCAGGTCGGATGTCGACTGCCCGTGTGCTTGGCTCGATGAGACGTGCGTCGACCCGCCCTTCACGGTGAAGCCTGGGGCCTTCGCTCCCATCCCGTACGATCACGAGACGGAGTGCCTCTCGATCTACCGCCGCATCGGTGACCGCCTCCAGCGCATTGAGACCATCTGTGACGAGGTCACCGACTTCGATCCGTACTACGACGTCGATCTGCTCGGCGGGACCGTCTGCCTCTATACCGCGGTGTATGGGGCGAACGGTACGTTGACGCCGACCTTCCCACTGGGGTGTGAATCGGCCGACACCGCTGCGGCCGAAGTGCCCCAGATCGCCGGAATCGTATTTGACGCCGGGGACGGCTTTGCCGACGTGTCGGTCATCCCTCCCGAACAGCCCACCATTGGGTTCATCACTGAAGTGAGCCGCGCGGACGGCACCGATCGTGTGTCCTCATTCATTGCGGCGGGGGATGTCGGGGCGCTCGGGGAGCTGACCGGACCGGTGGATCTAGGCCCTGCACCCACGACCGGCGTGATCGAAGAGTGGTGCGTCCGCGCTCGCACGGTCGTGTCGAGCACGGCCGCGGCGACGGTGACTGACACCCTCTCGGACTGGTCGCCGTCGCTCTGCGCACTCCGAGCAGGTCCCGCCGCCGTGACCCCGGTCTACATTCCGTGGCCGACGATCCCGACGCCGCCCGAGGATGACCCGCTTGAGGCCGTCTACATGCAGGACGACGGATTCGCCATCATTCACCTCGATTCGCTCAGTTTGAAGTGCAACGATATCCAGGGTTTACCGGCCTGTGACGGAGACGGGGCCACAGACCAGACGTCCGGGATCTGCCTGCTGCCCTTCGCGCTTCTGACGAACCCGGATTGTTCGGCGACCTGCGCCGATGTGAACGCCGCCCTCTCGGGTGACCTGGGCTTCGTAGTCTATCGACAGGGACGCCCGAATGAGGATGTCGCGAGCAGCGACTATGCGCAGGTGAGCCCGCTCATCGACCGTATTCATTGCCAGGGCTTCGACCTCGACGCCCTCCCGGGGCCGAAGCCGGATTGGTGGACGCCGTCCCCCGGTGATGAGCTCGAATATGTCGCCGACCCCTGGATCGGTCTCGCGGACTTCTCGGGCAGCTACGGCGGCGCGACAGGCGCGCCCTGGAATGGGCCGGAGCTCTTCTTCGTCGATCGGGCCCCGCACATTGCGGGCTGGCAGTACCGCTATCAATTCGTGTGGTTCGATACGCGCGGCGAGATCGCGCGGACCCGCACTTCGTCTTGGGTTCAGGCGGCGCCATGAACACACGCCTCTTCACCGGTCTCGCGTTCTCCTGGCTGTGTATCGGTGCGCTCGCCCGCCCGGCGCTCGCAGTGGGTGAGACTGGCACCGACCAGGCGTCCTTGATGGGCTCTCACGGGCAGATCATTGGCTCGTGGGATCTTGGCTGGGGCTTCGGCGCCGTAGCCACCGCTGGGCTCGCTGGCGTGACCGTGACCTTCCCGAATGGAGACAAGCTCTACTTGCCGGGGACCGGCCTCCAGTCGGAGGTTCTGCTCGGCAATATCGCCGGGAGTGTGCCGGCGCCCCTTCGAGCGCCGCCGATGTCGGTCGCGAGCCTCTCGGCGGCGACGCTCGACGCACAAACGCCTGATGCGGCCGGGCTCAGCTTGTCGCCGCCGGGCGCCACGATGGGCGGCAGCTTTCGCGTGACCGTGAACGTCTTCCCGCCGCGTACCATCAAGGGCCCGGGCGTCCTCGCCGTGTCGATCGACGGTGGCCCCGACCAGATCGTCGCGATGGACGACTGGGAGGCGTTCGCGGGCCGAGACGATGGCGCCTACGCCGTCACCTTCGTGCGCAATGGCGCTCACAGCGTCGTGGCGCGCCTCGCGCACGCGGGCGTCGAGACGGTCGTGGAAGCAACCTGGCTCCTGGCCGCGGGCGACGATGACGCTCTGCGAGATACGGACAGCGATGGGGTCCTCGACCTCACGGAGCTGACGCTGGGGCTCGACCCCCTCCGCGACGATCTCGCCGACGACACTGACCAGGATGGCTGGACCCACTTCGACGAGCTGCTGCGGGGCTCGTCGCCCGACCTCGCCAGCGCCATTCCCATCGACACTGACGGCGACGGCTGGAGCGACCTCGACGAGACGTGGCGCGGGACCGATCCCGGGCTGGCGACGTCCAAGCCGATGGCCCGGTCGCTCTATGCGGTCGAATACCTCCTGACGACGGAGACGTACGCCGACGTCCCGATGTCCGCTCCCCTCGAAGGCGAAGGGATCGCGTTCTATGCCTCCGCGACGGGGCGCGCCTTGGGCTTCGTGGCGGGCGCTCCCAAAGGTGACGTCGATCTGAGTGATCCGGCCGGGCTCGCTCTCCTCTCGATCACGGATCCGTGGGCGAGCCTGATCGAGGACAATAATGCTACGGCACCGTATGTGATGGGTCCGACCCGAGTCCCGGGGGATGAAGCCATCATCGCCGCCATGCGGGTCGATGGGATCGGGCCCGTGCTCCGCCGCACGTGGGTGACCGGGACGGCGGACGCGACCCCGACCCTCATCTCGGCCCTCGCGGCGACGCTTCCGCCGAGTCTGAGCACCGACCCCCTCGCGAACTACAAAGAGGCGCTCGCGACGTACCTGGTTCGGCCGAAGACCGCGCGGCAGCACCCCGAGTCGGCCTTGGGCGTGCAACTCGTCGCGTCCGGCGTGGCGTGGGCCGCGCAGATCGATGTGGGCTCGCCCGTGATGCTCACTCCAGCCGACGGGACGGTGTGCGGCGAATATCGGTCTCGCCTCGGAGGACGCTTCGAGGATCTCGTGCGCTACGGTGGTGCGCCCATTCCGGGAGCGCCAGTGGCGCATGTCCTCGCGTCGTCCATGTGGGCGCCTCCGGACCCGGAGGAGACGACGGCCGACGCTGAAGCCCGACGCCTCCAGCGCGCAGCGCCCGGCACCGACCTCGCGATGCTCCGGTATCACTCCTGGCTCATCGCTTATGCGGGGCTCGACGCCGTCCTCGGCTACTCGGCGCCGCCCTTGCAGGGCGTGGACACGTCGCCGTGGAGCCCGACCGGCGACAGCGACCTCGACGGCGTCTCGAACGAAGCCGAGCTGGCGGCGGGGCTCGACCGAGCCACCGATCCGCTCTATCCCGACACCGACGACGACGGCGTCGGCGATCTCGCCGACCCCTGTCCGCGAGACGCGTCGAATGGTTGCCTCGTCGACGGGGCCCTCGGTTCGGACACGGACGGCGACGGGCTCATCGACGCCCTCGACAACTGTTTGCGCACGCCCAACGCGGCGCAGAAGGACACGAACCAGGACGGCATCGGCGACGCGTGTGAGGCAGCCGCGCAGATCGTCGTGCCCGCGACTGATCTCGACGTGCTCCCCGGCGCGATGGTGACGCTCGAAGCGATCGCGTCGGCCGAGGCCGCCATCCCGGTCGCGATGCGTTGGACCATCGACGGCGCCCAGCAAGGCAGCGGGCCCGTCTTCACGTTGACGCTCGACGAAGAGCACTGGGGGGGGCGACTCGTCACGGTCGTCCTCGAAGCCGCCGGTGCTGGCGATGCCCTCGTCGCAGTCGACCGACGGGTCTTCCGTATCGTGGATCTCGCCGGCCCAGCCCCGTGTCTTGCGCTCGACTGTTCGGACGGCGATCCGTGCACCGATGACGGCTGCGACCTCGCGCTCGGCTGCGAACATACGCCGATCCCGGGCTGCGAGCCGTGCGCGGCGGCCAATGACTGCGATGACGGTGACGCGTGTACGGCGGAGACCTGTAGCGACGCTGGGCTGTGTGTACGCTCGAAGCTCGTAGGGACGGCCTGCAGCGATGGGAACGCCTGCACCGGCCCGGATGTGTGCGGCGCGTCCGGCTGTATGGCGGGTGGGCCCGTGAACTGTGACGACGGCGATCCATGCACCGTCGAGACCTGTGCGCCCGGCGCGGGATGCCTCTATCAGCCCGATCCGACTCCGGATTGGGCGCTCTGTCCCGAGTGCACGAGCGACGCCGAGTGCGGCACTGGCAAGTGCATCGGCGGTGCATGCTGCGAAGGGAACATGGTGCTCGACCTTCCCCTCGTCTGGAACCCGGGAGATCCCTCGCCGCGTCTCTGCCTCGAGGCTGGGACCGAGATCGCGGTGGTGGCAACGGCCAGCCTGAGTCACCGAGTGAAGTTCGTCGATCCGGTCGGCGCTCAGGTCTTCTACACGAACCCGGGAACGTCGTTCTATTCGGAGATCGAGGAGACGAGCCTCTCCGGCGCCTATACGCTGTCGTCGACCTCCACGGTTCCAGTGACATTTACAGTGTACTTATCTGTCGACGAAGAAGACGTGGTCCCGGAGTTCAACAAGAGCTTCACGACGCCGGTGGGCACCGTCGGTGCGGAGATCTACCAACGCTTCGAAGGGGTCGCCGGGATGCGGGTGTCGATCTCGAGCTTGTATGCCGGGAACGGCTGCGACGACGTTGTGCTGACCGGCCCCACGGGCGTTACGCTGTGGACTGAGTTCACCTGCGGAACGGCGTTCAGCGACGTGCGATCGTTGCCCGACGACGGGACCTACACCCTCTTCGTGGACACGGGCACCGCGACAGGGACGGGCGCCACGACGACCGTGTGGGTCTTGCCGCCGGATCCGGTGGTTCAAGCGGTCGCTGGCGGGAGCGTCGTCGCCGTGCCGCTCACGACCCCCGGACTGAACGGGGCTGTCGAGTTCACGGCGTCGGCGGGCGACCGCATCTCGATCTCGACCAGCGACATGTCGTGTACCAACTACACGTTGGTCTCGCCGAGTGGGGCGACGCTCGACACGGACTTCAGTTGCGGATTCGCGTTCCGTGAGCCGCGGGTCTTGACCGAGACGGGGACCTATCGCTGGAAGTTGAACCCGAACGGCACGACGACCGGCACGGCCAGGGTGACCATCTACCTCTTACCGCCGGACCCGGAGCTCATTGGGACCATCGGCGGTCCGGCCATCGCCGTCGCGATGACCGTTGCGGGACAGAACGGGACGATCACCTTCGACGGAACCGCCGGTCAGTCGGTGCTCGTCACCTTTGTGAAGTCAGGAACGGGATGTCCGACGGTGGCCATCTATAGCCCGTCCGGCGTGAAGCTGAAGGAGGACTTCAACTGCGGTACTCCCTTCCTCGACCGGACCTCATTGCCGGAGACCGGGACCTATCGATTGACGCTGAGCCCGAGCTCGAGCAACACCGGGACCCTGACCGCGACGATCTGGGACGTACCGCCGGATACCGTCTTCGCCGGCGCGATCGGCGGCGGCAGCGTGACCGTCTCGAACGCGGCCTACGGACAGAACGCGGCGCTGGTCTTCGCGGCTACTGGGACCGAGACCGTTGTCTTCACTGGGC
This sequence comes from Myxococcales bacterium, assembly GCA_018780435.1. Lineage (GTDB taxonomy): Bacteria > Myxococcota_A > UBA9042 > SXOO01. The sequence continues at coordinate 22,196 of JADMJS010000001.1, forward strand.
TTCACGGTAACACCAAACAGGCCGGCTACCGGCTCTATAGCCCCACGGGGGCTCTCGTACACGAGAAGGCCCCCGTCTTTACCAGCTACACGTCGCCCGCGATTTCACTCACCGACGTGGGTGACTGGATCCTTGTGGTGGACTTCCCAGGGACGACACTCGGGTCGTCGGCGGTGACGGTGACGCTCGCGCCCTGATAGGGGCCTTCGCGGGGCCCCGCGCTCATGAGGTGGCGCTCGCTCCCGCCGTGTGGCGCCCTGCGTGGGCGCCTCGTTCACCCCAGCTCCGGGGTGAATCCATGCCGCATCGTGTTCTCGGTCACGACGCGCATGTCCACGAAATGACGCAAGTAGCCCTCGCCACCCGCTTTGGTGCCGCCACCGGAGAGGCCATACCCTCCGAAGGGCTGACGGCCGACCATCGCGCCGGTCGTCGCGCGGTTGATGTAGAGGTTGCCGGCTCGGAAGTGAGTCATGGCGAGCGCGATGTGTGACGGGGTGCGGCTGAAGAGGCCGCCCGTAAGGGCGTAGGGGCTCTCCGCGACGCGCGCGAGGGCTTCTTCGAGCGAAGCGGCGCGGGTGACGGCCACCACGGGTCCGAAGAGTTCGTTCGTCAGCAACGAGTCGCCTTCGGGGACATCGGCAAACACGGTGGGCGGGACGAAGGCGCCGGGGGCGAGCGAGGGCAGGGGGGTGAGTCGCCGCGCTCGCCCGCTGGCTGCGTCGATGACCCCGAGCAAGCGCTGCTGGCTCTCGGCATCGACGACCGGGCCGACCCGGGTCGCGGGGTCGAGGCTCGAGCCGACGATGAGGCTCTGGGCCGCGTCGGCGAGGCGTTCGCAGAAGAGTTCGTAGCGCGGGCCGATGACGTAGACGCGGGAGCACGCGCTGCACTTCTGGCCAGCGAAGCCGAAGGCGCTCTCGATGACGCCGAGGATGGCATCATCGAGGTCCGCGTCGTCGTCCACGATGATGGCGTTCTTGCCGCCCATCTCGCAGATGACGCGCTTCAGGCCGCGTTGACCGGGACGCGGGCGCGCGGCGGCTTCGCTTATCGCGAGGCCGACCGCAAGGCTACCGGTAAAGGCGATGGTCATGACCTCGGGCGCCTCGACCAAGCGCTGTCCGACGACCTCGCCGAGGCCGGGGAGGAGCTGGAAGACGTCTCCGGGGATGCCAGCGGCGAGGGCGAGCTGCACGAGGCGAGCGGCGACCAGCGACGACTGCTCTGCCGGCTTCAGAATGACCGGGTTCCCCGTGACGAGGGCGGCGACGGCCATCCCGGTGAGGATGGCGAGCGGGAAGTTCCATGGCGCGATGACGGCAGCGACGCCGCGCGGGAGGAAGAAGAGCCGATTGGTCTCGCCGAAGACGGTGCGACCGGGGACCCCGTTGGCAGCGAAGAGCCGTAGCGCGTCGTCCGCGTAGAATCGGCAGAAGTCGATGGCTTCGGCGACGTCGGCGTCAGCGCTCGCCCACGGCTTGCCGACCTCGACGGCGATGAGGGCCGTGAGCTCGGCGCGGCGTTCTCCCATGGCGCGGGCTAGGCCCCGCAGCCACTCGGCACGGGTCGCCACAGGGATGAGGGCGAGTCGGTCGCATGCACTGGCGGCGACGGCGATGGCGCGGCTGGTCTGCTCGAGGGACGCGTACTGCACGGTACCGACGACGGTGCGGAGGTCGTTTGGGGAGAGGCGAGGCGCGGGGGCGTCACCACGTTCCCCTTTACCAGCGATGATGGGGGTGGCCTCCAAGGGCGGGAGGCGCTTCAACGCGTGCTCGATGGCGGCTCGTTCGGCCGGCAGCGAGAGATCGCGCAACGGCTCGTTCACGAAGCCGGCGTGGGGCGGTGGTGGCTCTCGCGGCTTCGCTGGGGGCGATGGCGGGGCGAGGAGCTCGGCCATGGGTCGGCCTTCGACGAAGCCGAGACGTAACCAGCTGGCGTTGCTCGTGTTTTCGAGGAGACGCCTTACGAGGTAAGCCATACCCGGGATGAGCTCACCGATAGGCGCGTAGACGCGGACGCGTTTGCCGGACGCGACGAGCGCGGTTCGAATGGGCTCGGCCATGCCGTAGAGCGACTGGAACTCGAGCGCGCCGGGCGGGCGGCGGGCCTTCTCGGCATGGGCGAGCGCGACGGCGATCGACCGGACGTTGTGGCTGCCGACCGCGGTCTTCACCCACGGTCCGGCGCCGATGAGCGTCTCGAGGCAGGCTTCGAAGGCGAGGTCGGTCTCGGCTTTGTGGGCAAAGACGGGGCTCGGCCACCCTTCGCGATCGGCGAGCGCAGTCTCGGAGTCCCAGTACGCGCCCTTGACGAGTCGCACTTGGATGCGGCGGCGCTGGTCCTTCGCCCACCGGCACAGCTCCGCGATGTCGCGTTCGGCCGAGCGGAGGTAGGCCTGCATGGCGATGCCGACGCGTGCGTTTGGGACGGCGAGGGCGGCGGCCTGAAACGCGGCGATGATGACGTGCTGCGTCGCGGCGTGTTCCATGTCGACGTTCACGGACGCGCCGCACGCTTCCGCGTGACGGAAGACCCGCGTGAGCGCGGCCGAGGCCGAGGCGACGCTCCGCGCCATGCCGACCGCGTTCAGTTGGCTATCGAGGGCGGTCAGCTTGACGGAGAGGTCTACGCGCGGGATGGCGCCCGCGTCGTCGGTGTCGAGGAGGGGGTTCGGATCATAACGTCGGGCGGCGTCGGCCAGTGTCTCGAGGGTCCCGAGGACTCGGCGTTCGTAAGTGGCCGCTTCGCCGTTACCGACGACCGCTTCACCGAGGAGATCCACCGAGTAGGCCTGCCCGGCGCGGCGTAAGCTCAGCAGGACGGGCAGGGCGCCTTCGGCGGTCTCACCCGCGATGAAGCGGCCCGCCATGCCGCGAAGGTTCTTCGCGATCTGGTCGGCGGCCATTCGCCGCGTGAAACCGGCGATCCCGGCCCCCTTGAGCGCGAGCCGGATGACGCCGGGAGCTTCGATGCCAGGACGGAGCAGGTACTCGTCGATGTGCCGCGAGACGGCTTCGGAGTCGCCCAGCACCGGAAAGACGTCGACGAAGCGGAACATCTCGGTCTTGAAGGCTTTGTTCTTCATGGCCCACTCGAGGATCTCGGTGGTCCAGCGCTCGCCGGAGAAGAGCCCTGGTTTCTCGCCCTTCATGGCACCGAAGAGCGCGGTGCCGATGCGCTTCACGTCGTCTTCGAGTCGCGCCATGCCTGCCTCCGAACGCCCAGGTGCGGGCGTCTCCATCGGAGTATGGGCCTCCCTTTGGAGGCTGTCGCGTTCTTCAGCGCCGGTGTGGGACGGGCAGACGCAGGAGGTGGTCGGCGAGGACGAGGCACATCATCGCTTCGACGATCGGGACGGCGCGCGGGAGCACGCACGGGTCGTGACGGCCGCGGGCCGCGAAGACCACGGGCTCACCACGTGTGTTCACCGTGGTCTGAGGCTGGAAGAGGGTCGCGACCGGCTTGAAGGCGACACGAACGACGATCGGTTCCCCCGAGGAGATGCCACCGAGGATGCCGCCGGCGTGGTTCGTCGTGGTGCCGATGCGGCCGGACTTCGGGACGAAGGGGTCGTTGTGCTGACTGCCGAGCAGGTGGGTGCCGCGGAAGCCGTCGCCGATCTCGACGCCTTTGGCGGCGGGAAGCGAGAGCATAGCTTTGCCGAGGTCGCCGTCGAGCTTGTCGAAGATCGGGTCTCCAAAGCCGGCGGGGACCCCGCGCGCGACGACGCCGACGACGCCGCCGATGGTGTCGCGCGCCTTTCGGACGGCCTGAATGCGTTCGATCATCGCGGCGGCGACGGCCGGATCGGGGCAGCGGACGTCGGTCGCCTCGACCGCGTCGCGCGTCACGGCGTTCGGATCGACCGACGCCACGAGGTCGCCGACGCTCTCGACCCACGACACGCAGTCGAAGCCCGGGAGTCGGCTCTGCAGCACCTGCCGCGCGACGGCGCCCGCGGCGACGCGTGCGACGGTCTCGCGAGCGCTGCTGCGTCCGCCGCCGCGATGATCCCGGAAGCCGTAGCGGGCGTCGTAGGTGAAGTCGGCGTGGCTCGGCCGGTAGAGATCCTTGAGGTCGTCGTATTTGGACGAGTCGGCGTCTTCATTGCGGACGAGCATCGCCAGCGCGGTTCCGGTGGTGCGCCCTTCGAAGAGGCCCGAGAGGATCTCGATACGATCCGCCTCTTTACGAGGCGTGACGAGCTTCGACTGCCCGGGGCGACGACGGTCACACTCGGCTTGAATGGCGTCTTGGTCGAGCAGGAGACCGGGCGGACAGCCGTCGATGACGACGCCGAGTGCGGCGCCGTGGGATTCACCGAAGGTCGTGATGCGGAAGGCGTGGCCGAAGGAGTCGCCCACGGGGAGTCAGTGTTCGCCCGGCCGATCCGACCGTTCGAGGCGACCCAGGAGCTCGCGCAGCGCGGCGCGCGCGTCGGCGCTGCCGGACCAGGCGTATTCCACGTTCGCGAGCATGAGCCCGAGCGGGGTGCCCGTGTCGAGCCAGCGACCGTTGATGGGGACACCGATGAGCCCTTCGTCGCGGGCCAATAGGCGCATAGCGTCGGTGAGCTGGATCTCGCCGAGCGCGCCGCTCCCGGAGGCGCCGATACGCGGGAAGATGGAGGGTGGGAAGACGTAGCGGCCGACCACGGCCCAGTTGGACGGGGCGTCTTCGGCGCGCGGCTTCTCGACGAGATCGGTGATGTCGATGGTGCCGTCGGCGCGCTGCTTTCCGGCGATGATGCCCTTGGAGGGGATCATCTCCTTCGGCACTTCCATCACGAGGACGGCGCCGCGTCCCGTCTGTTCGAAGACTTGAACGAGGCTGCGGAGCGCAGGGACGGGCCCGAGGACGAGGTCGTCCGGGAGCATGACCGCGAAGGGCTCGTCGCCGACCGCGCGACGTGCACATCCCACCGCGTGACCGAGGCCCAAGGGGGCCCCCTGCCGCACCGAGATGATGGAGAGGTTGCGCGTCTGGCGCGTGACCGCGTCAAGCAGGTCGGGCTGCCGAGAGAGCTTCTCTTCGAGAGCCGGGAGGCGGTCGAAGTGGTTCTCGATCGCGGACTTACCCCAGCCCGTCACCAGGACGAGACTGTCGAGGCCGCTCTCGGTGGCTTCGCCAGCGATCACTTCGAGGGCGGGCCGGTCGAAGACGGGAAGCAGCTCCTTGGGGAGCGCTTTGGTTAGCGGCAAACAACGGGTCCCGAGACCCGCCGCAGGGATGACGGCCTTGCGTACACGCCCTGGGGAGGGCGCTGGACTCGCCTCCGGCGAGCCGGGGGGCGTCACCGGAGGGGCGTCCGAGGCCGTCACGCGCTCAGCCTTCGGCCTTCTTCGAGGTCTCCAGGAACTTCTTCACGCCCATGGGCTCCTTCTTGAGCTTGCGGCGTTGCACGCGGTCCAGCGAGCCCCAGACCTCGGCCAGCTTGGTGCGTGCCGCGTGCTTCAGACCCTTGCGCATCGCCGGGTTCGACTTCCACTTCTTCGTGTTCATGAGTCTCTCGTTCGGTCTCGGTCGGTTCGGTCCGCGTTTTGGGCTGCGGTCCAGCGCCCCTGCGTGGCGGTCATTCCCGCCGCAGAGCCGCGCGGATCTACACGCCTTTGCCTGAGACTTCAAGTCAAAGGCGGTTGAATCGTTCGCCCTTCTCGGTGATGACCTTGTCGACGGGGTGATCGAGGGGGCCCGTGGGGAGCGGGCCGAGCTGCGCTTCAAACGCGACGCCGACGCGGAGGGCGCCTCGGGAGAGCCTCGGCAGGACACGGTCGTAGTAGCCTTTGCCGTAGCCGAGGCGTTCCCCGGCGGGGCCGAAGGCGAGGCCAGGGACGATGACGACGTCGATGTGCTCGAGCGCGACGGCGGGACCCGTCGGCTCGGAGATGCCGTAGGGGCCGCGGCCGGCGAGGGGGCCTCCGGCGAGCTCGAGGAGGGGTGTCCCCGGAATCACGCGTGGGTACAGGAAGACCGTGTCGCTGGGAGAGAGGGCGGGCAGCGATGCGACGTCCACTTCGCTTCGAACGGGGCAATAGGTAGCAACGCGGAGGGGAGCGCCGAGCGCGTCGCGGCGGGCGGTCAAGAGGGCCGCCAGGGCGCGGGTGATGGCGTCAGACGCGGCCGCGCGCTCGCTGGGCGGCAGGCTGTCCCGGACGGCGACGGCGTCCTGGCGACGGTTGATCTTCGCGAGGACGAGAGGTCCCCCGTCGCCTTTCGCCGCCCTGTCGCCCTTGTCCATCTTGTCCGAGGTCTTCGAGTCGGGCAGTCAAGCGACTCGGCGGACGTTCAGGCGCGTCAGGAGCTCGGCGGAGCGAGCGCGGATCTTCTCTTTCAGGCTCAGGTGCTGTTGGCGTTCGCGGAGGAGCGCGTCTGCGAGAGAGAGGGTCGCGAGCATGAGCGCGTGTTGGACGGGGAGTCCTTGCGGGATTTGGTCGAGGTGCTCCTTGGCGAGGGCCTCGACTGCCTGCACGTGGGCGGCGTCGGAGTCGCTGCGTATCGTGAGCTCCCGACCGAGCAACTTGATGGTGAACTCGTTCTTCATGTCTCCCCGCGGCGCACGGGTGGATGAACCTGCGCGTACCGGCCGAGACTGCGCCAATTGTCGGCCACGTCAAGGTTCTGTCAGCGCGTCTCTAGCCGCTGTGGGCGGTCAGCGTGATCGCCAGCGGGGTACCGACTCGATAACCCAGCCGGGCGGCATTACCGGCGCCGATCTCGAGCACGTAGCGGCTCGGGACGCCCACGTGGCGGGAGTCCCGCGTGAGCGGCGGGACGTGGTCGAGGACGCCCACGACGGTGCCGGCACTATCGATGAAGACCATGTCGAGAGAGAGGTACGTGTTCTCCATCCAGAATCGATGATCGATGTCGTCCGGAAAGATGAAGAGCATCCCTTCATCGTCCTTCAGCGGCTCCTTTCGATACATGAGGCCGACCTGGGTCTCGGCGTCGGTCGCGCGGACGATGGCGCGGAGGGGTGAGGCCGACGGCGTGTCCTTCGGGCGAAGCTCGGCGACGAGGTTCGGGACCGGTGGAACAGTCGGCGTCAGGGTGACGGGCGTGCCGCCGCCGCAGCCGAGTGCGAGGAGCACGAGTGACGTGCGAAGCCAGCGCAGGTGAAACACGTCAGTTGACCGGCAGGATTCGTTCGAGGTAGTCGCGATCGAACGGCGCGAAGACGGCCGCGCTCTCGCCGTCGATCTCGGCGCGCTCGGCGAAGGGGCGGAAGTTGCCCGAGTCCATGATCCAGCCCGGGTTGTCGCCGAGGTTGTGATACTCGCCGTCGATGTTCGTGAGTCCGAGCGAGTGCCCAATCTCGTGGACGACGGTGTTGCCGACGACGTTACCGAGGACGGCGACGGCATTGTCGGCGAGGGCGCGACGGGCGGCGGTCGGGATGGGCTCGAGGGGGATGCCGCCGAGCGCGGGCATGAAGTGCCTGAAGATCTCGTCGAAGCGTGATGAGGCGATGGGGAGGTTGGCATCGGCGCCCAGGGTGGGGCTGAGCTGGAAGAAGGAGCGCACGAAGACGCCGCCGAACGCGAAGTAGCCCTGCTCCGCCGTGTCGGCGTTGGCGCCGCCGATGATGTCGTTGAAACGCAAGTTACCCACGTCCTTGCCCGCTGTATTGTCGAGCCCGAAGAGGCCTTGGCCGTTGGGATCCGCGCCGCCGACCTCGATGAGCGAGTATTCGGCGAAGTCGGTGGGGCGCTGGTCGCGGAACTCGATGTTCACTCCGGCGTAGTCGCGTGCGCAAACCTCGAGGATGCGGCGTCGAATGTCGCCTTCGCGTAGTTCGAGGCCCATCTCGGCGACCGTCGTCGAGAAGCCCGGCAGGAACTTCACGAAGACCACTTGGCGCTGCAGCGCGACGGTGAGCGAGAGATCGATACCCTGGCCCAGGATGGTCTCGGCGCCGGAGATAATCATGGGCGAGATGCGGCCGACGAAGGAGCCCGCGACGAGCCCGAGCCCTTCGAGCTCGCCACCGGGCGTCTGCGTGACCCGTAGGATGTACTTCATCGCCGTGTTCGACTCGAACTGATCGGGGAAGAGCGCAAGCGCGGTCGGGCCCTCGAGGATGAGCTCCTGCGAGGTCTGTAGGGTCGTGAACGCGCCTTCGAGGCGGATGAGCGTCGTCGACTCGTAGAAAGGGTCCGTCGGCAGGAAGCCGCGGCCGGTGACGACGATGTTCTGACCGCGTGCGGCCAGTGGGGGCGAGACGGTCTCGATGCGAGGCGCTTCGAGGTGGCGCTCCAGGCCGTCGAGCCCCGTGCCGGTGGTCGTGCCGCCTAGCGCTTCGTTCGAGAGGATGAGGTCGCCTCGGAAGATGCCGGGGCGTACGTCGAGGAGGTCCGGGGTGAGCGTGAAGCCGATCTCGTCGCGCCGAGTAGCGTTCAGCGGGAGGACTACGTCGAGCGGCAAGGTCTCGGGCGGCGTCTGTGACTCGAAGGTGCCCCTGAGCTGCACGAAGGTTTGCCCTTCGCCTTGGAGGAGGAAGCCGCTCCCCGAGATCACGATCTCATCGCCAGGGTACCAGGTGCCTTCCAGCTTGCCCGAGGTCACCTCGGTGCGCGTTCGGAGCTCCGTGGCGATGGGGGTGAGCTCGCTGACGACGTCCATGGAGACCGGCAGGTCGACGCGTGAGGTCGCCGGACCCTCGAAGAGCGTTCGCGAGATCTGGGCGCGGCCGACCACCTTCGAACCCGGCGGGAAGACGTTCAGGAAGCTGTCGTCAATCTCGCCACGGAGCTCGCCGGACTTCTGGAGCTGAACGGAGATAGGCGCGATACGGCCGTCCGTCGCGATGACGATGAGCTCCTGTTCGCCGAGCTCCGGCACGAGGAAGCCGGTTCCGACGAGGCGGATCGGCGTGCCGCGCATGACGATGGACTCGGGCCACGTCTCGATGGTCATCGGGTCGAGGCGCGCGGGACCGCCGTCAACGGTCTCTTCGGTACAGGCGATGAGCGTGGGGACGCAGAGGCCCAGGAGAACGGCGTAGGGACATCGTTGATGGCGCTTTGGGGAGGCGGTCACGGCCGGAGGATACCTGAGAGCGACGCCTCACGGAAATCCGGCACTCCACAGGTGGTGTTCACACTGGTAGGATGCGGCGGCGCCAGTTAGGGGCTGGCGTCACGATGAGGCGGATGTACGCCTTGGGGCGACACGAGATGGACAGGAGCCGCGCTTGGCTGAAGACACGGACGACGAGATTCGCGAGCTGCTGACGAAGAAGAAGGAGGCCCTCGACAAGGAGGACCTCTTCGCGCTGCTCGGCGTGAACACGCAGACTCCGAAGGCCGAGATCGCGAAGGCCTACTTCGACCTCGCCAAGCGAATTCACCCGGACCGGGTGTCGAAGCGGGGGCTGAAGGACCTCGCCGAGCTGGCGACGCGTGTCTTCGGCGCGGTGTCGGAGGCGCATTCGGTGCTCCTCGACCCGAAGCGTCGGGAAGACTACATGCGTCGCAAGCCCATGGCGGGCGCGACGACAGCCGACATTCAAGTGCACATGGCGACCCAGAGCACCCAGGAGCTGCTCCGGAAGAACTTCGACGAGATGGGGCTCGGTGCGAAGGAGGCAGCGAAGATCTTCTTCCACAAGGCCGAGTCGCTCTTCAAGAAGGGCGCGTATGGGGAAGCCGAGCAGGCCATGCAGAAGGCGCTCGAAGGGGATCCCGACAACCCGCGCTACCACCTGTCCATGGGCAAGGCGGTCTATCACAACACCGATCTCGCGGACGGGAAGCGGCTGGCGACCGCGCGGCAGCACTTCGAGAAGGCGCTGGCGGGTGAAGCCGACAACCCGGAGACCAACTACTACATGGCGCGGCTCTGGCGAGAGGCAGGGGACCACGACAAGTGTCGGCAACACTTGATGAAGGCGATCGAGAAGCGACCGAACTTCATCGAAGCCAAGCGCGAGCTGCGTCTGCTGGAGATGCGTGGGCAATCGGGCAAGGAGAGCGCGGCGACGACGCGACCCGGTGGCGACTCCAAAGCTGGGGCCAAGCCCGTGGCGCCGAGGCCGTCGGGCGCTCGTGTGAAGCCGGGCGCCAAGGCCGAGCCGGAGCCCTCACGATGGCCCTTCGGGCTCGATCGACTCTTCCGCAAGAAGTGACGGAGACCGGCGCCGCGGCGCCGTCACATTCGGCCGCTCACGCGTGTGGCTCGGCGAGCCAAGGTCGCGCGGACCATGCTCCAACCGAAGAGCGCCAGGATGCTCCAGGCGAACACGTCTCCGAAGGCGCGGTACGGTGTCCACGTCGTGAGCATCGGCACGTCCGCCACGAGCACCTCGGGATCGGTGAGCGTGGTCTCCGAGACGATACGGCCGACCGCGTCGACGAACGCGCTCACACCCGTGTTGGTGCTTCGCACCATCCAGAGGCGGTTCTCAATCGAGCGGAAGGTCGCGAGGGCGAGGTGCAGGTACGGCTCGGGCGTGTGCCCGAACCACGCGTCGTTCGTGACGTTCACGAGGACGTTGGGATCCTTCGCTGCCACTCGGCGGGTAAAGCGCGGGATGATGTCTTCGTAACAGATGAGGACGCCGAGTGAGTGGCCCTTGAAGGGGAAAGTCTCAACGGTCTCGCCGGGATAGAAGTGGCTCGCTTCTGGGAGCCATTCGTAGAACTGCGGGAACTTGTCGCCGAAGGGGATGTACTCCCCGAAGACGAGCAGATAGTTCTTGTCGTAGCGACCGAGGACGCGACCGCGACCGTCCATGAGCATCGCTGAATTGTAGGTCTGCCGTGCCTCTGGACCTTCGAGTGGGGAGACGTTCGGGTCCTTCGTGTCGTAGGTAATGAGGCCGAGGAGGACCGGGACGTCGAAGCCGCGGATGGGCACGTTCCACTCGGTGGGCGACGTCACGGCGTCCAGCGGGAGCACCTTGCTCTGAACTTCGGTCACGAGCGTCGCAAGCGCGCCTTCCACCTTCGGGAGCGGCGTTCGGGACCGGCCGACCCACTTCGAGTCGCGAGCGTAGGCCTGCGCTTCGGTGAAGGGGACCGCCGCCAGCGCGCGCAGGTCCGTCTGGGCGAAGTTCGGAACGGTCGCCCAGGTCGGCGTCAGAGGCGAAGGCGCGGCTCCGGCGGCCGGGATGGAGAGGGGGGTGTCGCCTTGCCAAAGGTGACCCCGGGTGCCGCCGACAATGATGGCGCCTCGGGGATCGATCGCGGCGGAGAGTGGCGTTGCGGCTCGGTTCTTTAGGTCCAACGCGACCGGTTCGAACTCGCCACCGCGGCGCCGAATCCAGACCCCTCCGTCGCCGACGACGACGGTGTGATCGGAATCACCTGCGATGGCGTGGAGGTTGCCGGCGCCGAGCGAGCGCTTCTCCCAGTCGCCCCCCTGTCGGTGCAGAACCACACCCAATTGCCCGACGGCGATGACCTCGCCATCATCGCCGGCCCACACGTCATTCAGCGCGACCTGGGTCTCGCTGGCCACGGGCGTGACTTCGTTGCCATTGCACTGGAGCAGCGTTCCGTGTGCGCCTACGATCCACGCGGATCGCGCGTCGAGTGCATCGACGGCGTTGAGTGAGGCGCCGACGCCAGTCACCACGGAGCGCCAGCCGTCGGCGTCGCGGATCAGCAGGGTACCCGCGTCGCCGACGGCGAACGCGAACCAAGGGACGCCGTCTACACGTGACAAGGATGCAGACGCTTGGCCGACCCAGAGGCCTCGGAGATCCTTGTCGGTACCCGTATCCAGGCGATTCCAGCGGCCGGCGTCGTACTGCATGGCGAGGCCGCGGGCGCCAACGGCCATGGTCGCGTCGTCGCCGCCGCTCGCGATGGCGAGGACCGCTTCGTCGCCGTCGCGTGGGGTCAACTCCCAGCGATCGCCGCGCAGCCCCCAGATCTGACCGTCGGCCGCGGCGGCGAAGGCGAACTCGTCGGAACGCTTGAAGCGGAGCCAGCCATAAGGCGGAGGGACGGGGATGAAGCTCGATTCGGGCAGGACCACGAGATCGACGCCATAGTCCTTCTCCAGAGACTGGCTCAGGAGATGGTGCTTCATGACGTTGCCGCGGAGCATCCAGAGTCGCTCGTCGACGCTCTGCAGGCCTTTGGCTTCCTTCTCGAAGATGCCGACGTTGGCTTCACCCATCCCGATGCGGAGGGACTGCGCAGTCGCCGACTGGCCATCGACCTGACGGATCCGGACGAGTCCATAGACGACATTTGTAGCGAAGAGGGCGATGGCCAGGGAGGCCACTCGGTACGCATAGTCGCGCCGATTCTCGCGCCACGCCTTCTGAGCCTCGTAGAGCGCCGCATTGACGAAGATGATGAGGAAGGTGAGGCCGGAGACCCCAGTGACTTCGACGATCTGTGTCACCGCATAGAAGCGGTACTGCCCGTTGGCCATGTACCAGGGGAAGATCAGCGGTGTGATGAACTCGACGGCAGTGAAGACCGTGGGCGCGACCCAGAGCAGCGAGCCTGTCGTATGGAGGGTGATGAGGCGGGTCAGGCCGGCGGCGGCCGCAAAGACGAGCCCTTGATAGGCGCACATCAGGACGCAGATCGGGATGGCGATCGCGAGCGAGAAGTGCCCGAAGTCCATGAGCATTCCGGTGAGCCACCAGAATCCGCCCACGTTGGTGATGAGGCCCGTCCAGAGCCCCCAGCCGAAGGCGTCCCACGGTCGTCGGTCGGCGACGACGTGGTAGAGCGGAATGAGGGTCACCCACTGGAGCGGGAACAGGTCGAAGTTCGGATAGGACAGGAAGACGCCGACGCCGGCCAGGGTGGCCCAGATGAGCGCCTTCAAATTGCGCCTGGATGCGGCGGCGCGAATGCGGAAGATCGTCGTCTCGCCTGGGCGTCGGCGGCGCGGTGCTGACGGTGGGCCGTCGATGGTCGGTGGAACCGGCCTCATGAAGCGACCTTGACGCGCATGGCGCCCGGGAGCAGCTCGAAGCGCGCGGGGAACTGGCCGATGACCTCGCCGTCCGCCTCAATGGTGCAGGGGAGCGCGCCTTCACAGGTGCCATCAACCTGCCGGGCTCGCCACGACGAGACGCCCCTCTTGTCGATGTGTTTTCCGATGTAGATGCTGGTCATCGACACCATCGACAGCGCGGAGCGGCCCCCGACGGTGACGACGTCGAAGAGACCGTCACCCGGGTCGGCTTTCGGTGCAAAGCGCATCCCACCACCGAAGTACTGGCCGATACAGCAGCCGCCTACGTTCAATGACACTTGTTTTACAGCGTCGCCATTGCTCAAAAGGGTAACTGGACGACGCTCGTAGGAGAGCGTCGCGCTGAGGGAGGCCACGAAGTACGTGAGCCGGCCGCCGAGGGGCTTCGTGCTCTCGTTCGCGCGGCGGGAGACTTCGGCGCTCACACCAAACGATGCGATGTTCGCAAAGTAGCGGAGCACGCCATGTGGCGCTTCGCCGGGGCGTGAGCAGCGGATCCGGCCGAGGTCGACCGTCCGCGTGGCGTGCCCGGCCAACCGTGCGGCGGCGTCATCGAGGCGATCGGGGATTCCGAAGGTACGGCGATAGTCGCCCCCGGAGCCCGACGGGATGATTCCGAGGATGGGCAATCGATCCGCGAGCGTCGGGACCTCACCGTCGTAGAAGCCATTGACGACCTCGTTGACCGTGCCATCACCGCCGATAGCGACGATCATCTCGTAGCCAGCTCGAAGCGCGTCTCGGGTGAAGGTGGTCGCATCACCGGGCTTGGTCGTCGGCGCATGCTCGTATCGGCCCAGGGTGCGGGTGAGTGCGGCGTCGATCGCCGGCCACCGTCGGGCCGTGTTTCCGCCCGCCGAGCCGGGATTCAGGATGACGAGGGTCTTGAATGGGGTCACGTGGCTCACCCGAGGGCCTCCGTTTGGTGCGGGCCGCCGGGCCAAAACACGCGGATGGGGCGCGTGTTGCTCTGGGTGGCCGTGGCGACGTCGGCGAGGTGAGTCGCACAGGACGCGCTCAGGACGACGAGCACGTCGATGCCGCGGTCCCGTGCGTTCTGGAGGACGCGCTCCGCCATGGCGCGGGCGGCGGCTGGCTCTTGAGTGTGGAAGGGCTCGGCGGCACCGCAGCAGGTGCCGGTCTCGTCCCAGCGGAGGAGGGCGGGCGCGTAGCCGAGCCAGCTCTCGAGAGAGGCCACATAGCTGCCGTGAGACGCCGTTCGGGCCATGGCGAGGCGAGCCGTGGCCGTACACGGGGGCAGGTAGCCGACGACGCCAGCGGGGATGGGCGGGGATGACGACATCGCGTCGAGCGAGGTCAGGACGAGCGAGGCGTTCACTGCGGCGTCGATCATTGGGTACAGGTCACGGACGCAGACGAGGTCGGCGTGGTCGTCAAAGAGCAGCCGTGAACGACCCTGCCAGCGGCTGGCGGCGGCGCGCGCGATCGAGGTGAAGGCCACCATGTCGCCGCTGAGCCAGAGCGGGATGCCGCTCGCGCCGGCTGGGATGGGGGCACCTACGGCCTCGGCCGGGATGGCAGGCGTACGGCTCTGCGCGTCGGGGCCGAGCCGTCGATGAAGGAGGTCGCGGGCACGTTGGAGGGTCGCGGCGACGGGGACGTGGTGGATGCACGCTTCGGTGCAGGCGCCGCATGCCGTGCAGGCGCCGAGCGCCCGACGGACGTCCGGGCTCGCGGCACAGTCACCCGTCGCGACCCAACGAGTCAGGGTCATGAGCGCCCAGGGCGCTTCGGTGGTGCGTCCTGTCGCGGTGGTGACGGGGCATGCGTGGAGGCAGAGGTTTGGACAGTAGGCACAGGCGTCCGTGGCGGCCTCGATGCTGGGCGCGTCCTTGCCGAAAGGGGAGTCGAGGCGCCGGCTCATGGCTCACCTCCAAATGCGTCGCTCGCGTAGGCGAACGTGCCGCGCAAATCGAGGCGCGCGGCGATGGCGTCGAGGTCGCTTGAGGCGCCGATCTCCGTTGCACCGCGGGCGAAGCCGCCGTGGCGGTCGAAGGGAGCGACGGCCGTGAGAGCCAAATTGGGGGTGGCACCGAAGGAGGTGCGTAGAAGGGACCAGCCGGCTCGGGCGCCGGTGGCGGGCGGGAGTGAGGGTGGCGCCGCGGGGATGAAGCCCGCGGCGGGGTCCCCCGGGGCGACGGCCAGATAGAGGGTGGCGCGGTCACCCGTGCCGCGGACCAGCGCGATGCCGCGGTCTCGCGTGGCGGCCAGCAGCCGTTGCCGGGCGATGTCGAGGAGGTCCATGGCGACGCCGTCGCAGGAAAGCCAGAGCACCGGTTGCCGCTCCCGTACGCGGAGGGTGACTCGCGTGATGAAGCCGAAGCGGTGGCGCCGGCCGAGGAAGAAGACCTCGGGTGACGGTCCCGACGCGCGGCGGGGGGCTAGTGGGGTGTGGAAGACGGCGCCGTCGGGGAGGACCGCTTCGAGGCCCGCCACGAGGGGGCCCGCTTCGCCCCACGCGACCGCACGACCGATCGGGACGTTCGGGTCCGAGAACCAGAGGGGAGGGAGCTCGAGGCCGTGGCTCTCGAGGATGGTGTCGAGCGCCGAGGGTGAGACGCCGTAGTCGACGGTGACGAGCTGGCTTTGGGGATCGACCCCTTCGTGTCGGCCGCCGCTCCGAGGGCGACCGTCGCGGTGGTCCGCGACGCCGGCGAAGGCCGTGAGGTCGACGGAGAGGAGCCCCGTGCGGGGCGGGCCCGCGGTGACCTTGCCGCCGAACTCGTCGGCGGTCGCGATGAAGGTCGAGAGCTCATCGACGGACCGCGGGACGAAACGTCGTCCAGCGCCGGCCCGGCCGCTGCCGAGCCGACTGTCGAGCGCCTGCTCGAGGGTGTCGAGGATGGGTTGGTCTTCCGTATAATCGCGGGCTTCGGGCTCGAGTGAGCGCTCTGGTCGCGCGGACGGGGGACCGGATTTCGGTGTGCGGGCGCTCATTGAGTCACCGCCCTATCGGGGAGTACTTTGCCCGGGTTCATGAGTCCGAAGGGGTCAATGGCGTCTTTGGCGGCGTAGAGGAGGCGGAGGCCGGCGCCGTGTTCGCGGGCCATGTGGTCGCGCTTGGCGAGGCCGATGCCGTGGTGGTGGGCGATGGAACCGCCTTCCCGAATGACCGCGGTGAGCGCGTCTTCGATGACGCGGTCATAGTGGCGTTCGAGGGCCTTCGGATCCCGGCGATGCGCGGCGAACGTGAAGTAGATGGAGCAGCCTTCGCGGTAGGCATGGCTCATGTGCGCCATGATCAGCGCATGGGGGGCGAGCGCGTTACGGACGGCGTGGTAGACCGGGAGCAGTCGCGACCAGGTACAGCCGACTTCGAGCGTGTCGACAAAGGCCCCGGCGGCGTAGAGCGCGGACTGCTTGAAGGAGACGGCATAGCGCTTCTCGAGCCACTGCCGGCCGGGCCCTTCGCCGCCATCCACGCCGCCGGCGTCTTCGAGGAGGCGCCACGCGGCTGGGGCGTCACGGTCGACGACAGCGGTGGCGCCTTCGAAGCCGACGATCAGCAGGCATTCGGCGGCGACGGTGTTCGCGAGCCGGTTGAGGAGCGACGGGTTGCCTAGGGCGAGCGCGATCCCGGCCTTCTTGGCGCCGCGACCGAGGGCCGAGTCGAGGAGGCCGTGGAGGAAGGAGGGGCTCTCGGAGTCGTCTTTGACGACCGTCGCGGGGTCCTTGGAGCGGTGGAGGACCGTGTCGACAGGATCGTAGAGGCGGACGAGGCACGGCTCCTTCCCGGATTGCATCAGGAGCCGGATGCCGCGGACGGCGTCGTCGAGCGTGCGAAAGCGGAAGCCGCGGAAGACCTGCGTCTCGGGGGCAGGGTGGACCCGCAGCGTCGCGGAGACGATGGTGCCGAGGGTGCCTTCGGAGCCGACGTAGAGGGCGGTGAGGTCGTCCGGCTGCGACTCGTGGGTCTCCACGATGCGACCACTCGGGAGCGCG
Organism: Myxococcales bacterium; assembly: GCA_018780435.1. GTDB lineage: Bacteria > Myxococcota_A > UBA9042 > SXOO01. The sequence continues at coordinate 39,110 of JADMJS010000001.1, forward strand.
ACCCGGACGCCGACGACCATGTCTTCGATCTTGCCGTATTTGGAGGAGAATTGACCGGCGGAGCGGGCCGCTACCCACCCGCCGACGGTCGAGCACAAGATCGACGATGGGAAGTGGCCGAGTGTGTAGCCCCGTTCGGCGAGGGTCTCTTCGAGATGCATGCCGATGACGCCGGCGTCGACGGTCACGGTCATGTCGAGGGGATCGACCTGGCCGATGTTTCGCAGTCGGCGCACGTCCATGATGACGCCGCCTCGAATGGGCACCGTGCCGCCGCAGACGCCGCTGCCGGCGCCGTAGGGGATGACGGGGACGCTCCGCTCGGCGGCGGCGGCGCAGATCGCCAAGACTTCGGCTTCGGAGCCGGGTTGAACGACCGCGTCGGGCGCATATCGCGCCGGTTCGCCCTGCATCTTCCAAAGCTGGTTCTTGGGCCAGAGGTCAGCGGCGTAGGCGTAACGCTCAGGGGTGCCGCGGCGCATGGCGCCGGGTCCGACGATGGCTTCGAGTGCTGCGGGCAGCGGAGAGCGGGCAGGGGGGGAGTCTCGCACGCCGCGATCTAACCCCGAATCACTACGTCTGTCACTTCTTCGCACTTCAATGCGGACGCGTTACAACGTGAGCGTGACCGCCTGCACCCAGTTCTGGCCGCTTTGGAGGAGCCCTACGATGGTTCCCCTACTCGCGTTGCTGCTCCTGGTCACGGGCGCTCGGACGGGGATGGCCGATCGCGTCGAGGGCTGGCGTGCGGGCTCCACGGACGTAGCCCCTGGTCGGGTCGGTGCCCACGATGCGCGCGTCGACGACGAAGGGTACTTCGAGCGCTGGATGGTGTTCGTGCGTCTGCCGAGGGGGGGCTTCATCCAAGCGTCCTTCATCTTGACGCACCTCGGACCGGGCAGTCGGCACGCGGCGATCGACGTCATTCGCGTCGCGCCGCCCATCGGGAGCCCGCCCGGGACCGCGGCGGCGTTTTACCGGTGTGCGGCGAAGCAGGAGTCGGCCAAGACGAGCTCCGAACGGCTCGAGCTGGCGTTCGGTGACTCCCAGACGCTGCGTGTGGACGGGAACACGCTTCGGCTCCGGACCGACGCGTGGGGCTACGCGCTCGAGCTCGACATCGACCTCGCGAAAGCGGGCGCGGGCTTTCGGCCGGGGGAGCAGCCGCTGATCTACCCGAATGGTGGGACGGTCGACCTGTGGCTGCCGGTCACGTCGGCGAGGGTGACGGGTCGCGAGCGGCTCGGGGACAGCGGTTGGGCGCCCGTCTCCGGCGAGGGCTACGTGGAGTGGGGCCTCTCGAACAAGCTCCCGCAGACGTTGGCGCAATCGATGATTCGTTTTCAGGGACTGTCAGGGGACGTCGCGGTCGCGGCCTTTGAGCTCCGGGCCCCCAAGGTCTTCGAGTCGACGTCGCACACGTGGCTGGTCGTCACCGAAGGCAAGCGGACGGTCGCGTGGACGCCCGACGCGCAGTCGAAGGTGGCCTCGTCACGTAAGGACGCGTCCAAGCCCACGAGGCGCACGCCGACGCGATATGCGCTGCGCGGCGAGACCGCGGCGGGAGCGATCTCGTTGGAGGTGAGGAGCACGGGGCTTCTTCTCCGGGAGGACGTGCTGGCACCGGTGCCACCGTTCATCCGGGCCTTCGTCGAGGCCTTCGTGCAGCCGGTGAACGACTTCGACGGGGCCCGGTTCGAGCTGCGCCTTCCGGACGGCCGCACCTTGAAGGGCCACGGCACGTCGGTGTTCAGCACGATCTACGACCCCTGAGCCGAGGAGATGCGCGACTGAATTGCTTCCGCAATTCGATTGCGTTTGACCGTCTGGAGCGGTAGGGTCGGCGCGTGGAGTGTCGGTCGACTACGTCTGTTTCGGTTCTGGGGGGCGCGCTGGCCCTGCTAAGCGCCTCGTGCGCCTTCGAACCGGGCGAGCCGATAGGGCGGCTCGCGCCGTCGCTGACAGTTGTTCTCGACCTGGGCGACGGGCGCGTCGCGGACGGGCGTTGGCTCACGTCGAATGACTATGCGATCGCGCTCACGGCTATCGACGTGACGCTCACGTCCTTCGCAGTCGGCCTGTCGAGCGGCGAGTCGCCCTCGTCCGTCGACTTCGATCCGAACGACCCACCGCCTGGGTACGGGCTCTGTCATGGCGGCCACTGTCACGCCGACGATGGTCGCCTCGTCGCCTACGAGGACATCGAGGCCGAGCTCGCGCGGGGCGGGCTGGACGCGGAGCGCGTGGTGACGCTCCCCGCGCTCGGAGTCGCGGCCCTCTCGGAGCTGAGCGCCGACCCTATCGCGGTCGAGCTCGGCGCGTGTCCCGAACGGTGTGCGGTGCCCGCGTCGCGGCTCGTGTCGGCGACCGTCGGGCTCGACCAGGTCCGAATCGTAGCCAAGATCTTCGACCGCCGAGTTGGGGCCGGGGCGAGACTTCCGGCCGAGGGGCTCTCCTTCGCGATGGACGTCGACGTCGAGGCGAGCGTGAGCGCGCCGATCGCGGGCAGCTTCGGCCATGACGAGCCACCGGTCGCTTCGGCTCGACGGCGACCTCTTCGATGGCGTCGACTTCGCGGCGTTGTCCGTCGCGGAGGGCGCCGAAGTATCGACGGCAGCCGCGAGGGAGATGCTGGCCTCCGCCCTCGCGTCGTCCTTGCTGACAGTTGTTGTAACGCAGCCATGATGGGCTTTCGATACGGTTCCCCCGCGCTGTCCGTCGCCCAATCCCCCTTGCTGACAGTTGCCGCGATGCCGTCACGCGTCGTCCGCGCCGTCGTTGCTGACAGTTGTCGTAACGCAGCCATGATGGGCCTTCGATACGATTCCCCCGCGCTGTCCGTCGTCCAATCCCCCTTGCTGACAGTTACCGCGATGCCGTCATGATGGGCTTCTCCGCCGGCACTCTCGGGTTCGTCACGGCACTGCTCACGGCGCCCGTCGAACCGCCCGAACCGACGCCTGCGGAGTTCGACGCGATCCAGAAGGCGCTGCTCGAGGACGCGGGTGATGGGCAAGCGACCGCGGGCCCGGTAGTGCCGCTGTCCGGCGCCGCAGCGTACTTGCCGGACATGGCCTTCATCCTCGACGTCGCGGGCGCGTGGCATTCGGACGAGCCCGGCTGGACCGGCGGCCATGACCCGTCCACGGTAGGCTTCAATTTTCAGTCGCTTGAGCTGGCGGTCGGGGCGGCGGCGGATCCTTACCTTCGCTTCGACGCGAACTTCGCGTTCTCACTCTTCGGCGTCGAGGTCGAAGAAGCGTATGGGACCAGCCTTGGAATCCCCGGTGGCATTCAGGTCCGCGCCGGTCAGTTCTTGTCGCGTTTCGGCCGCGCCAATGCGTCGCATCCTCACGCGTGGCAATTCTCGGCGCAGCCGCTTGTGATTGGGAAGTTCTTCGGGAGCGAAGGGAACCGCGGGCTCGGCCTCGAGCTTTCCTGGCTCGCGCCCGCGCCGTGGTTCTTGGAGCTGGTGTCGTCGATGCAGATGCCGGATGGCTACTGTTGCATGCGGTCGTACGGCGGTAGCGCGAGTGGGAAGATCGACGGCGTCCTCGACTTCGTCTACCTCGTTGGGGTCAAGCAGTTCTGGGACGCGTCCGCGGACACGGGGGTCGGCTTCGGGGTGACTGGGCAGTTCGGTCCGAACCCGACGGGGAGAGAGACCCGGTCGGAGATCTACGGGGTAGATTTGCTCGTCCGGCATCGCCCGCGTGGCGACGTCGATCGGACGGCCTTGACCTTCGCACTTGAGGCCTTGTTCCGCACTCGTCAAGTCCCGGACGACGTGCTGCAGGATGTCGGCGGGTTTGCGTCGCTGGCCTGGGACATCGATCCCGAGTGGTCCATCGGCTCGCGCTACGAGGCCGTATCGGGGCCACTCGGCGATCCGGCGGTCGTTGATCCCCTCGATCCGGAGTGGAATACCCTCCGGCAACGGGTGACCGTGCAAGGCACGTACTGGCCGTCACACTTCTCTCGGATCCGCTTGGAAGTGGCATCGGACGTCGCCGGATTTCGGGAAGCGCCAGTGTGGAGCATCGTGCTCGGACTTGAGCTACTCGTGGGCGCCCACGGCGCTCATTCGTTCTAATAGCGCCACGGTAGCGCCGACGCACTCATTGCATAGGAGGAGTTCGTGAACATGGGCATCGCGGTTCCGTCGTCGCGCTGGGGTCGTGTTGGGCGTCGGCTCATCGAGTCCCTGCTCCTGATCGGAGCGGTGTTCGGGGCCAGAACGTCAGGCGCCGACGGCGTTCGTGTCGTCGCGACGTTGCCGGACCTCGGCGCCATAGCTCGGGAGGTTGTCGGGGATGCGGGTACGGTCACGGTGCTTTCGGTCGCGAGCGAGGATCCGCATTTCGTCGACCCCCGTCCGACGCTGCTCGTGCCATTGAGTCGGGCCGACCTCCTCATCGTCAATGGGATGGAGCTCGAGGTCGGTTGGCTCCCGCCCATGCTCGTGAACGCGCGAAACCCAGCGATTCAGCCGGGTGGCCTAGGCTATTTCGACGCATCGACGGCGGTGGCCCGCCTCGAGGTCCCGAAGGGGCCGGTCGCGCGCTCCGAGGGTGACGTACATGCGCAAGGGAACCCTCACTTTGCCTATGAGCCCAGGTCGGGCGCGGCGGTCGCGATGGCTCTCGCGGCACGACTCGCGCGTCTCGATCCCGCCCATGCGGCCGGATACGTGGCGCGCGCCAAGGCGCTCAAGGACGCTCTCCTGGCGTTCGCGACGGACGAGCGGGCCCGTTTCGCAGCCATCGCGCCGTCGCGCCGGACGCTTGTGAGCTATCACCAGTCGCTCACGTATCTCGAGCACTGGTTGGGCCTGACGCGGGTGGCCACCATCGAGCCGCTGCCGGGCATCCCGCCGAGCCCGAAGCACGTCGCCACGGTGCTCTCACTCATGAAAGCGAGTCCAGCCGTCGTGGTTCAGGAGGAGTATCGCCCCCGCGCCACGAGCGAGCGCTTGGCTCAGCTCACGTCGACGCAGCTCGTCGTCATTCCCGGAGGGGCGCGCGACGGTGAGGCGTATCTTGAACGACTCCGTCGGACCACGGAGGCACTCCACGCGGCGATGGTGAAGTGAGACCGCCTAAAAGGCGTCCACGGGTCGCAGCGTCTGGGCGTCGTGCAACGGACGGGGCCACGCGGCTTTGCCGACGACTCTCACTGGATTCTGGGGCGCGGTTCCCCGATACTGAGGCTCTCGGGGCGCTGATGCCCGCGAGCGGCCCAGTGCCGTTGCTGGACCGTGAGCGCGCAGCGTGCGCGAAAAGTCGTGTGGTGTCGGAGGCTTGTTCATGAGAGCTGTACCTGCCGTGTTGCTCGCTGCGCTTCTCGGAAGCGTGGGTGCCATGGCCAAGCCTGACCTCGTCATCGCCATACCGGAATGGACACTGGTGCCTGGGACGGCCCGGGTGCAGTTCAAAGTCACGGTCCAGAACAAGAGCACTGACATCGCCGACATGTCGGACGTGTCCTACATCTCCCCGGCCTGCGTCGACTGCGGGGTCGACGTGCTCTTATTTCCGAACCTACCGTCTGCGCCCGTCACGACGGACTACACGCCGCTGATCGCCGCTTTGCCGGCAATAATGGCGCCAAACCAGCTTGAGGAGTTCGGATTCGAGTTCGACTTCGAGGTACCCGGGGCCTTCTCGGCGTGGGCGCTGGTGGACAGCATCGCGTTTGACCCACAGCTCGCGTCTTTTTCGTATGCGGTCACGAAGGAAGCGCAGACCGCGAACAATCGAGCAGGCCCGACGTCTGGGACCGTACCTGCGCTTGCCGGTAAGGGACCTGACCTTCGGGTCGAGTCGATCGTGGCGCAGGCCAGCGGTACCCAGGTGAAGTACACGGCCGTCGTGAAAAACGGCGGTACCGAGGCGTCCCCCGCGACCGCCAAGGTGGACGTCATGGTGGACGCGCCCGGGGGCGTCTGCCCACCGGCGGCTTGGCTCGTGAAGCCCGTGAGTCTCGACGCGATTGGGGACGTGTTCGTCGATGTGCCCGCGCTCGCACCGGGGGCGACAACGTCCGTCGATCTCCTGATCAAGCTGGCGCCGGGGACTCATACCGGGTGCGCGATGGTGGACCTCGAGGGGCTCGTGGAAGAGACGGACGAGAACAACAACATCGGTGGTCCCGTCTCGGTAACGGTCACCTCGTCGTCGCCGGACTGCCCTAATCTCGATGTGAGCTTGCTCAACGTCGGGGTGTCAGACGCGGACGTGACCTTTGCCGCGAAGGTGAAGAACTTGGGCGCCAAGGCGTCGGGGCCTACGACGGCGAACTTATTCTTCAACTCCATCACGGCGCCGGTCGAGGGGCAGGTCCCCGACTTCATTTGGACGCTGCCCGCGTTGGCGCCGGGCGAGGAAGTGTCGCTGACGCCGCACGTCGAGAAGGGGATGCCGAACGCCGAGCGACAGGCGTGGCTGCTGATCGATGGGGATGGCGCGGGGACGGGGTGTTCGGTGGAGAACAACCTCGAAGGGCCCTTCCCGTACGAGGTCGCGGCGGCTGCCGTTCGGCCGGACCTCTCCGTGAAGTCGATTCAGTGGCAGCCGTCGGGGACGTCGCTCTGTTACGAGATTGAGGTCGAGAACGACGGGACGCTCGATGCGGCGTCAGTCGACGTCGATATCTTCTTCTCACTGGAGGTCGCGCCGACGACGCCCAACGCACCGATCGAGATCGCACCGGCCGACTACGTGGTCATTCCCGCGCTCGCAGCGGGAGAGACCACGACGGTGTCGGTGTGCTGGAATAGCCCGTTGGAGGGCGAACATCTCACGTGGGTCGTCCTCGACTTCCTTGGCAACGTCACGGAGCTCGATGAAACCAACAACGTCTTCGGGCCGGAGGTGGTGTCGTTTGTTGCGCCCGTGACAGCCGGCCCCGACTTGGTCGTGGTGGACTTCGACGGCTTCGTTCGATGCACTCTCATCGACTACGCCGTGAAGGTCTGCAACGTCGGCGATGTCGCGGCGCAGCACTTTGCGGTAGACGTTTATTACGACGCCCCAGAGAACCCGGGGTTCAACGGGACCAAGTATGGCCTTGGCGACAAGACCGTGTTCTACGGCTCAGAGGAACCGGGCGTGGACCCCGGCCTCGCGGCTGGCGATTGCCTTGATATCGTAATTCAGCGTGAAGAGTCGCCGTCGGGGACTTACCAGTCGTGGATCGTGGTCGATACATCAAATGAGATCGGGGAGGGGACGGAAGTCAATCCGCTGGGCGAAGGCAACAACATCGCCTTCGTGAACTTGGTGGTCGATGCGGAGGGGTGTGTGTGCGAGCCGAACTCCGAGATCGACGCACCGTGCGCGTGTGGATCGGAGACCGTGACGTCGGGGTACTGTTGCAACGGCGATTGGCAGCCGGATGAGTTCGATGTCTGCATCCCGGAAGATCAAGTGGGTGACGGAGACGGCAACCCGGATTCGGACAACCCGGGGGGGGATGACGTCGGCGGTAACGTCGATGGCGGGGGCCCGGACTCGGGTGGTGATGGTGGGATAGGGCCATACGCTGCGACCGACCTGTCCTCAGGAGTGTACTCCACCCTGGATGAGGGGTGCTCTGCGGCGCCCTCGGGTCGCGGCGCCGGGCGGGCGCTTCTACTCGTGGGCCTCGTTGTCGCGATTTTCGGGTTTGGGCGCTTCAAGTCATCGGGACGGACTCGACGCCGTTGAATTGGGACCCACGGCACGGCGCGGCGTTCGTCGTCGCGTGTGCCGTCCTGGTGGCGGCGCTGCGACGCGCTACGGCGTTAGCATCGGAGGGGAGACGGATCCCCTGGTGGGCTTGGCTCGTCCCGACCGGCATCGTGGCGTTCGCGGTGGGGTGGCTACTCCCCAATCCACCGCTCGATGAAGACGACTGGTACTTCTTTGCCATCGGACGGTGGCTCTCGGCGCACGCGACCGATGCGGAGGCGCTCGGGCGGCTCTTCTCCGAGTATGGCAATCACCGGGAGCCCATCTGGCGTCCGGTGACGAACCTCTGGTTCGGGCTAGAGTACGCCGCATTCGGGACGGTGTGGTGGGCGTGGCGGGTCATGTCGGCGGTTCTGCATGTCGTCACGGGCCTGCTCGTCGCCGCGCTGGGGCGCGAGCTCAAGCAGTCGAAGCAGGCTACGCATCTGGCTGCGGCGCTCTACCTCGTTCACCCGGCGTTCGCCGAGACCATCTCTTGGATCAACGCACAAGAGACGCAGGTGATGGTGATCTTGGCCCTCGGTGCCGTCATTGTCCTCGTTCGAGGTCGGTGGCTCGTCTTCGGCGGTCTGCTGACGGCGATGGCGGCGCTGTCAAAGGAGCAGGGCGTCGTGGTGCCCGGGTTGGTGGTCGCTTCCCTGCTCTTTGACGGGGGGTGGCGCCGTGTGATGTCGCAGTGGGCGCCGGTGCTCATGTCGGGGGCCGTCATTGCGGTGCTCTTGGGCGTTCGCTTCGCCGTCTTAAGGGAGGCGGAGAATCTGGCGCACGTGGACTACCTGCAACACTTCGCGTCGGCGTGGACTCCCGGCACGGTCGTCTCTTCGGTGTGGGGCCTGGTGGTGCTGACAGTTGTTCCGACGGTGGCGGGCTTCGGGTGGACTTACGGGTTCGGGTCGGCGGCGGCTGCAGCTCTCTGGACCGCGGTCGCGATGATGCAGCGAGTTGCGGAGGTAAAGGTCGGGCGACGTGGCGTCCTCGCATTGGCTTGGTTGCTCATCGCAGCGAGCCCGGCGCTCGCGGAGGTCGCGTTACCCACTCTTGACGATGCGGCAGGGGTCACACCTGATTGGAACTTGCGCCACCTGAATCTGGCGCTCGTGGGCCCGGCCCTCTTCGGTGGTGACGTACTGGCTCGACTGCTTGGTGTAGGTCGACGGTGGGCTAGGTTGGGTCTGATAGTGGCGCTGCTGACAGTTCATGCCGCGCTCCTCTTGGCCCACTGCGGCCCGTACGCGGCTATCGGCGCACGGCTCATCGCAGCGACACCGCATCTCGCGGCCCCCTGGCCGGAGAATCGGGCGCTGAGGATCGTGGAGCCGCGCGACACGATCGCCGCAGCCGCCCGCTTTCGGACCTTCGCGACGGAACTGTCAGCTATCCCATTACTGGTCGGAGAACCTCGGTGCGGGTGCGCTAGGGTCGCGGCTGCACCTGACATGACGCTGCTTTCTTCGCTCCGGGAGCTGACTAAGGCCTTTTACGAAGTCCATGAGGAGATCGATGAGATCGGGGACGTCGGAGGTCCATGCCGCTGCCCTCGATGGAGAATCGATGCCGAGTTCGTCAGGCTGGAGGGTGGTCCGGGGGGCCCATTCCGAGCGGTGCTGGATCGATAGCCATCGAGTGTTGGTTCACGCCGACGATGTGCGGCCCATATGGGGAACGCATCATGAGCGTCTCCGACAGCAACCTCATGGTCGCGAGCCGCCCAATTGCGAAGTGGGACACTGCGGTGGTTGGCCCTTGTCGCGCTTTCGAGTCTTAGATGTCGGTCCGACATGCCCAAGTCGGAGACGGTGGACGGGGTTGGCTCAGGGATGTGTGGGTCCGGCTTGGTGCCGGAAATTCGAACGGCCCGCGAGAAAACGACGGTCGCGTGAGACAAACCATGAGGCGGCGACGGTATATGGGTATGACAGCACCACGCCGAATCCTTCCTGGTTCCATCATCATGGTCACCTTGCGGTGTACCCAACGCCGATTCCGTCTTGCGCCGAGCAATGCGGTCAACGCTCTGGTGACCTACCTAGTTGCGGTGATGTCGGTGAAGTACCGCGTCGGGGTGGTCGCGATGACCTGGCAAAGTAATCACGCTCACCTCGTGGTCGTCGATCACGACGCGCGGCTTCCTGCCATGCTTCAAGAGATGAATGGCCTACTCGCTCGTGGGCTGAACCGCATTCGTATGATGCGCGGCTCGGTGTTCGAGAGGAACAACGTGCACATGAAGTTTCTCGTGAAGCCGAGGTCGATCTTCGTCGCGCTCGGTTACATCGCAGCGAACCCGGTGGCGGCTGGTTGCGTCGAGTTTGGAGTCGACTGGCCCGGTATTCGCTCGCAAGTCCGGCACATCGGTCGTCCCGGTGTCGCCGTGAAGAGACCGGACCACTTGTTCGAGAAGCTGGGCGGAGACTTCCTAGGCGGGCTTCCAGAGACGGGGGTCCTCATGTACGAACTACCGCCGTCGGTTGCTTCAGATGAACGTGGTCAGTTCATCCATCTTGCCGAACAGGCGGTTCACGAAGCCGAGGAGAAAGCACGAGCCGAGAACGCTGCTGAAGGGGTTCGCTACCTGGGACGTGCCCGATGCTGGAACGCGGACCCCGACCTCCAGGGCATCGCCGAGGAGGATCATGGCGAGGATGGCGGTTCGGACCTGATCCTGGCAACGGACGTAGAGACCAAGAAGGAGGCTCAGAAGGAGCTCGCCGTCTTCTACAAGTCGTACGTGGACGCCTGGAAGCGATGGAGAGACGGTGATCGCGGCGTGGTATTTCCGGCCGGCACCTGGAAGATGGTTCGTAGCTACGGTGCCAATGCCTACCCACCCCTTCTCAGCTAGGCACACGACTACTGCGGAAGGACATGAGGGCGGCTTTGCGCCGCGGCTGGAGTGGTGTGTTCGCATCCAGTAGAGCCGGTTCAGGTCGCGGCCACGATGAGCTGTTGTATAGTAACGTTATTTAACGAAAAAAGAAGTATGGTAAAGTGAAATTGTTCTGCGATGACGCTTCAACGCGAGGTTGAGGGATGGGGGCCGGGCTCGGGGCTGAGCGCCCACGACGCTATTACCGTCCGCGACGCTGTTACGCCCGAGGCTAACTGTCAGCAGCGCTTGTGTCGTATGCTCGCGGGGCGGCGCTTGGAGGCCCCGCGGCGGAGGGGCGATGACGACTGACGGTGAGCTCTTTGATGTAGTTGATGAACGCGATGTTGTTGTGGGTCGTCTTCCGAGGACCGAGGTCCATCGACTCGGACTTCGCCACCGCGCCGTGAGCATCCTGCTGTTTCACAGCGACGGTCGGCTTCTGATGCAGCGGCGATCGTTGACCAAGGATGAGAGCCCGGGGCTCCTGGGAGCGTCGGCGAGTGGTCACGTTGGTGCTGGCGAGGATGTCCTGGAGACGGCCCTTCGCGAGTTTAGTGAGGAGCTGGGGGTAGATGCCCCGCCGCTGCATTGGCTTGGGAAGCTCTCCGCGTCGGTCGAGACGGCGCAGGAGTTCATGACGGTCTACGCCGCACGCACGGCTGGCATCGCTGGCGTTGCCGATGGCGCATCACCGTCGTTCTTGCCCGACCCGGGCGAGGTCGCCGGACTGGAGTGGCTTGCACCAGACGCGGTCAGGGCCCTGCTCGTCCACGAGCCGGAACGTCTTTCAGGCTCACTTCGTGCCGTGCTGGCCGTGTTCTATGACGCAGCGCGTTCGCTCGCTGCACCGTCGTGGGAGACGACGTCTTATCGGTTTGGGGACGGTACTTCGGTGCTTCGTGAGCCGGCTTTCGATCTCCTGATCGTCGGCGGCAGCGTGGTGACGCCGGGCGGGATCCTGCGGGCTGACGTTGGCATTCGTGCCGGGCGCATCGCCGCGATCGGCTCACTCGCCGAGGCCGCGACGGAGGACCGGCTCGACGCTACCGGCCTGCATGTCCTCCCGGGGGCCATCGACACCCAGGTTCACTTCCGCGAACCGGGCCTTGAGCACAAGGAGGACATCGGGAGCGGGAGTGCGAGCGCCGTTCTGGGCGGTGTGACGGCGTTCATGGAGATGCCGAACACGAAGCCGAGCACGACCACCGCAGAACTGCTTGCCTGGAAGGTCGCTCGTGCGAAGGCAACGTCCTGGGCCGACTTCGCCTTCTTCGTTGGGGCGTGTCCCGAGAATGCCGACATAACGGGCGAGCTAGAGCGCCTGCCGGGGGCCGCCGGGATCAAGGTCTTCATGGGGAGCTCGACCGGCAGCCTGCTCGTCGACGATCTCGGCGTTCTCGAAGCGGTCCTCCGCTCGGGCCGTCGCCGCGTTGCCGTTCACGCCGAGGATGAGAGGCGTCTTGAGGCGCGTCGTGCGCTGGCGTGCGTCGTAGCCGACCATCCGGTGTGGCGTGACGAGATCGCCGCAGTCACGGCGGTCGAGCAGCTCTTGCCTCTTGCTCGCCGGGTTGGGCGGCCCGTGCACGTACTGCACGTCACGAGCCGCGGCGAACTACCCCTCCTCGCCGCCTACAAGGACATCGCGTCCTTCGAAGTGACCCCACAGCATCTGACGTTCGCGGCGCCGGAGTGCTACGAGCGGCTCGGCACGTTGGCTCAGATGAACCCGCCGATCCGAGGTGAGGAGCACCGTGCGGCGCTCTGGTGGGCGGTGAACTCCGGGCTGGTGGACGTCATCGGTAGCGACCACGCGCCACACTCCATTGAGGAGAAAAGCCAGTCATATCCGAATACTCCGTCGGGGATGCCCGGGGTTCAGACGTTGCTGACAGTTATTCTCGACCACGTTGCGGCGGGGCGGCTGTCTCTGGAGCGGGCCGTGGATCTGACCGCGGCCGGCCCCGCCCGCGTCTACGGTCTCGCCCGGAAGGGGCGCATCGCGGTGGGCTACGACGCCGATCTCGCGCTCGTCGATCTCGCCGCTCGCCGCACCTTCACTCGTGAGATGGCGGCGTCGCGATGCGGTTGGAGCCCGTTCGAAGGCGTGACTTTCCAGGGAGTCCCTGTGGCCACCATCGTTCGCGGGCGCCTCGTGATGCGAGACGGCGAGCTCATCGGCAGCCCGTCCGGACAGGCGCTGAACTTCGTGGGCGTGCCGGGTGCGGAGCGATCATGAGCGCGCCACCTCTGGAGTTCCTCGTGGCTCGCCGATTCTCGCGCCGGGCACTGCTCGGCGGCCTGGCGTCGCTTCTCGGCGCGAGCCGCGTCGCGCGGGCCGCCTCGCCGCCGCCCTCTTTCGCCGAAGTCAGCCGAATCGTCTCGAAGCGCCTCATCCTCCCAGACGGCTACGAGGCCCACGTGGTGGCCGCCTGGGGCACGCCGCTCGTCGCCGCCGGTGGGGCGCCGCTCCCCGCCGACGCCGCCGATCAGGCGCTGCGGGTCGGCTACAACTGCGACTTTCTCGCGTTCTTCACGGACGAACCGCACGCCGCTGAACGCACGACGGCGGGCCTACTCTGCGTGAATCACGAGACCGTCGACGACCGGCTCATGTTCCCCGGCGTGACGGAGGCCGGCCTCACCCGCGAGCAGCATCGCCTTCAGATGGCGGCGGTTGGGCATTCCGTGCTCGACGTCGCGTTCTCCGCCCGCGGAGGCTGGCAGGTGCGACCGTCGTCGCCGCGGAACCGGCGCCTGTCCGCGCTCGGACCGGCCTGCCTCGTGAGCGGTCCCGCGGCGGGCCACCCGCGCCTCGCAACGCGCGCGGACCGGAAGGCTCGTAAGATCGTGGGCACTCTCGCCAATTGCGCTGGCGGCACGACTCCCTGGGGCACGGTTCTCACGGCCGAGGAGAACATCGAGAAGTTCTTCCGTGGTACCCCCGAGACGCTGGGCCGCGACGCCGAGACCGCTGCGTCCTTCGGTCTCTCCATGACGCCGGCCTTCGCGTGGTGGAAGGCCGACCCACGCTTCGACCTGACCAAGGAGCCCGCCGAATTCAATCGCTTTGGCTGGATTGTCGAGATCGATCCGCGCGATCCACGCATACCGCCGGTCAAACACTCCGCGCTCGGCCGCTTCAAACACGAGTGCGCCACCACGGTCCTCGCACCGTCCGGGCAGGTCGTTGTCTTCAGCGCCGACGACCAGAAGTTTCAATATCTCTATCGCTGGGTCTCACGAGATGCCTACGACCCGACCCGTCACCACGGGGCCGCCGCGCGAACGCTGCTGACAGAAGGTATCCTGAGCGTCGCCCACCTCACGGAGTCTGGCTCCCTCGAGTGGCGTGCCCTGGTGGCCGGACAGGGCCCCCTCTCCGTGGCCGCCGGGTTCCGCGATCAGGGAGACGTCGTCATCGACGCTCGGCGGGCCGCGGCGCTCGTCGGTGCGACGCCGCTCGACCGCCCCGAGGACGTCGTCGCCCACCCCGATGGCCGCATCTTCGTGATGCTCACCTCGAACGACGAACGCAGCGAAGTAGCGCCCGGCTCGCCCCGTCCCATGAACCCCTACGGCCACGTCCTGGTCATCACGCCGGTCGCGAGCTCGCGCGGCCCCGATCACGCCGCCGCGGCCGCCACCTGGGACGTCCTTCTTTACGGCGACGACCCGCGTCTCGACGCGGCTCAGCGCTCCGCGGCCGGGCTCGGTGGCGCGCCAGCCGCGAGCGCTGACGGCGTCGTCGTGTGCCCCGACAACGGCACGCTCGACCCATCCGGCCGGCTTTGGCTCACGAGTGACGGCGCCGAATATCGAAGCGGCGTCGCCGACGGAATCTGGATGCTCGATCTCTCAGGCCCCCAAGACACCGCCACCACACGGCGCTTCGCGTCAGTCCCAACGGGAGCCGAAGCCACGGGCCCGTGTTTCACGCCGGACGGTCGAACGCTCTTCGTGTCGATCCAGCACCCCGGCGCCGGCTCGACCTGGGAGAACCCCAGCACACGCTTCCCCGATGAGGATCCGAAGCTCCCGCCGCGACCGGCCGTCGTCGCCATCCGGCGTTCCGACGGCGGGGTGGTCGGCGGGTGAAGCCACTCCGCCTCACAGCACATAGGGGATGATGGCGCGCCGTTCTGTTGGGTAGTCCAGGAAGGTCGTGCGATACCAGTGGTGCGACGCGACAGCGCGCGGCACGAGGTTCGCTGCGGTGAAGATCGCGAACGACCATCCAAAGGGCGACGCCGCGGCAATGGCGAAGCCAGTCCACTCGACCAGCTCGCTCAGATAGTTGGGGCAAGATACCCAACGGTAGAGCCCACCCTGCGGGATCTGGTAGCCGGTATTCTCCCGCCGCAAGGCTCGCAACGTCGCGTCCGCCTTCAAGTTCGACGCAAAACCCAGCGCGGCGATGGAGAGCCCGACCGTCGCAGCGAGGTCCCACTCAGGACGCAGCGCCTGAGCGAGGAAGAGCCCGTTGAGCCCTCCGTTCATCACGTTGAAGACGACGGCCATGAGCACGAGGAGCAGCTTCATCGTCGCGCCGGGGCGCGGCCGCAGCAGGAGTGGGTACAGGAAGGTCCGGTGCCCGTAGTGAATGGTCCAGACGAGGCCAAGGGCCCACGAGAGCGGGTTCTTCGGGAGGCCGTTCGAGAGCCAGCCCGCCAGGAAGGCCGCCAGCGACGGGAGCTCCATCAGTAGCCATGCGATTCGCTGCGGTACACCGGGCCCCCATCCCGGGCGGTCGTGGCGGCCATAGGGCGCCGCGACGAAGTAGAGCACGAAGACGGTACACCACGCTGCGCCGACGATAATGGTGAAGCCGGCGGGCGCGAGTTGGGCGAGGTCGAAGTTCACGTGAGGTGACGTATCGCCGTCAGTGGCCGCCCCCAGCGATGGGCGCCCCCTCGTAGCCCATGAACCAGGACATATCGAAGTCGTGGAAGACGAGCAGATAGTCGCGGTTGACTCGCGCTTCTTCCTCCGGTGTCTTGACCACGATAGCGCCGAAGAGCCCACGTGAAAGGTTCTCAAGGGTGCGGGCGTGGTCGTGCAGCGGCCACGTCCCGGGCGTGTCGGCGAGCCACTCCTGCAAGAGCGGCGCGCCACCGGGCCACGCCACGTCGTCCGGCATAGTGCCGTCGTGGTCCACGGCATAGGCCACACCGTGCGGGTGCAGGGTCGCCGGGGCCTCCGCCATCACGTTCCGAAAGTGGATACGCATCCGCGTGCCGAGCCGGACGACCAGCGCCGCGGGCTGCACTTGCTCTGGATCCACGCGCTCGCGAATAGACTGAGCCGTCGCCGCCGTGAAGGCGGCCTCGTCCGGCAGCGGCACGTAAATCCGAGCCTTCCGTTCGACCGTGATGAGCCCGTCCATCCCCGGGATGAACTCCCGCGTGACACCGACGGGGACCTCGGCTGCCACCAGCCAGACGTCGACGGTCTGGTCGGGGCCACCCACCGGCGGCGGGAGCTCGTCCGCGTAACGCCCCTGCACGAGACCACCGTCATCACCGGTCTCGTGCACCCGGAAGAGCCCCCACATGCCCGACGCGATGTGGGGCTCGACGTGGCAGTGATACATCCAGTCGCCGGGCCCCGAGCGCGGTGTCGGGTCGTCGGCGCCGGCGCCCGCATGGAACTCGACGCCGTCGTAGACCTGCGCCGGCATGAGCGGTTCCGTGTCCTTCCAGATCGTGCCCTCCTTCCACACATGCCCGTGGACGTGGAAGTCGTGCATCTCCGGACCGTAGGAGAGGAGCCGGATGCGCACGCGCTCGCCGAGTTTGGCCTCGAGGAGTGGCGTGAGCGGATCGGGCAGCATCGACTCGCCGTCCATGCCGGCCATGGCTCCCGTCCCCATCATGAGGTTGGCTTCGGTAAGGTCGGTCCTGCCGAGCGTCGTCAGATACTCGTAGCGCTCGTACAGGTTCTCGGAGCGAAAGCTCAGTGAATGCCCGTGGTTGCACATGACATGGGCGGCCTCGCCCGTCCCCATCGGCAAGCAGCCGAAGCGGATCTCGGCCTCGGTCAGGACCAGCTCGTCCGCGTGAGCGTCTCCCGAATGGGACGTGTCGCTGGCCTCCTCCGCGTGGGCGTCGTGCGGCTCAGGGTGGATGGCATCGTCGTGGCCCGTACAGCCGATCCACGGCGCACCGCCGACTAGTAGCATGAAGATGACACGCGTCGGCTTCATGGAATCACGACGATCTCGAACGTCATGGTCTCCATACCCGTCGGGCCCGTGATCTCCAGACGTAGCTCCCAGGTCCCGGCCATCGACGGGACCAGATCCGCGACGGTGTACACGCCGTCCGCTCCTCCGGTCAGCTTCGGGGCCTTCGGACCTCCATGGCCCATCCCCTGGTGAATGAAGCTCGCCTCGATGGCGATGTTACCGGGCGTGCCACCGGCTGCCAGCGAGACGACGAGCGACGCTGTCGCGGTCTCACCGAGGTTGAGACCGTCGCCGAGGCCGGTCAGATCGCCCTGATAGGTGCCGCCGCTGCTGACGGCGCCCTGGCCAGTGGACGTCTGGTCCGAGTCCGTGCCGTCGCTCCCGTCGGTGCCGTCGCTCCCGTCGGTGCCGTCGCTCCCGTCGGTGCCGTCGCTCCCGTCAGTGCCGTCGGTGCCGTCGCTCCCGTCGGTGCTGTCGCCTACGGTCGTGTCGGTCGTCGTGACGTCGGCGCCAGAGCGGGCGCCCTTCGACGAGTCGGTGCTGCAGGCTGCGATGAAGGCGAGGGCGAGTAGTGAGAGTCGAAGGGTCATGTCAAGCCTACGTGAAGATTGGAGGTGGTGTCATGGCCAGCAGGTGGCCCCGGTGTGACCGGTCACTGCCCCGAGGCCGTGCATTTTCCGGCCGTACAGGTCGCGTCCGTCGGTGGCGCGCAGTCACAGTCCGAGGTGGGGCAGCCGAGCTTCGAGTACTGCTCAAGCAGGCCCGTCAGAGCCTGAATGCCGTCGCCTTGCGCGATGCCGACGGCGTAGCAGCCGAGTCCGGGTACGGCGCAGAGGTTGGTGTCGACCTTCACACACAGCGCGTTGTTCGTACAAGCGGCGTTCTCGGCCACGACGGCTTGCAGCTGACCGAGGAGCGCGTCGCAGTCGGTCTGGCAGTCGGGCCCTGGGCACAGGACACACTTACCGGCCTGGCAGACGCCTTCGCCCACGGGGCCACACCCGCAGTGGAAAGGCTCGCAGAGAGCGTCCTGTGCGGCCTGTGCGAGCGCACTCAGCGTGGTCAGATCCGCCGCCCTGGCGACGGCGCGCTGATAGCAGCCGATGGTCCCGCAGATGGGATGCTCGAAGCGCATGCAGTCGGCGGTCTTCTGGCAGTTCTGGCTCTTCCCGACTTCGGCCTCGACGGCCGCCACGAGCGCGGGGCAACCTTCGTCCTCGCAGACGGGCAGGTCACACCCGACTGCGTCCTTCTTGCAGGTGCAGTCGAGTGCGCACTGGTAGCTGCAAGGTGTGCACTTACCCTGGTCGCAGCCGAAGCCCCATTGCGGCGGCGCGAGATCGCAACACGCGGGGACGATCGGGTCCGGCACACAGCCACCCGAGGAGAAGGCCTGCCACGCCGCCTCGAGCGCGGACTGGTCCGCCGTGGCGTTTACCGCGACCGCGCACCCCTGCCCGCAGACGGGGTGGGTCACCCATTCGCAGTCAGCGCCGGTCGTGCAGGTGTTCAGTGCGCCCGCCGCCGCCAGGTAGTCCGCGTTGGCTTTGGCGCAGACGGCGCCGTCGGTGCCGTCCGTCGCGTCGGTCGTGCCGTCGGTGCCATCCGTCGCGTCGGAACTGTCAGCGCCATCCGTCGCGTCGGAACTGTCAGCGCTGTCCGTCGCGTCGGAACTGTCAGCGCTGTCCGTCGCGTCGGAACTGTCAGCGCTGT